>JADHQG010000090.1 GCA_016778045.1 Luminiphilus sp. | reverse complement strand
CGCGGCATCCGGCAAATCCACCTCTACCCCCTGCATGAGCATGGGGGCGGTCACCATAAAGATCACGAGCAGCACCAGCATCACGTCGATGTAGGGCACCACGTTGATCTCTGCCAGCATCCGACGCCTGCGCATGGTCAGGCTCTCGACGACTGATTCGCTTTCAGCGCATAGGTCTCACGCTGGAGAATCCCCGAAAACTCATCCAGAAACGTCTCATAGCGATTCAACAGTGCATCACTGCGCGCCGCCAGACGGTTATATGCCAAGACGGCCGGTATGGCCGCAAACAACCCCATCGCGGTGGCGATCAGCGCCTCGGAAATTCCGGGTGCCACCGTCGCCAGTGTCGCCTGAGTCGCGTTGGCCAACCCCCGAAACGAGTGCATGATCCCCCAGACCGTCCCCAACAGACCTATATACGGGCTGGTGGAACCCACCGACGCCAAAAACGGCAGATGCTGCTCAATGCGATCGGTCTCCCGCATGAGCGCCACCCGCATGGCTCTTCTGGAGCCTTCGAGGATGGCATCTGCGTCCATATCCGCTTGCTGCGAAAGCCGAGAGAATTCTTTAAACCCGGCCCGAAACAAACTTTCAACACCGGTAGGGAGCTGACCTTCTGAGACCGCCTCACTGCCCTCCCGATAAAGCTGTGCTAAATCAATGCCGGACCAGAACCGTTCCTCGAACACCAACAACTCATCGTCGGCACGACGCATCAACATGACACGCTGGATAATCAGAAACCATGAGGACAGCGATGCCAGCACCAGTATCAGCATGACCGCTTGCACCAAAGCGCTGGCGCCGAGCATGAGCTCAATGAGACCCAGTTCCTGCGTCATGATGCCGCCTCCTCTGAGGTTGATCCCACGACCAGTTGTGCCCGCAGTGCGGGGTCTATTCGCCGGGGCCGCCCTCGCTCTTCGTCAATGCAAGCGATTTGAATGTTGCCTTCAACCAAGACTGTGTCACCTCGTCTAACCGATTGAAAAAAGTCGATGGTGGCGCCTCCCACCCGCTGTATCAAAGCGGTAGCGTCGAGCTGCTCGTCCAACCTTGCAGGTTGACGGTATGTCACAGCGAGATCTGAGACGACAAACATCCATCCTTGATCAGAGATTGCCGCGCGCTCCCACCCAAGAGCGCGCATTAGCTCGGTACGGGCGCGCTCCAAATATTTGAGATAGTTGACGTAATAAACAATGCCTCCGGCATCCGTATCTTCAATATAGACACGAATCGGTAGCGAAAATTCCTCGCTCACGTTGAACTATCCAGATCCAGGCTCAATGTCTCGGCCGCTGACCCCTGAAAGCTGATGCCAAAGTGGGCGTAGGCATGGCGCGTTGCGATGCGGCCGCGAGGGGTTCTCAGAATAAATCCCTGCTGTATCAGAAACGGCTCAAGCACATCTTCGATCGTGCCCCGCTCCTCCGACAAAGCGGCAGCCAAACTGTCGACACCAACGGGGCCACCGTCGAATTTCTCGATCAGCATCAGCAGCAACCTGCGATCCAGATGATCAAAACCCTGCGCATCAACATTTAGCAAATCCAGTGCCGCCTCCGCCGTATCACCAGTCACCGTGCCGTCTGCCTTCACCTGAGCGTAATCCCGCACCCGACGCAACAGGCGATTGGCAATGCGGGGTGTGCCCCGAGAACGCTTAGCAATCGCGATGGCCCCCTCGTCATCACAGGGGATTTCCAGAATACCCGCTGACCGGCGCACAATTTCTGTTAACTCAGCTGCATCGTAGAACTCAAGGCGCTGCACAATACCGAAGCGGTCTCGTAGCGGCGACGTGAGCAGACCCGCTCGCGTGGTGGCGCCCACCAGCGTGAAGGGCGGCAAGTCGAGCTTGATAGAGCGCGCCGCCGGACCCTCACCGATCATGATATCGAGCTGGTAATCCTCCATCGCGGGATAGAGCACCTCCTCGACGTAGGGGCTCAAACGATGAATCTCGTCGATGAATAACACATCCCCAGGCTCGAGATTAGTCATCAGCGCAGCAATGTCGCCCGCTTTTTCCAAAACCGGCCCACTGGTCGTCTTGAGCTGGACTGCCATTTCTTCAGCAATGATGCTGGCTAAGGTCGTTTTACCCAGGCCGGGAGGGCCAAATATCAGCGTATGGTCGAGCGGCTCGCCCCGACCTCGGGCAGCGGAGAGAAAGATCTCCATCTGCTCCCGGACCGCACGCTGACCAATATACTCATCAAGACGGCGCGGCCGGATAGCCCGATCCGCAGCGGCGTCGGGTTGCTCGCTTCGATCTGCCGCCACCAGTCGATCGGTTTCAATCACGCTTTACTCTCCGAAGCTCACCGCTCATCCTTTGGCGCCGCCCGCAATGCGCAATGCCAGTCGAATCAATTCCTCGCTACTCGCATCGGCCGCCGCATCGGTGCTGGCAATCAGCTTGGCGGCCTCTGTCAATTTGTAACCCAGAGCAACGAGCGCCTGCTCGGCCTCAGCCCGCTGATCGACAGTGGACGTTTTCACCCCACTGGCCGATGACACAGCGCCTGCACCGGGTGACAGTTCATCCAGCCAGGCCCCCGCTTTGTCCCGCATCTCGACTAACAAGCGCTCGGCGGTCTTGCGCCCAACGCCAGGCAACGCGACCAGCGCTGCGACGTCGTCTCGCTGTAAACAACGCGCGAAATCAGCGGCGTCCATACCTGAGAGCAAGGTCAGGGCCAGTCGGGGCCCGACTCCACTGACCTTGATCAGCTCTCGGAACAATCGCCGATCAGCCGCCTCGGCGAAGCCGAAAAGCTGTTGAGCATCCTCGCGGACCACGAAATGGGTCAGTAAGGTCACGGGCTGGCCCAGCTCGGGCAACTGATAAACCGTGGTCATGGGCACTTGAATTTCATAGCCGATACCACCCACATCAACCAGTATGTCGGGGGCCTGCCGTCCGATTAAAGTGCCGCGAATTTGTCCAATCATGGCGCCACTTTACCTTAAACGCCCTGCTCGAAATCCGCGAGCTGCCAGGGTGGCAGCGAGGCCTTGTGTATGGCAGTGACAGAGCGCAGCGGCCAGCCCGTCTGCCGCATCCTCAGCTGGCTCCGCCGATAATCCAAGCAAGACTGTCACCATGTGTTGAATCTGTTGCTTGGTGGCTGCGCCAGTGCCCACGACCGACTGTTTAATCTGGCGCGCCGCATATTCATACACCTCAAGGTCGTTCATCACACAGGCGACCATGGCAGCTCCCCGAGCGTGCCCCAGCTTCAACGCCGAATCGGCGCTTTTTGCCATAAAGACGCTCTCTATCGCAGCCACTGTAGGCTGGTGGGTTGCAATGATCTCGGAGAGAGACTCAAACAAAACCTTCAGTCGCGCGCCGAGCGGTTCTTTCACCGGGAGCTGGATGGTGCCGCTGGTGACATAGCTCGGCTGATTTCGGTCAATCCGAATGATGCCGAAACCTGTCTTTCTGGAGCCCGGATCGATACCGAGTAGAACTGTCATAGCGGCGACCAGCGAAAACCAGTGGTTAGTGTGACTGATTGCGGCGCAAAGATCATGGCTGCTCCAACCGGCCGCGGGCCATTAGAGCGTGGCCAATACTTCCTCGGGAATGTCTGCGTTGGAGTAGACGTTTTGAACGTCGTCGAGATCCTCGAGCATATCGATCAATCCCATCACGCTCGGCGCCGTGTCCGCATCCACCTGTACCTCAATGCTCGGCAGCATGGTGACTTCAGCCTGTTCGGGCTGGAGCCCTGCGGCGATCAAGGCGTCGCGGACCTCTGTCATCGTCTCCCAAGGCGTTGTGACGTCGACGCTACCATCTTCGGCGGCCACAATATCCTCGGCACCCGCCTCAAGCGCGACCTCAATCAACGCCTCTTCATCCACGCCTGGCGCAAATTGGATCAGCCCGGTTCGTGAAAACAGGTACGCAACCGAACCGTCAGTGCCGAGGTTTCCGCCGCGCTTGCTGAACGCGTGTCGCACCTCAGCGACAGTGCGATTGCGATTATCGGTCATGACCTCCACCAACACCGCGACACCGCCGGAGGCATACCCCTCGTAGGTGAGCTCCTCCATATTGTCGGCTTCGCCCGTGCCCGCGCCGCGTGCAATGGCGTTGTCTATGGTGTCGCGCTTCATATTGGCGCCCAGCGCCTTATCAACCGCTGCTCGCAGCCGGGGATTGTCCTCTACAACCGGACCACCCGCTCTGGCCGAAACAACCAACTCGCGGATGAGCTTGGTAAATAACTTGCCCCGCTTAGCATCCTGAGCGGCCTTGCGGTGCTTGATATTCGCCCATTTACTGTGGCCAGCCATCGCGACTCAGCCCGGAGCAGGGGTATCGGGCCGCCGTGGGCGCAGAGAGAGCTCGCGGAGCTGTTGCTCGGAGACAGTGCCAGGCGCCTCGGTCATGACACACTGGGCACTCTGGGTTTTCGGGAACGCAATCACATCGCGAATCGACTGCCCGCCGACCATTAGCATCACCAGCCGGTCCAATCCGAAGGCGAGGCCCGCGTGGGGCGGAGCACCATGCCGTAACGCGCTGAGCAAGAATCCAAACTTCGATTCGGCTTCGGCTTCGTCAATACCCAGTAATTCAAACACGGTCTGCTGCATCGCCTGATCATGGATACGAACAGAGCCGCCGCCAATTTCACTGCCATTCAATACCATGTCATAGGCCTGAGACAGCGCCGACTCAGGATCAGCTTGCAAAGCCTCTACTGAACACGCGGGCGAGGTAAAAGGATGATGCAGTGCCGTCATCCCGCCACGATCATCGCGCTCAAACATCGGGAAGTCGATGACCCATAGTGGCGCCCAGCCCTCGGCGATCTGATCCAAATCAGTGGCAACCTTCAGACGCAACGCACCCAAGGATTCGTTCACTACCGCTCGCTTGTCGGCGCCAAAAAACAGAATATCGCCATCGGCGGCATCGAGCCTGTCGAGCATCTCAAGCACAGTATCGTCCGGCATAAATTTAATAATCGGGGACTGCAACCCCTCAATGCCCATGGCGCGATCGTTGACCTTGATCCATGCCAGACCCTTTGCGCCATAGACGCCGACAAAATCGGTGTAATGATCGATTTCCTTGCGCGACAGCGAAGCGCCACCGGGGATTTTCAGCGCCGCCACTCGGCTATTCGGGTCCTGTGCCGGACCGCTGAAGACCTTGAAGTCCACGCCCGCCATCAGATCGTCGATGGATACCAGCTCCCAGCTAATGCGCAGGTCAGGCTTGTCAGAGCCGTATCGCTCCATCGCCTCAGCCCAGGTCATGCGCGGAAACTCACCCAAGTCCATATCGAGTTGCTCTTTGAACAGACTGCACACCATGCCCTCGGTGATCGACATGACCTCTTCCCCGGTCAGAAAAGCGGTTTCGATATCGATCTGGGTGAACTCGGGTTGTCGGTCGGCTCTTAAATCCTCATCGCGGAAACAGCGCGCAATCTGATAGTAGCGATCGAAGCCCGAGACCATCAGTAGCTGCTTGAACAACTGCGGAGATTGGGGCAGCGCGAAGAACGCGCCGGGCTGGGTGCGGCTGGGAACAAGATAATCGCGCGCACCCTCGGGTGTTGCGCGCGTCAGGATGGGCGTCTCAATGTCGAGAAAGCTCAGGTCGTCCAAATACCGACGGATGCTGGAGGTGATACGAGCCCGAGCAATCAGATTTTGCTGCATCTCCGGGCGACGTAAATCCATGTATCGGTAACGCAATCGCACATCTTCACCGACGGAGTGGTGGGCGTCGAGCGGAAACGGCGGCGTTTGGGCGACATTCAAAATCTCGAGTGTCTTGCCCAGCACTTCAATGCGGCCCGAGGCCATGCTGGCATTGACGGTCTCAGCGGTTCGCGCACGCACGCGTCCGGTGATTTGCAATACGTACTCACTACGCACGCTGTCAGCCCGCAGAAAATGCTCTTCCGTGTCGGGGTCGAAAACCACCTGCACGACCCCTTCTCGGTCGCGCATGTCGAGGAAAATCACGCCTCCATGGTCGCGCCGGCGATCGACCCACCCACATAGCGTGACCGTCTGATCGATCAATCCCTCATCAATCAAACCGCAGTAGTGTGTTCGCATCGCTGTTTCCATGGGTCGCTGTCCTATCCTCAGCCGGCTGTTGAAGAAGTGTCGCTTTTTGGCGCGCTTTTGGGCTGAGCTTCGGCCGACTTCTTGGCGTCACCCGCCTTGCTGGCGGTCTCTGATTTGCCGTCAGCTTTGCCACCAGAATCACTGCGCTCGCCGGCGATATTTTTCTTGTCGCCCGTTTTAAAATCCGTCTCGTACCAACCCCCGCCGGAGAGCCTAAACGCCGGCGCACTGACCTGTTTTTTCAGAGCCGGCGCAGAACACTCAGGGCAGTCGGTCAGTGGCGAGTCGGCGATTTTTTGAATGGCCTCAAGACGATGGCCACATTGCTGACAGCAGTATTCGTATATCGGCATGAATTTCTCCTCCGGCAAACCCCGCTCGGCCGGCCGCCTACAAGAGTCTCAGGGCATGTAATACAAGGGCGCGGAGCGTACCGTAAACGCTGAAACAGTGGAAGATACGCAGAGCGTGAGGATTTAGCTCGGCGTTAACTGGCAGCTCAATTCGCGTACCGCTTCAGCTTTTTTAACGGGCGAATACGAACACTGATGCTGGCCGGTTTAGCCTTGAACCACACCTCCTCCTTGGTAAAGGGATTAATACCGCGTCGCGCCTTGA
>JADHQG010000018.1 GCA_016778045.1 Luminiphilus sp. | reverse complement strand
AGTGTCACCAAAGTAAAACCAGCTGCTGCCCTGCTGCTCGTCACCGAGCGACAAACGCACAAAGGCGTCGAGCGTGTCCCAGTTCTTGTTCTTGGTGAGCGTGACATCGCGCAGCACGTTGGGCTCGTCGTCGATCTCGCAGTGCGCGCGCAGGGTGCGGCGCCCATCACCGTGCACGGTGATCGCGAAGTGCTCACGACCGCGCTCCACCCCCTCGCGACCGGGCTTGCTACTGGTGTAATGAATGTGTCCGCGCAGGGTTTTATGGGGGCGCATGGCGAGCTCCAACGGGCTGAGACTGTCTTTGCCATGGTGCCACAAAGCGCCTAAGGTGTGCGGCATTACCCGGCCTCGGGACACAACAATAAGCATGTCCTCCCCTTCAGATCAGCCAGCTACGCCACGCTCAACCGCATCGACCCGCCAGGGCATCTACCCCGGGTGGTGGATCGTGTTCGCCACCGGGGCTGGACAGCTGATTCAGGGGGGATTCGTGTTCTGGAGCATGGGGCTCTATACCGCCACCTTTGAAGACGTGTTCGGCGCGCCCCGGGCGCAAATTAACCTCATTGAGACTTGCCTCACGGTGGCCACCAATCTGCTGTCACCGGTCGCGGGCATACTCATCGACCGCTGGTCGATTCGGCACCTGATGATAATGGGCATGGTCGCCATGGGACTCGGACTCATGATCCTGAGCCAGGCAGGCACGCTTTTGCATGTCTGGATCGTCTGGGCCAGCCTCATCCCTCTAGGTGTGCTGTTGATTGGCGCCATCCCCAGTGCGGCGCTGGTCAGCCGGTGGTTTATTCGTCGGCGCGGGCTGGCACTGGGTCTGACCGCGACCGGGAGCTCCGTGGGCGGCTTTCTGGTACCACCCTTAATGACGTGGCTATTCCTGGAGTGGGACTGGAGAACGGGATTAATGGTTGGCGGCTGTATTTGCTTTGCCGTCATTCCTCTCTTCTATTGGTTATTGCGCAACGAACCCGCCGACCTCGGTCTCAGCGGCGAGCCTGATGAGGCAGGGGATGCCGCCGACACCCCTCTCGCCCAGGCTGTCGATGCCCGCGATTGGAACATACCCGACTTACTGCGCAGCAAGATTTTTTGGCTGCAGATGGTGGTGTCGGGCTCCTTACTCGCCGTCACCTTGGGCATGCTCGCCAACCTCAGCTTGCACGCAAAAGACCTGGGCATCACCGGCCAGTCGACCGCCCTGCTCTACTCCATCATTGCCGTGTGTTCTTTCAGTGGCAAAGCACTCACCGGTCATCTGATGGACCGGCTGGGTATTCAGCGCTGCGGTTATCTGATCTGTGCTTTCTTAAGCAGCGGCTTGCTGATCCTGTTGCTGGTGCAGAACTACACGGGGCTGATCGCAGGCGCGTTCGTCATGGGTCTGGGCTACGGCGGTGTGGTCCCCATCTGGACCAACATGCCAGCCCGGGCTTTTGGCGCCGGCAGTGTGGGTCGCGCACTCGGGGTCATGAACCCACTCCATATACCTATCACCGCCACCAGCGCACCGCTGGCAGGCTATATCAGCGACACCACCGGCAGCTATGACGGGGTTTTCTTTCTCTACGGCGGCTGTTGTGCGGTCGCGGCAATCGGCCTCACAATCATGGGGTCGGTATTGGCGTCGTCAGACGCCCCTTAAAGGTCCGCGAAGTTTTATGGGTAAATCTGAAAATATCTCCGCGCTCAACGCAAATACCGATCTGAGCGACTGCCACCCCAGTCACCAGATCCTGTTTGAACCGGTGCAAATTGGTCCCGTGGTCGCGCCCAATCGCTTTTATCAGGTGCCCCATGCCAGTGGTATGACCGAGGCCAATCCAAGGGTGCGGGCAGCCTTCCGCGAGACCAAAGCCGAGGGCGGCTGGGGCGTGGTCAGCACCGGCGCAGTGTCGATTCACCCAAGCTCTGATGACTCGCCTCTGCCCTTTGCCCGACTCTGGAACGAGGCAGACATTGCCTCCCATGCTCTTTCCACAGAGGCCATTCACCGCCACGGCAGTCTCGCCGCCGTTGAGCTATGGCACGGTGGTGCTGCAGTGATGAATCGCACCTCGCGGTTACCACCCCTCTCGCCCTCGGGCATTTCCTGGGCAGCGACCCATGTGGGCTTTATGGGTCAACTACGACCCAAGAAGATGACCGGTGCTGATATTGACGAGGTGCTGCACTGGCAGCGACTCGCGACACGGCGCGCCCTCGACGCCGGCTTCGACATTCTCTATGTCTATGCGGGCATGGGCTATTTGGGCTACGAATTTCTGCTCCCCGAATACAACCACCGCGACGATGGCTACGGCGGTGCGCTTGAGAACAGAGTGCGATTTGTGCGCGAAATGCTCGAAGTAACCCGCGATGAGGCAGGCAACCGTGCCGCCGTAGCGTTGCGCATCAGCCTGGAGGAGCTGCGGGGTAAAGCCAGCGACCACTACGAAAGCGAAGCCCATGGCGTAGTCAGCTTACTGTCTGATGTACCCGATCTCTGGGACGTCAAAATGGACTCGAGTCCCACCGACTGTGGCGCCTCTCGGTTCAGACCCGAGGGGGCGCACGAACCCATCATCAACTTTGTTAAACGGGTTACCGACCGACCGGTGGTGGGTGTCGGGCGCTTCACCTCTCCTGACACGATGGTGTCGCAAATTCGACGCGGCGTTTTGGATTTAATCGGCGGCGCGCGTGCCAGCATTGCCGACCCATTTCTACCCAGCAAAGTCCGCTGTGGCAACAGTGACGATATTCGCGAGTGCATCGGCTGCAATATTTGTATTGCGAGCTGGCACGACGGCGTACCTGTGCGCTGCACACAGAACGCGACGGCCGGCGAAGAGTGGCGGCGCGGCTGGCACCCGGAACGCTTCCGTCGCGTTAAGACGTCCACCAGCGTTTTGGTCGTGGGCGGCGGACCCGCCGGGCTTGAAGCGGCGTTGACTGCCGCACGCCAAGGCTGTGACGTGACCGTTGCGGAACAGACCGACGACTGGGGCGGCCGGGTCCTTCAAGAAAGTCAGCTTCCCGGCATGGCCACCTGGCGCCGGGTACGTGACTACCGAGTGTGGGCCCTCTCGCAAATGGGCAACGTCTCGATGTATACCAACAGTGAGCTCGACGCCGAGTCGGCACTCAGTTTTGGTGCTGACCACATCGCTATCGCAACGGGTGCAAGATGGACCAAGCGGCTTTACTCGGCACTTGAGATTCCGTCCGAGCCTCTCGAGCGGGCGGAGGTGTATACCCCCGAGGACGTCTTCGCCGGACACGTAGCCGGTGATCGGGTTCTGGTGTTCGATTACGACAATTACTACCTGGGCGGCGTGATCGCCGAGCATCTGGCCACAAAAGGCAAGCACATCAGCTACGCCACCCCCGCCGGGCATGCCTCGGCGTGGACCTTTATGACTAACGAGCTACCGTTTGTGTATCAGGCGCTGGCACGCCGCAACGTGGCCATTCACACCACGACTAATCTGATCGCCTTTGATGGCCAGTGCGCGGCGCTGCAGAACCTGTTCAACGCGACGCCCATGGAGATCGCTGTCGACGCGATCGTTATCGTCGGACACCGCGAACCCCGCGACACCCTCTTTCAAGCGCTGCAACACGAGGGAGACGAGACTCACCGAACCGCTGTGCAGCTGCTGGGTGATGCACTGGCCCCCGGAGCCATCGTGCACGCTGTGCATAGCGGGCACAGCTTTGCCCGGGGTCTGGTCGACGACACTGCGATCTATCTTCGAGACGAGCCAGTGGTGCCTGCTGAACCCCTCGCGGCGTTCCCCAAACAGTGAGTGGTGACACGCCACAACGACTCGATAGCCTCGAAAAAACACTGCCGCGTGCCAGCTATCTCGACGAGGCTGAGTTTACACGCGAGCACGCAGCGATCTTTGAGTCAGAGTGGCTTTGCATTGGCCGCGGTGCAGAGCTCACGCAGCCCGGGGATTATCTGGCCATTCGGCTCCACTCCCAGTCGGTATTGGTTGTGAGAGATGAAACCGGCGAGTTGAGCGCTTTTTATAATGTTTGCAGACACCGCGGCACGGAGCTGGTGCCACTGAGTGACCCGGGACCGGTCCGCGGGCAGTTTGCGCGCAGCATCGTGTGCCCCTATCACGCTTGGAGTTATCACCTCGATGGTCGGCTGCGGGGTACGCCGCACTTGGCCATCGATACCGACGGCGTCGCGCTGCACAACATTGAGCTCGATGAGTGGGGCGGCTTTATTTTTATCTGTTTGAGTGGCAAGCCAGATCTGTCGCTAGCGGACGCGCTAGGTACGGGCACCGAGCGGCTCGCGCGCTACCCACTCAGCGACTTGCGCCTTGGCTCGTCGATCACCTACGAGGTGGATGCCAACTGGAAGGTGATCGTCGAAAACTACAACGAGTGCTATCACTGTGGCCCTGTGCATCCCGAACTCTGCCAGATCGTGCCCGCGTTCAAGCTGGGCGGCGGTCATGGCCTCAACTGGGACGACGGGGTGCCGCATCGCGATGGGGCCAACACGTTCACCGCCTCAGGCACCACCGACCGCGCTCCCTTTCCCGGACTCAGCGAGGCCGAGCAAACCCACCACAAAGGCGAGCTGTTTTATCCAAATTTGATGTTGAGCTTGTCGATGGACCACGTGGCAGCGTTCTATCTGTGGCCTCAGGGCGCCGAGCACACCCGTATTCAATGCGATTTCTTGTTCCACCCTGATGAACTCGTCCAGCCGGCGTTCGATGGCTCAGACGCGGTGACGTTTTGGGACACGGTGAATCAGCAGGACTGGCGCATTTGTGAGAGCGTGCAGCGGGGCATGCGCAACCGCGTCTTTGAACACGGGTACTACGCCCCCATGGAAGACTACAGCCTCGATATTCGGCGCTACGTCCGCGAGAAATTGGCCGAGGTCGGCGCCGAGTGCTCCTAAGCCGGGTACCCACGCGCTGGCGCTTGTTCAGCGTGCTGTTCTTGCTGAGCTTTCTCTCCTATCTGATGCGGCAAAATATCCATGTTGCCGGCGAATTCATGATGCCCGAGCTGGGCATCAGCGAAATCCAGATGGGTTGGATTTATGCCGCGTTTATTTGGGGCTACGCACTCTGTCAGTTGCCGGGGGGCGTGTTCGGCAAACTGTTTGGGCCCAGAGTGGCACTCACCTGCGCAGGCGTCGCCTGGATTGTGACCACCGCGCTAACCGGCTGGTTGCCGGGTCAAATCTTCACCACCAGCACCGGCATTATCGGTTGCCTGCTGGTCGTGCGATTTTTTGTTGGCGTCGCGCATGCGCCGATTTACCCGACTCAGGCCTCGGTGGTGGAACGGTGGTTTCCCGTTGGTCACTGGGCGCTACCCAACGCCGTGGGCAGCACGGGCCTGACGCTGGGGGCCGCGTTAGCGCAACCACTAGTGGCGATTGTGATGGTCTACTGGGGATGGCGGGCATCGTTTTACGTATTCATCCCGCTGGGTATCGGGCTGTTCTGGCTGTGGTGGCGGTACGCGACGGATGATCCTGCTGACCATCCTGCCATGTCGTCGTCGGAACTCACCCGCATCCAGACGGGTCGCGAGGCGCTCACACCCAACGCGGGCTTTGGCGCGTGGCGCGAGTTGATCCGCAACCGCGACACGCTGCTGCTGACCTGTGCTTACTTTGCAGAGAACTGCATCTTCTATCTGTTCTTCACCTGGTTTTTCCATTACCTGGTGACAGAGCTCGGGTTCAGTATTCTTGAGACCGGCTTCCTAGCCTCGCTCCCGTGGCTGTGCGGTGCTGTCATGGCCTCTGTGGGGGGATACACCTGCGACGCGTTGTGCGCGCGCTTGGGCCCCCGCCTCGGATGTCGGATTCCGGCGATTACCGGACTCATTGCGGCCGGTATCTTCCTGTATGCCGGGCTATATGCCAGCTCCCCCTACACGGCGGTGGCGTTGCTGTCGCTATGCTTTGCCAGTACGCAGCTTACCGAGGGTGCTTACTGGTCCGCACAAACCTACGTGGCCGGCCCGTATACCGCACCCGCTTGTGGCGTGATGAATACCGGGGGCAACCTGGCGGGCATCGTGGTCGCACCGCTGATGCCCTACCTCGCCGGACACATTGGCTGGGTGGCCGCCCTCTCTACCGGCACGATCATGGCCTTTGTGGGTGCCACGCTGTGGCTCTTTATCCGTGCCGACAGGCCTTTTGTGCCCAAGACCGCGAAGGCACTCGCCTAGCTGCCGTCGACACACCGACTGCGCAATCAGCTCAATCCAAACAGCGTCGGTCGATAGTCATCGGGGCCTGTATTGATGCAGAGTGCACTCAGCCTCGATCGTCGCGGGCACAGCAACTTTGCCAGAAAATTGTGGACCGACCCCTACTTGAACGCTTTGGCGCAGAGCAGCAACCAACCTGCCATCAGCAACAAGCCTCCCAACGGTGTGATCATGGCCAATGCGGTCACATCGGTGAGTACAAGGGCATAGAGCGAGAACGAAAACAGCACTACCCCCGCTGTCATGGCGAGTACCGCCAGTCGAGCGTTGATGCCCGACTGCACCGCCAAAACCAAAATCACCACCGCGTGAGTCAAATGGTATTGCGCCGCGGTGTTCCAGATCTCAATGCGCTCCGGTGTCACCACAGACTCAAGCGCGTGCGCACCCATCGCACCCGCAGCCACGCCGGTTGCACCCAGCACACCTGCCAACATCAACGATCGATTCATAACTGCATTTCCTCTCGCGCGCATCGAGGAAGCGCCGCTATTCTGTCAGCACCCTGCTCTCACCGCGACGTCATTTGGCTCTACACTCTGATGCTCACCATGCCCAAGGAGCAACCGTATGGAGACCGTCTCGTTTACCGAAATGAAACAGGGCACTCAGGCCGACTACCTGCTTCTGGATCGTTATGAGCAAGAGCATACCGCGTCGGTGGCTGAACGGTTGCTGAAAGCGCTGTCGCAACTGCGACACGGCCTAGCGGGCTATCAAATCGATCGCCTGCAGCATTCGCTGCAGTCAGCGACCCGTGCAGAGCAGGACGGCGCTGACAAAGAGTGGATCGCGGCGGCGCTGATACACGATATCGGTGACGACCTCGCCCCCATGAATCACTCCGAATTCGCCGCGGCCATTATCAAGCCCTATGTCCGCGAGGAGGTGCACTGGGTGGTGGCACACCACGGCGTCTTTCAAATGGCCTATTACGCGCACCACCTCGGCAAAGACCCTGATGCACGTGAACGCTATCGCGATCATCCGTTCTATGAGAGCTGCGTGCGCTTTTGCGAGCGCTGGGATCAACCGTCGTTTGACCCCGACTACCCCACTCGCTCGCTCGAGGACTTTGCGCCACTGGTGAGAGACGTCTTTGCCAAGCCCCTCATGTGACAGAGCACCTCACACCGACTGACGCTTGCCATCCTCTCGCGGGATTCGCCAAGGCTTGCCGTCACAGACTGCCCGGTTCGGGCAATCGGCGGTACAACCCCTGCAAGGCACAGCCTGCTCCGATGATGATTGGCTTTCTTGACTCATGATGATTCCTCGGCGTCAGGGCGAGAGTGTAGTCGATTAGCCCGCCCCACAGTGGATGCCACGCCAGCACCATCGACATTGGCTGTCACAATCTCTAATAGGACACATCCAGAACAGACAAACTGCAGTAAACTCACTGGCCTGAAGACTTAGACAGGCAATCCAGGTCCCACGATCAGGTCTGCTCAACCGGCAAACCATAGCCTGACACACCAGGACACACTGCATCATGCGTAACAGGCTATCCCTAAATGCTGTAATGCGATGCGCCCTCTTGCTAGCGGCGGGCGTCGTTGCGGCATGCGATGACACCAGCAGCAACGGTGCGCCTCGCTACGGCGGACAGAACGCCGGCGTCGCGGTACTCACGCAACCTGCAACGCTCTCTGATCTGAGGGAGACGCTGACATCCGTCGGTACGGCGCGTGCACTCAAAAGCGTGTCCGTCTACGCCGAAACCTCGGGTCGCGTAACGGCCGTTAACATCGATGCCGATAGCACCGTTCAAACTGGCGATCTGCTGTTGCAACTGGATGATCGCGACGAGGTCCTTGCCGTGGAGTTGGCGGGTGTTCAGCTGGCAGATGCGGAACGACTGGTGAAACGCTACATCACCGTCAATATCCAAGATGCCAACATCCCCGAAAGTCAGCTCGATGATGCCCGCGCCGCAGTGGACAGCGCGCGCATCGCACTGGAGCAGGCACGGGTTGATCTCGACCGACGGCGCATTACCGCGCCTTTCTCCGGTCGGGTCGGCATTACCGAGATTGACGTCGGTGATCGGATCGACACCAACACATTGGTGACGACCATCGACGACCGTAGCGTGCTACTCGTGAATTTCTCGGTGCCGGAAGTTTATGTCGATAAGGTCACTCGAGGCACTCCGGTTGACGTGAGCCTCTGGGATGCGGCGGATGCGCCCGTGTCAGGCGAAATTGTTGCGGTCGACTCTCGTATCGACATCAACTCACGATCTTTTATTGCTCGCGCCGCCATCGACAATGCCTCTGATCGCTTTCGGCCAGGCATGGCTTTCGAAATTAGCCTCAATGCCTCGCGCGGCATATTTCTCTCGGTGCCCGACGTCGCCGTGCAATGGGGCGCCGACGGTGCCTATGTGTGGGTTGCAGAATCCGGTCGTGCAGCGCGCCGCGAGGTGCGGCTGGTCAAAAGATTATCGGGCGCCGTTCTGATTGAGGGCGATGTACAGACTGGCGAGCTTGTTGTGATGGAGGGGGTTCAGTCGGTGCGCGCTGGGGCTTCGTTAAAAGTACTGAACATCGGTGAGCTCGATGGGATGGCAGAGAGCGCCAAGTCGCCGGACACGGCGGCAGCCAATGGCTGACGACGGCAAGCTCCTTAAAGGAGGTCTGCCCGAGCTGGGGGTGCGACGTCCTTGGCTGATACTGGTCATCAACCTGCTGATCGCTATCGGTGGTCTGGCGGCATTGCTCGCGATTGAGGTACGAGAGCTGCCCGACGTGGATCGGCCGGTCGTATCTGTCAGCGCATTTTTGCCTGGCGCCTCCCCTGAAACCATGGATTCAGAGGTCACACGCTTACTCGAAGGCGCGGCGGCGCGGGTGTCGGGCGTCCTCACCATCAACTCTTCCAGTGAAGAGAACAGCACCCGCATCTGGATCGAGTTTCAGTCAGATATTGAGACAGATCAGGCCGCCTCCGATGTTCGCGAGGCCATTAGCCGAGTCGAACGTGATCTGCCCGATGCGTTGGAGCAGCTTTCCGTTTTCAAAGCCGATGAGCGCGCCGAAGAAATTCTCCGCATCGCTGTCAGGTCAGATGTTTACGCCGAGGAGGAGCTGAACCGCGTCATCGAGCAGGATATTGTTCCTCAGTTTATCTCGTTACCCGGAGTGGCCGATGTCCCCCTCTTCGGTGCACGACAGCGTGTGCTTCGCATTATTCTCGACCCACTCAGACTCACGAGCTACGGCCTCACGGTGGCGGATGTGACGGCGGTGCTGCGCGCTGCACCGCTTGACGTGCCGGCCGGCAGCTTTCGGGCGGGCGACCAACAGCTGCTGGTCAGGGCCGACGCCGCCGTGACCAAAGAAGAGGATATCGCCTCGCTGATCATTCGGGACGATATCCGCATCGCGCAGGTCGCCAAGGTCGTATTTTCGCCTGCGGACTCTACCGGTTTCGTTCGCTTGAACGGCGAGCGAGTTGTGGGGATCAGCGTGGTTCGCCAAGCGGGCTCCAATACCATTCGCATCGCCGACGGTGTCAGAGCCGCCGTTGCTGACATCAATGCGCAAATGGAGGGGTTCATCAAGCTGAACATCATCTCGGACAACTCCACCTTCATTCGAGGATCAGTTAGAGAGGTCGTGACCACCCTCCTGATTTCGATTCTTGTGGTCATCGGCACCATTCGCCTGTTCACCGGATCCATGCGGCTCACGCTCATCCCGGCCGTTGCAATACCGATCTCACTGTTGGGTACGCTAGCAGTCAGCTGGATACTGGGTTTCTCGATCAACATTTTGACGCTGCTGGCATTGGTGCTGGCAGCCGGCCTCATCGTTGACGACGCCATCGTCGTACTGGAGAGCGTGCAGCGGCGCCGCTCAGAGGGAGCCGGCTCGAGCGCTGCTGCCGTCAGCGGCACGCGGCGGGTCTTCTTTGCGGTGATCGCAACGACCGCTGTACTGGTCGCAGTATTTGTGCCAATCGCTTTCCTGCCCGGCACAGCGGGCCGACTGTTTCAGGAATTCGGTCTGGTACTCGCGGTAGCGGTGATGATCTCTTCCTTTGTGGCACTGAGTTTGGTGCCCGCCGCCATGGCGCGCCTGGCAGAAGCCACCCCGCGCCGACGGCGGGTCAGCGAATGGGGCAACCAACTCGCTGAACGTTATCACCGGTCGCTGCGCGCCGTGCTCAACGCGCCCAAAGCGACCTTCATGCTGTGCCTGCTGGCAGGTGGCGGGGCAGCAGCGCTGTATTCGCAACTGGACCAAGAACTGCTACCCCCTGAGGATCGAGGGTCTATCTATCTGTTCGCCAAGGGGCCTGACGGTGTTGGCCTCAACTACACCGAGCGTCAGGCTGACCGGATGGAAAATATCCTGTTGCCTCTACTGAACCAAGGTGAGATCACCGCCCTGTTCTCTGTGATTGGACGCTGGGACCCCAATAATGTCTTCATGGTGGCGCGACTGGCTGACTGGAGCGACCGCGACCGGAGCCAGCAAGAAATAGCCGCAGAGCTCAAACCCCTATTTGCGGAGCTGCCGGGCGTCACCACGCGAATTTTCAGCGCCAATTCCTTGAATTTGCGAGGGGCCTCAAACGGCGGCCTGAGCCTCGCTCTCCTGGGCACCGACTACGACCAGATTTATGCCGCCGCCCGGGATTACACCAATCAGATCAGGGAGCGACTCGATACAGTCAGTCGGCCCCGTATCAGCTACGACCCCTCGCAACCACAATTGGCCGTGCAAATTGACCGTGAACGCGCTTCGGATCTGGATATACCGCTTGAGGATATCGCCCAAACCTTGAGAGTCATGGTCGATGGCGCCCGCATTGTCGATCTCAACGCAGATGACCAGACCGTGCCGATTATTCTCGAAGCGGGGTCAGACAAAATTCGCGACCCTAACGATCTGGTTAACCTCTACGTGCGCTCGCGCTCAGGGGCACTGGTGCCGCTGTCGAGCATTGTTCGCCTAAAAGAGACGGGAGTGGCCGCAGAACTCAACCGACGCGAGCAGCGACGTGCCATCGAGATCGATGTCGAAATGCAGCCGGGCGTCGCGATGCAAACCGCGGTAGATGATTTGTTTGAGCTGGCTGGAGAGGTGTTGCCGGATAATGTGACGCTGATTACCCGAGGTGAGGCCGCTGCACTGGCAGAAACCAACCGCGAGACCATCATTACCTATGGCTTCGCACTATTGATTGTCTTTTTGGTGTTGGTCGCCCAATTTGAGGGGATTACCTCAGCATTGGTCATCATGACCATTGTGCCCTTCGGCTTGGCGGCCGCCATATGCGCGTTATTCCTGACCGGCACCTCGCTCAACATTTATTCTCAAGTTGGCTTGGTGATGCTGATCGGCTTGATTGCCAAAAACGGCATTCTGCTGGTTGAGTTTGCCGATCAGCTCAGGGATCAGGGTCACGATGTGCGCGAGGCGATCGAAGAAGCCGCCCGTATCCGCCTGCGGCCTATTTCGATGACTCTGGTCTCGACCATACTGGGCGCACTGCCTTTGATTCTCGCTGCCGGGCCTGGCTCCGAGGCGCGATCCGCGGTTGGCTGGGTCGTCTTTGGCGGCATGGGACTCGCCACGGCCTTCACGCTCTATCTCACGCCGGTGGCTTATTTGGGTATCGCGCAATTTGCCAAGACGCGAGCCTCAGCAGGGCAAAAACTGCAGCGAGAATTGGTGCAGGAAGGCCTACAGGATTAGATCTGTTGAAAACTGTACTGACCAGCTTCAGCGGAGCAGATCGAGATCGTAATTCACGATAATTCGAAAATCGAATAAGTCATCCGCGCCGGGAAAATCATCGTCCTGATGAACCCACGCCCCCCGGAAGCGCACCCAGACCCTGTCAGACCAGCCCTCATTTAGCCGCCAATCTACAGTTAGGTCGAATTCAGCCGCATCGGGACTCGCATTGGGCCCCGTGTCAGGCGTATCGCCCCACACTGCAGAGGCAAAAAAACTCAACGCGCCAGGGCCGACTTGGCCCAGATCGCGGGAGTAGCCCACACCAAAGGCATCTTCCTCTGCTCGATCGAAGTCGTTGATGATAATGGAGAGGTAATTGGCGGGGTTGCCATAGGGCTTTTGAATGTTGCCGCCGTCGTCCGTTCGGCTCGCACCGACTCGGAACTTGTTATCACCTGCCACCAACTCCAAACGTGTCGAGATCAGGTGTGTTTTGAAATCCCCGATCAGCTCTTCGCCAATGCTTTTTTGTTGTGTGTAAGACACATCAGCCCACAGGCTCAGTTCGTCAGAAAATTCCAGGCGTTTTTCAGCTTTAGCGAAGGTGGTGTGGAAGAGATCCGGGGTTCTCTGGTGAATCAACCCATACACTGACTGATCCGGCATTCGGTAACGGAACCCCCAAAAAGTCAGGCCTTTATCGGTGTCGTCAGCCCCGGCAGCCTCCGACATAGGCGTAAATTCGTCGCTGTCTTTGTATTTAATGGAGTCGACGTATCCCGCCATGTACGCCAACCCGTCACCCGGCTTGTTACCAATCGTTACCGCATTAAAGGTATTGGGGATCATGCGCAGATCGTGCTTACCCATATAGGGCAAATCGATCGTCTGCCGGCCAACGCGAACGCCGTGGTCGCCGCCCAAGCGGACCGTAGCGTAGGCTTCACTGAAAACCGTAAAACCCTCCTGGCCAGGCTTGAACAATTGCGTGCCGTCTTTGTCAGACGGACCATAGAGCTTTTGGGATGTCGAGACTGTGGCACCAAAGCGCACACGGTCCTGCCACCACCCCGAGCGGAACTCCAAGCCACCACCCAACGCCCAGCCTGCGCGGGTACTTGCCGCATCGTAATCACGATGCAGGTAGTAGGTTCGTGGCTTGAGTACGAGTTCTGCACCGTCCAACAACCACCGAGACCGCTCCTCGTCTGATTCGGTACCCAGCGGCTCGAGAATGGCATGCTGATTAGGTTCGTCGTCCTCCTCTCGCTCAACTTCCTGCGACTGAACACCTCCGCAGAAGAGTAAAACTGGGAGCGCCACGGCGACGACGCTGCAACACCGGTTAACGCACCGGAGCATCAGGAGCGAGAAACGAGAGACCACAGCGGAAAGTCTCATCATAGAGATCCGAATAAAGAGCTTAGTTGGTGCACAACACGGGCGCCTCGTAGGGCAAGTCCATCAGCTCGAAATAATTCTGACCCAGCGCGATGTTGCGAAACGCCTCATCATCGAGCACCCGCAGCGCGCGGCTCGTGACCTCCAGCTCGTGCGCATAGTTCTCCCAGGTTTTGGACGCCGCTGCGACAAAGTCGGACCCGGGAAGAATGCGAGTGGAGTACTGATTGAAGAACGGTATGAATATCTCGCCCCAGCGATGATAGGCGTTGTAGATCACGTCCCAGGAAATATCGAGGTAGAGATGAGGATACTGGTCCAAGCGCTCGGACATCAAACGAACGTGTTCGCGCGCGTCCATCGTGGTCAATTCCTTTGAGAGGCCCATATGCGCCCAAACGATTTTGTTGTCTGGATAGCTCTCTAGCGCATGATCCATTAGATGCAGGAATTTTGTCGGTTCTGCGTCGTTACCAAGATCAGAGTGGATTGTGACCGGCACCCCTCGCTCACGGAATATCTCCATGAAGTCGGCCCAGCCAGCAATGCTCTCGACCGACGCAGGCTCTGCGTTATTACCCAATAGCGCCTGCTTCATCATGTTGAGTTCCCCAGACCAAGTAAACATCCCCGGGAACTCCTTGTCATACAGCGCAATGGTCTCCGATGCTCGCTCCGCGTGGGCGAGATCAATGAAGGTCATAGAGAGCGTGATATGGATTTTATCGGGATCGTAAGCCGCCTTCTCCAATCCATTGACGAAGTCATTCTTGATGCTCGGAATCGCCGAGACACCAGGGCAGTCCAAGTAATAGGAGCAATTAGCGTCCAGCTCCAGTACCTGTCCAATACCGAAGTAATTCACGAACCGGACGCCAAGCCGATCAAATGTGTCCCACAGCAGCTGTGCGTCCATGGCCGGCCCGCCAAAGGGCTTGGGATGGAAGTGCGAGTCCACCACAGCGGTATAGGGTTGTGTGGCGCGGTCAAAACAATAGTCAGGTGTTTCGCCCGGCCTGAAATTCGCCAGAGTGTGATCGGGTGGGGGTAGCTTGCGCCAGTCGAGCTCACTCGCTGGCACGACGCCCAGCGGCTGGGCAGAAGAAACATCGGGAGGGGCCGACTCGAGCGTGGCCGCACACCCTCCCAGCACTGTCAAAAGTGCCCCGAGTAGAGTGAGTTTGAGGGCGCAAACGAAGTTCTGCTTAAAGCTAGTCATTTCTCATTCTCCTATAGGCAAGGCGCTTTCGGTTTGCGCAGTTTAAAACCAGTAATCCTTATGGAATCACTGTACCGCTACCCGCGAGTCGATGCCTTAGCATTAAGCGACAACCCTTCCGGCGCAGAGGCACTGCGCGTGGGTCGGTGCGAAAGCTGACACCGTCCTCTGACTGACTTGACCCCGCAGTGCAATTCCCCGATGGTCAGGGCTCAAAGTTGATATCCAATAGACAGGGCCCAGCGCTATGGAGCTTCTCGACGGCACACTCAAGCTCGACACCTTCCTCACCGTGACATTGGGTATCGTGGTGCTCTTCGTCGGTAAGCAACTCAACCAAGTGGTGCCGGCGTTTCGTGAGTTCAGCATCCCAGAGCCCGTGACCGGCGGATTACTGGTGTGCATTCTTTTTACGCTGATTTACGTAGTTACCGGAGTCGGGGTGGAATTCAACCTCGGCGCGCGCGATGTGCTGCTGGTGTACTTCTTCACCACCATCGGCATCAACGCCAGCTTTAGCGACCTATTGGGAGGCGGCAAGCCTCTGATGATTCTATTAGCCGCTACCGTCGTGTTTATGGTCATACAGAATTTCACGGGCATTGGCGTGGCTTCGGTTTTGGGGCTCGAACCGGCCGTGGGAATTCTGGGCGGCACTGTGTCGCTGATCGGTGGTCACGGCACCTCCATCGCCTGGGCACCCATCTTTGCCGAAAAATACGGCATCACGGGTGCTGCAGAAATTGGTATTGCTTGCGCCACGTTTGGGCTGGTGCTGGCGAGCCTCATGGGTGGCCCGATCGCCAAGTTCCTCATCAACCGCCACGATCTCAAATCTGAAGAGGAAGAGACCCTGGACGTTGGCGTCAAACACGAAGACCGAGGCATCGACATCCATTACATGGACGTACTCGACGCTATCCTTTCGATTCACATTTGCGTGATTATTGGCGTGCTGTTGGACGAGGCGCTGGAAGGCGCAGGCGTTCAACTGCCGTTGTTCGTGAGCTGTCTTTTTGCCGGAATTGTGATGAGCAACCTGCGGCCCACAGGACTACCACGCATCACCGGTACCTCATGGCCCTCACGAACCCCTGCGATCGCCCTGATTGCTGATGTATCACTCGGTACCTTCCTCGCCATGTCACTGATGAGCATGAAGCTGTGGGAGCTGGCCAGCCTCGCCGGACCTCTCGTGCTGATTCTTGGCGCCCAGGTGTTGGTGGCAGCCATTTTCATTGTCTTCGTCGTGTTCCGGCTCATGGGCAAAAACTACGAGGCAGCGGTGGTGTCGGCTGGCTTTGGCGGCTTCTCAATGGGTGCCACCCCAACCGCCATGGCCAATATGTCGGCGGTGACCAAGCGCTACGGCGCCTGCCATGAGGCATTCATCATCGTACCGCTGGTGGGGGCATTCTTCATTGATATTGCCAATGTGATCATCATTCAGCAGCTGCTGTCCTGGGTCGGTTAAGCCGCGGCGAGCTGAATCAGAAGCGTCACGGAGACAACCGTCATCATGGAGCGCAGCAGGTGGCAACGCGCGCTCATCATTCTCTCTTTGATTCTGGCCGGGGAGGCAATCTTTACCCTTCCCTATCACGTCACACGCTTTTTTCGCCCAACGTTTCTCGAAGTCTTTGATCTGACAGCGACCGAGCTCGGTGTCGCCCAGAGCGCTTATGGCTTTATCGCCATGGCAGCGTACTTCTTTGGCGGACCGCTGGCGGATCGATTCGAGCCGCGCAAGCTGCTGGCAGGCTCACTATGGGCCACCGCCTTAGGCGGCCTTTACCTTGCGACTTTCCCAGATGTCACCGGTGTCATGCTGATCTGGGGTTTCTTTGGTCTCACCAACATTCTGCTGTTTTGGGCAGCACTGATCAAAGTAACTCGCGCCTGGGGCGGCGATAACCAGCAGGGGCTTGCCTACGGCTTGCTCGACGGCGGCCGGGGATTACTCGCTGCCATCCTAGCCTCGGCCGGGGTGTTCGCTTTTTCGGTGGCTTTTCCATTGGGCTACGACGCCGCCTCACTCACACAGAAGGGCGCGGTCTTGCGGCAGGTGATCTATGGCTACACCGCCGTCACTGCCGCCGTCGGCGTTTTGGTGTGGTTCACGCTACGCGGCTTAGACGGTGCCGCCAGCGATAGCCACAGCCTACCTCCCGGCGACTTTTTTCGACAAATCAAATCGGTGATCAAACTACGCGTTGTCTGGTTGCAGGCCACCGTGCTCGTCTGTGCCTACACCAGTTACAAGGCTTTTGATCAATATGCGCTATTTGCGGTACGCGGCCACGGCATCGACGAGATTGACGCGGCGCAGATCGTCGCGGTGGGCACCTGGACCCGACCCGTGGCGGCTTTGGCGCTGGGCTTACTGGGCGATCGTTTCGGCATTTCGCGCATGGCGCTGGTGTGCTTTGTGCTACTGATCATCAGCCACTCGCTGTTCGCCTTCACCGGCACCGCGCTGGGCATCCTCTCGATGATTTTGCTCAACACGCTGGTCACCGGCATCGCCATCTTTGGCTTACGCGGCCTGTACTTTGGGCTGCTGCAGGAAGGACAAATACCGCTCGCTGTGACGGGTACCGCAGTCGGTTTGGTATCGGTGATTGGCTATACGCCGGATGTCTATATCGCTGCGGTAGCGGGCTACCTGATTGATCAAAACCCCGGCCTGCTGGGCTTTCAGCACCTGTTCACGCTGTTACTCGGGTTCTCAATTGTGGGTGCTGCGGCGGCCATCGGCTTTGCTCGCCAGATCCGCAGCACCGCGGTGACAAGCGACTAACCCCAGATAAAAAAGTAGGCGGTCATGCCCGCGGCAACGGCGATGATGACCTGCCTCACTCGCTCGGGGTTCACTAACCGGGCAGTGCGGGCGGCGCCATACCCCCCCACCAGCGTGCCCGCCATCACAATGGCCCCCTCACGCCAGGCAATTAAATCGCCCGCACCAAAAACAGCGATGGCCCACAGCGCCACCATCGCGGAGACAATTAGCTTCAAGCCGTTCATCAGGTGAATATCCTGATAGCCGGCAAACGTCAGATACGCCAGCAGGATGATGCCCAAGCCGGCGTTAAAAAACCCTCCGTAGGTACACACCAACAACAAAAGAACCGTCAGCAATGCGGTGGTGATGCGCGATAACGCAGCATACGTGCCCGCTGTAAGGCGCCAGCGCTGCTGCAGCGGTTCGCCCCACACCAATAGGATCGTCGCGAATAATAACCACCACGGGACGACCCGATTAAAGGTGACAGATGACGTTTGTAAAAGCAGCCAAGCGCCGCATCCACCACCGAGTGACGCGCAGAGCAGAATGCGGGGTAAGCAAGCCCGATGCGTCCACAGTTCCTGACGAAACCCCGCCGCACCCCCTACGTATCCTGCACAGGATGCGAAGGTATTCGTGGCGTTGGCCGCGATGGGGGGCACCCCTGCAGCGATTAATGCAGGAAAGGTAATAAAGCTGCCGCCGCCAGCAATGGAGTTGACCATACCTCCCGCTAGGCCTGCCAAAAACAAAAGGAATTCCTCCAATTCTCACTCCCCTGATGGTCTTTTCGATGACGCAGAGCATCAGTAAAGAGCCTTTCTGCGCCGTCGCCGTCAGCTATCCCCCCGTCCGGCAATACATGATGACCGATTGCTGTAATAATCGGAAAAAAGAAAGGGACGGGGCATGGGACGTAAACTGGTGATCTGGGCACAGGCGTTCTGGGTGTGCCTACTGATCGGCACCCCGCTCACCGCAGCTGCCGCCGACGCTGATCTTTCGACACCGCAGGTATTCCTCGAGGGCATCGCCTATGACGTGCAGGCAACGTTGCCTGAACCGGGAAATGCCGCTGATCCAACCCCGCCTCTACTGCGCGTCAATGAACTGCTCTACACGCCGGATCGCCGAGGCGACCAGTGGGTCTTTTCAGATGTGGTAATCTCCAACGCCTCGAGCGCACAGATGAGTTTGGAGTGGAACGGGGAACCGCTTCAGTCACTTGACGTTCCCGTGATCCCCGCATGGGTTTCGATTCTGCCGCCCTTGGTGGCAATCGGCATGGCGCTACTGATCCGCAGCGTCTTGCCCGCACTAATGCTGGGCCTGTGGCTCGGGGCGTGGGCACTGGAGGGGCTCAGTGCAGAGGGTGTGGTGATCGGGCTCTTCGCCAGCTTCGAGGTGTATGTCGCCAATGCCGTGGCGGATTTTGATCACGCCACCATCATGCTGTTCACCTTCATGATCGCCGGTATGGTTGGCGTCATTTCGCGCAATGGCGGTATGCGCGGCATCGTCGAGTGGATCATCACCGGCGCTAACAGCGCCAAACGTGGCCAGCTGGCAGTGTGGTCACTGGGGCTGCTCATCTTCTTCGATGACTACTCCAATACCTTGGTCGTGGGAAACACCAGCCGCTCCATCACCGATCGGTTGCGTATTTCTCGAGAGAAGTTGGCATACATCGTGGACTCCACCGCGGCGCCGCTGGCGACGGTCGCACTGGTCACCACTTGGATCGGCTATCAGGTGAGTCTGATTGGCGATGCCAGCGTTCAGCTAGAGGGCTTAGAGATGAGCCCGTACAGCATTTTTCTCAACTCCATTCTTTACAGTTTTTACCCCTTCATGGCGATCCTGCTGGTGGTCCTGGTGATCACCACCGGTCGCGAATTTGGGCCCATGCTCGCCGCTGAGCGACGCGCACGTTCCACCGGGGTAACGGCACCACCCGTTAAATCCAAGGTGGGTCAGGACGACGAGGCAGCGCTGGCGATGAAGGACGGCGTGCCTCCCAGAGCGGCCAACGCGTTGGTGCCGGTTGCCGTCATGATCGTTGGCATCCTGACCGGCCTGTTTATCACGGGTGAAGGTGAGACCATCAGTGACATCATCGGGTCGGCGAACTCTTACCAGGCCCTGATGTGGGCGTCATTGGCAGGCGCACTCACTGCGATTGTCATGACCGTAGCGCAGCGTCTGCTCTCCCTAGATGAGATCGTCGACGCCTGGGTGTCAGGCGCGCGATTTACGTTTATCGCCATGATTATTCTGGTGCTCGCCTGGTCGATGTCGGAGATCAGCCGCGAACTGCACACGGCAGACTTTCTGATTGCCAGCCTTGGCAACAGCCTGCCAGCCGCCGCTCTGCCCGCCACCATTTTTGTGCTGGCCGCGTTCACTGCCTTCTCAACGGGAAGCAGCTGGGGCGCCATGGGCATTCTCCTGCCACTCGTGCTGCCGCTCTGTTGGGCCATCATGGGGCTCGAGGGCCTGATTGCGAGCGACGACTACTTCATTTTGTATGCCTCGGTCTCGGGGGTGCTGACGGGTGCGGTGTGGGGGGATCACTGCTCGCCCATTTCGGATACCACCGTCATGTCATCTCTCTCTGCGGGTTGTGATCACATTGAGCACGTCCGTACACAGCTACCCTATGCGCTACTCGCGGGGGCCGCCGCGCTGGGTTTTGGCACTCTGCCCATTAGTTTTGGGTTGCCCTGGTGGGTGGGGATGCTTGGCGCGACCGTGGTCACTGTGGTGGGACTGCGCATCTTGGGCCAGCCGGTCGAAGACTACCGCCCAGACTGACCGCACCGTTAATTCCGGGCCGGTTGGCCACTCCAACACCGGTTTTTTTCTCTCACGGGCGTTCGTATACTGCGCGGCATACTGAGTCGGACATTAACCGTTCTCGTTCTCACATCGCGTCATATTTAGCCTTGGCAACGCGGCGCGCCTAACTGGAATCAACGCTGTCTATGACAACTTGGACCTTTAAAACGCCAAAGGGCCGCCGTTGGCACACCGGCGCCATCGTTTATTCTCTGGTGGCCTACACGCTGGGATGGTCGTTGCTGTTTACAGGCGGCTGGGTGGGTTTTATCCCCGGCGTTTTATTGCTGGGCCACGGCATGATCATCGCGGCCTATCTGATCCACGAGTGCGCCCACAACACCGTTTTCACGGTGAATCGGCACAACAATCAATTGGCGGGCTGGCTCGGGTGGATCTGCGGTTCCTGCTACGGCACGGTGGAAGACATCCGTACCAAGCACTTCCGGCATCACGTCGAGAACGACGATGTGGTGTGGTTTGATTACGAGGGTTTCTTCAAAAAACATCCGCTCGTTTATCGCGTCACGACTTTTCTGGAGTGGTGTTTCATCCCCGCTCACTGCATCTTGATGCACACCATTATGGTGTTCACCGCTTTTATTATTCCCCAGCGCCGGGACCAGCTCTCGCGCAACGTCGTAGTGATACTGGTTCGCTTCGGCCTGCTCGCCGCGCTCGCGGTCTACGCGCCGGTCGCCCTGGTGGGCTATCTCATCGCCTACATGCTGATGATTATCGTGCTGCGGTTCGTTGACGGCCTAGAACACGACTACCCCTATCGCACCAACCTGTATACCGACGAGGTATCTGAGCACAAAGGCGATCTGGTGTGGGAGCAAGAACACACGTTTAGCCCGGTTCTCTCGTGGCGTTACGAGTGGGTGAACTGGCTGATTCTGAATTTTGGTTACCACAATGCCCATCACGCCAAGCCCACCACGCCTTGGTTCGAGTTGCCTGCATTGCATCGCGAGTTATTCGGCGAGGACCCGGACACCGTGATCCGGCTGTGGCCGCAGTTGGTCATGTACTGTCGCTACCGCCGCTACCGTATCTTTCACGATGCGCCCGGGCTTGAGCCCGCGTCGGGCAGAGACTTTTTGCGTGCGGCCCAGTCTGCGCAGTTGACCGGCGGTAACGCCGCGTCGTTTTTGACGTCCTTCTAACGCCCCCATCGATGGCACATACCCTCGATACATACCAATCACTCTGGGCGATGGAGCGACGCATTCCCGGGCAGCCCGAAGAGCCGGTCGACGTGCACATGGAGCGTATTGCCGCGGCGGGTTACGCGGGCGCGTGTCTGGACCCCAACGTGTCCGAGATCCCTGATTGCCTCAAACTCAAACCGGCCTTTGAGGCATTGGGGCTGAAGTGCATGGTCAATGCCTTTCCCCACGACGTGGACTCCATGCAGCCGCTGTTAGAGATGGCCGCAGAAATGAATGCCACCCAGGTCAACGTGATCGGCGGGGTCATGCCGTTGACTGCGGCCGAGGCTGTGCCGACCGTCGAAACGTGGCTGGCGATGGCAGAAGCGTATGACTTTCCGCTCCTGCTGGAGACGCACCGTAACGGCACCTTGAACGACCTGTTCTTCACGCTGGAAGTGCTGGAGGGGGTTCCTGAGCTGAGGCTGTGTGCTGATCTCTCTCACTTTGTCGTCGATCGCGAGCTACAGATCCCGCTGAATGAAACCGACGACCGCTACTTTTCAACCATTCTCGAGCGCTCGGACTCTTTTCAGGGACGCATCTCGAACAACCAGCAAATCCAAATCGCGTTGGATTTTCCCCAACATCAGGAATGGGTTGCCCAGTATCGGCAGTGGTGGCAACAGGGTATGTCAGGGTGGTATGCCAGGCAGACCCACGATGCCACCCTCAATTTTTTGGTGGAGCTTGGACCACCTGCCTATGCGATTACGGGTGCCGATCAGCTTGAGCTGTCAGATCGCTGGCAGGAAGGACTGCAGATCCGGGAGTGGGTGGAAGCGATGTGGTCAGAGCTCGAGAGCGCTTAATTCAGCGCTTGTGAAAACCGATCACGCTGCGAGCACGCCCTCGATGAGCGTCAGCGCCTCGGAGACCTCTCCCGCAGTGTTGTAATGCCCTAGCCCCAAACGCAGCACGCCTTCCTGGGGGTCGAGATCCAGCGCTTTCGCCACCTCAAAGGCATAGTTGTCGCCCCAATGGCAGTAAAGACCCGCGTCCGAAAGCTGTCGCGCAATATGGCTAGCAGGATGTCGGTCGTGAGTGAAAGAGAAAGTCGCGACCCGATGCGTCAAGGTGCTGGCGCCCTGCATCGTGAGCCCGGGTATGGCCAGCAGCCCAGCAAGTAGCTGCTCAGAGAGCGCATCCTCATGTGCGCCCATGGCCGCGTACGCTCCCGCGAACTGCTGACGACGCTCACCGGTGACACCGGTCTCGCCCGCCAGCCACTGAAAATACTCCAGCGTGCCCATGAGCCCTGCGATCAGCTCAAAGGCCGGCGTTCCAAGGCTAAAACGGAAAGGCAGCTCTTCGCTGGCACAGCGGAGTTTGTAGGCACGCAAAGACTCCAATCGCTCGCGCTTGCCATACACCACTCCCAAGTGCGGCCCATAAAACTTGTAGGGAGAGCAGGCGAGAAAGTCGCAGTTCAGGTCTTTTACGTCGATCAGCCGATGCGATGCAAACTGGACCGCGTCGACGTAAACGATGACACCTGCCTCATGCGCCATTTTGGTGAGGGCTTTAACGTCGTTTACGCCACCGGTCAGATTGCTGGCATAGTTCAGTGCCATTAAACGGGTGCGGTCGCTCAGCAAGGACTGCAGTAACTGTGGCTCGACGCGCCAGGTGTCGCGATCAAATTCGAGCCACTTCACCACCAAGTCATTATCCTCAGCCATTTGCAGCCACGGCGAAACATTACCTTCGTGCTCCATGCGCGAGATGATGATTTCGTCACCCGCCGCAAACTGATGCCCCAGACTGCGTGACAGCTGATAGGTGAGCGTGGTCATGTTCGCGCCGATCAACACCTCACCAGGGTCGGTGGTACCCAAAAAATCGGCCATTGCTTTGACCGTATCGTCATACAGCGCGTCGACCTCTACCGAGGTTGGATTAAAAACGCCCGTATTGCTGTTAAAGCGGCGAAAGAAATCAACAATGCGGTCGATCGTTTGCTGGGGCACCTGCGTGCCCGCCGCGTTGTCGAAATAAATGCGGCGTTGACCCTCGTCAGTAGTGGCCAGAGAAGGAAACTGCGCGCGAACGGTCTCGATTGGAAAGTTCATTGAAGTCAGGGTGCCTCGCAGTCACCGGTGGCCGACACACACTGTGGTGCGCTCGCCATTGTGATGAGCATTACAGCTGCTCAAAAAAATCCAAAATCAATGGCCACGACCAGCTAAGGCTGTATGTGTGGCCCATATCGCCCCGGCAGTCCAGAACCGGAGGCCACTGGGAATCGGTCTGACAATAAGACCAGCCGCGGCACTCTGCATTGGCGACGCCCACATCCACGGGTGCTGCTGGCAGGCTCGTGTCGCAACCCTGCGCCTCGGCCCACACCCGGGTAATCGCTGACGCGCCGGTGTAATGATAAACGTCGCCATCAGAGGTGGTGGTAAAGGTTTGCTGCCCCCACTCTCCCGGTGGCACGGTACGATCGCGGGTGCCGGTCACAGAGATCGCGGGCATGCCGCCATCCAATATCGGAGGGTCAAGAAAACCGCGATGAGGCAGGCCAAGGATCGCCGCCACCGCCGTGAAAACCGTTGCAGTGCGGGTATCGCGGCCCAGATCCCAGACGTACATACCCCCGTTTGACCCGCCCACTGCATAGACCCGCTGCGCGTCGATACACAAATTAGCGCTGACCTCAGCCACCAGATCGGCGGCGAACGCCACGTCATCCACCGTGCACTGGGTCCACGAGCAGCCGTTGGCCGCCACACCGTCGCAGGAAGGATAGGTGTAATCGTTGGTCTCATCGTCATTGCAGATCGCCAGCGTGTCGCCGTCTACGGCAGCGTTGAGGCCATCGCCATCAAGGCCGGTAGTCGAACCCGAAAACGACCAAGAGGCGGGTTGTTTGCCGGCTTCTTCTTCACCCAAGCCGAGCGGAGCGACCAGCACGTAGCCTCGCTCGTCTGATTCAGCGCGCACCACGGCATTATTGAGAAACTCACCTTGGCCGCCCCCCCAGCCGTGGAACAACACTGCCAAGGGGTGCCTTTTGGCCGGGTCGTAGCTCTCGGGTAGACGCACCCGAAACGCGCGTTCGACCTCCCCCTGTTGCAAGGTGTAATTCCCGGACTCCCATTGGCTGGCCACACAAGACGCATCAACATCTATCGGTTCGGCATCGGTAATCGACGTGATCTGAAAACCCTGGGTAGCGGTGTCAAAACCCATAGCCACATTCCATTGGCGCCCTTCCACGGTGAGACCGTTCAGGGTCAGCGAAGCCTCATCAAAGGTGACATCGGTGACCGTCGAGGTATCCACCTCGCTGACATCACTGATGTACTCCTCAATAAAACGGTCGACGGTAATCGCGGCCTGCTGAGTCGCCACGCTGCCCTCACGAGAGATGGCCCTCGCCGTAAAAACGTAGTTGCCAGGCGGCAGGCCCTTGTAGTTATAGGCCATGGAAAAACCGGACACGCCGGCATCGGCGAACTCGGGATAAGCCGCTGCCACGTCCTCGCGAGCGCCGCCCATGGGGATGTTGAAGGCATATTGGCCGTCAATATCGAGCTCTACGGCTGCAATGCCAGACTCTGCCAATGCCCAACCGCGCAGGTTAGAGATCCCCGTATAGGTCCCTGCCTCAAGCGGTTCCTCAAGATTGAGAATGACCGTCTCAGCCATCGTTGCCGCACTCGCCGCGGCACTCAGTAGGGCTATGATCATGACATGTTGATGTTGCATCGCAATGTGGTCCTGAGGGTTGCACCGGAACGCTACTGCCCGAGCCTAAACTTTGCAACAATCTGACAGTGCCACCCGGGGAGAGGGTCATGCAACTCGAAAACAAAGTCGCCATTGTCACCGGCGCCGCCAGAGGGCTCGGGCGAGCCTATGCCGAGGCCTTGGCTGCCGAAGGCGCCGCCGTGGTTGCAGCGGATCTGAATGACTGCAACGACACCGTGGCGGCGATTACCGCCGCGGGTGGCCGCGCCGTCGCCACTCAAGTGGATGTTGCCGACAGTCAAAGTTGTGACGCCATGGCATCGTTGGCAGTCGACGCGTTTGGTCGAGTCGACATTCTGATCAATAACGCAGCCCTGTACGCTGGCCTTAAAGGCGCGCGCTTTGAGCAGCTTGATGAAGCACAGTGGGATCGCGTCATGCAGGTCAATATCAAAGGTACATGGCTCACCAGCCGCGCGGTGGTCGGGGCGATGCGCTCCAGCGGCGACGGCGGTTCCATTATCAATATTGCCTCGCTCGCGGCTGTTTTTGGTTTGCCTTACGGGCTCGACTACGTTGCCTCCAAGGCGGCCGTCATTGGCATGACCCGAGGCATGGCGCGTGAACTGGGGCCCGATCATATTCGCGTCAATGCAGTCGCACCCTCAGCGGTGATGACCGAGGGCACAGAGGAATTCTTCGGCGAAAAGTTTGAGAAAGCCAAAACGGTGATTGCGGCCAATCAATTGATCCCGCGCAACCTCGAGACCGAAGATCTGACCGGCACCATTATCTATCTCGCATCGGATGCGAGTCGCTTCGTGACCGGGCAAACCCACATGGTGGATGGCGGCAGCTGGTTCCTTTAGTAGCGAGTTCTCGTAGCAGCTAGTTCAGTTAAGGGCGTCGCGTGAATGGGCCAAAAATGCCTTTCGGAGATGTCGTCCGCTTGGTGCTCACTTTGGACGCCGTATGGCGCAGACAACAAGCGCCCCGACGCAGTCTTTGACCAAACGCGTGCCGGACACCATCACTCATCACCCTCAGACGGGGCCTCTCCCAGTCCAAAATCCAGTCTGAGCTGATCCGTGCTGTGGCGTGTGCGCCGCACACGGACGGGTTTGGGCGCCGCGGGCAGCCAGCTGAACTCCACCCCCGCCGCCAAATACTGCTCCTGCATGCGCTGGCGCAACTCGGCGGGTGAATACGGCGTGGATTGGCCCCAGTCCACGGCGCCGGGCGTCAAACCGGCCAATACCCCTGTATCACTGCGCTTTTTGGACCGGAATAAGCGGGATCGGCAGGTCGCGCCGCAGGTTTTCTGATCGGGACGCCCTTGAAACGCTTTGCCGCAACCCTGACAGGTGACCTTGACCTTGCTCGCAGGGGACCGCAGGCCATTGTGATGCGCGATACGGCAGGCGTTACTGCAGAATTTACGCAGCGCTGACTTGCGGCAACCATGGCGGGCACAGATTTGAGTCATTGTGATGTCTTGCTACAAAAATTTGTTTCTGAAAAACGTTGCATAACCTTCAAAATCAATAATTTACATATAATTACAACGTTTTAACAAAATTTATTGTAGCTTGTTTGCACTAAATTAAATGATGTTTGAGGCGCTCGCGTACGTGGCGCCACCGCGATCTCAATCCCAATCCAAAGGCAATCCTGAGCCTAATCCCCAGCCCGAACCCGAACCCGAAAATAAGCCTGAACCAACGTCATAGACCCCACAAAACCGACGCTAATGATTGTTATTGTTTACCTTGTAGACGCAACGGCTCCGCCTTAAGGTGCGCGCATGACAGGAGGTCACGCCACATCAGACAGGAGGTCGCCGTGGATTTGAAATCGAATATTTTTTGGGCGATTGCCTCAATTGCACTGATGGCCTCGGCGCTCTACGTCGATCAAGGCCCCGCCATGCCGCTCATGGCCGAATTTTCAGAACTCACCAGAGAATCAGCGGGCTAATTCCGGGACGAAACTCGGTATAGCAACGGCCCCTTCTGGCTGCCCTAACGCCCTGCCTCTCCTGCCCCCGGTTAATCACTCGCCTCAGGCGGTTTTTGGGAGGTGAAAAGAGGGTCAAAAGAGCCCCCGGTCTCACTGATATACGCTTACTGCCAGCCCGCTGGGCGCCAACGATGCTTGCATACCAGCCGCTAGGGGTCGAGCATGACCGGCCAAAGACTGAAGGAGCACGACTGGTGGCGCATCTAGAGTTTTTTTACGACCTCTCTTCTCCCTGGACCTATCTGGCCTTCAATAACGTGCAGCCCATACTGGCCGACACGGGGGCCACCGTTCGGTGGCGACCATTTTTGGTCGGCGGCGTTTTCAACGCCGTGAATCAGGGTGTTTACGAGGCCCGCGCCAACCCTATGGATCCCAAAATCGTGCACAACTTCCGTTGGCTTCATGACTGGGCACGGTTGGCAGGATTACCGCTCACCTTCCCGACCGAGCATCATCCCGTCAAATCTGTGTTGGCCATGCGGATGTGCTGCCAACTGGAATCAGACCAGACGGCGCTGCAGCAATTCTCTCAGGCGGCTTTCGACGCCTATTTCGCCCGCGGCGAAAACATCGACGCGCCCGAGGTGCTCGCCAACGTGGCAAGCGATTGCGGTTTGGACGGAGAAAAACTGGTTGCTGGCACGGCAGATCAAACGGTCAAAGACCAGCTCAGGGCCAACACCGAAGAGGCGATTGCTCGGGGAGCCTACGGTTCACCCACCCTGTTTGTCGGTGACTCGCTGTATTTTGGGAATGACCAGTTACCGCTGATCCGCCAAGCACTGGGCGGCGCAGGCTGAGCGAGCAAAACAACCTTGGCTCATCTGCTGGGCTCAATGAGCCAACAAGTATTGTGCGGCTATCGCGACCCCTCGACACCCCGGCCCGTAACCAGATAGGTCGCAAAACTGCCCAGCCAATGACTACCCTCATAGTGCTCGGGGCTTACCCCTTCGAGTCCGGCGACTTCGTGTGCGAGAGCCGTCGCCGCAATTACCGCGCGCCGCGGATCATCAACCGGCAGCGCACTGGCAACGCCCTCTAGCATCCATGCTCGGCTCAAATTCAAACCATCGAGATGCACAATATGTGGATCAGAGCGGTCGCTCACCACTGCTGGGTCTAACCAAGCGCCCTGCTCGGGTATCGCCAAAAACGCGGGTAGCCACTGGGCGAATTCTGTCGCGGTAAACACCCGTCGCATCAGGTCTGCTTCGGCCAAACAGGGCGACAAGAAATCAGCGCCCGAGGGCTCATAGTGAAGCGGGCACGCCGTATCTTCGCCGAAGAGTACTTTAGCCCGCGCTATCACTAACGACTCAAAACGGTCATCCCCCGCAATCCGCGCCCAGTCCAGCGCCAAGCCCAACGCAAACGCCGTTTGCGAGTGAGTCCCACTGCGTACTGGGTAGGTCAAATTAGGCAACCAGTCGACCAGTCTCTGAACCAACGCCGAGGCCAAGGGCCGCAGGGCTTCGCGCCATTCACTGGCTTCCGGGTCATCCCATTCCTCGAGCTCTGCCGCCAGCTGCAGTAACCAGGCAATGCCATAGGGTCGCTCGAATGAGCGTCTGCCCTCGGCCGATACATAGGCAGCTTCGGCCGCAAGGTTCTCTGCCGTCAGACTCTGCGCCAATGCGGCACGGGCAGCCGGCGCGTATTCGCTCTCGGGGTACAAGCGCGCCACCCGTGCTAACAACCAATGCCCATGCACCGAGCTGTGCCAATCCAGACAGCCATAAAAGGCGGGCGTCAGCTCACGCGGCGGCGCGACGTCGTCGTCGCTGCGCAAACTGTGCGAAATATGGTTGGGATACTCCTGATGAACACAATCCAAGGCCAACCGAGCAAAACGATCCACCGCGATCTCCGATGCGCGGCTTTCACCGCCAAACAGCGTGACGAGTGACATCGCTAGCATCACCCTGAAGGGTTTCATCGCGCGCTTCCAAGCT
>JADHQG010000017.1 GCA_016778045.1 Luminiphilus sp. | reverse complement strand
TTTTGAGAAGACGCCCCTTCTCCGCCGATTCGATAGACAGTCTCGAGGGCAATATCCTTGGTCTGTCGCTGATAGACGAGGCCTCGGTTATTCAGCTGGCCTCTGCCACAGCGGTGCCGGTGCCTGCGATTCACGCGGTTTTCGACACCGATCATCCGATTGGCGAAGCCTTCCTGATGGGGTTCATCCCGGGAGAGAGTATTCCTCAGCGCTGGCTTACCGATGCTACCTTTGAAGAGTGTCGCGGAAAGCTCGCATTTCAATGCGGCGAAGCGCTGGCGCGTATCCATGCAATCGACCGTCGCCAGCTCCCGTCTACCATCGGCCCCACTACCCTGGGAAAGCGTTTTGAGGCAGCGCAAAAACGCCTGCACGCCTTTGGGGATATCTCACCCGTGATGCAAATGGGCCTGAATTGGCTGATTGATCACGCGCCTAGCGAGGCGCCCTGTGTGTTGCTGCACGGAGATTTCCGGACCGGCAATCTCCTGGTTAACGAACAGGGCTTAGCCGGCGTACTGGATTGGGAACTCACCCATCAAGGCCCGGCGGAGGAGGATCTCGGCTATTTGTGCGCCAATGTCTGGCGCTTCGGTCATTTAGACAAACCCGTTGGCGGTTTTGGTGACTACGATGATCTGATAGCCGGGTACCAATCGGCCTCGGGTTGGTCGCCTGAGCTCTCGACTATTCGCTATTGGGAAATTTTTGCCGCGCTCAGTTGGGGACTGGTCTGTCAAACCATGGGGGCTCTGTGGCACAGCGGCAATGGCGACGTTGAACGCGCTGCAGTTGCGCGCCGACGATCTGAAGCCGAGCTCGACATATTGCTGCTGATCGAGGAGTGGGAAAACGCATGACAAAAGAGACCGATCAAGCCACGCGCTCCGACGTTACCTCAAGCGAGCTGATTGGCGCCGTCAAACAGTTTCTAATGGAGAGCGTGCTGCCGTCGCTGTCCGGGCGGGATCAATTTAATGCGCGGGTAGCGGCGAATGTCTTGGGCATCATCGAGCGCGAGCAACAATTGGACCCGGCGCTGCAGGCACTGGATGCCGAGGCAGCACAAAAGTGGCTGCCCAACCTGTCCTCAGACGCCGACATCCCGCAACAGCTATCGCGCGCGCTTGCCGCTCGGGGCATCACTCCGGATACCGAGTTCAGGGACTATTTAAAAGCGCGCCAATTGCTTATCGCAGGCATCAATAATCCGCGCTACGCGTCCCGCGCTGTTGCCGAAGCGCGATGGCGTTAAACCGCTCCCTGAAGTGACGCCTGTTGTTCACGGCACCCGTGCCGACGTGTAGGCAACCATTGACTAAAAACTCATACACTACGTAGCAAATGCATAAAGCGGTTTGAGCGAGTGACACATGACCGAATCTTTTCTGTTTGAAATTCCCCGCGCCATCGAGGACTACCTGCTGGTGCTCGATGATTTCATTGAGCGCGAAATCAAACCGCTGGAAGCACAAAACGACAACATCCGTTTCTTCGATCATCGCCGCGAGCATGCCCGGACGGATTGGGACCGAGAGGGTCTGCCACGAGAAGATTGGGAGGCCTTGCTGTGGGAGATGCGTAGGCGAGCAGACGCTGCCGGACACTTCCGGTACGCGTTGCCGGAGGAGTTTGGGGGGCAAAATGGCTCTAATCTTGCCATGGCGCGCATTCGGGAATATCTGGCGAGCAAGGGGCTCGGTCTGCACAACGACCTGCAGAACGAAACCTCCATCGTGGGCAATTTGATGACACCGATGATGGTCCGGGATTTTGGTACTGCCGACCAAAAAGCGCGCTGGATGGAGCCGTTGCTGAAAGGAGAGCTTGGCTGGTGCTTCGGCCTCACCGAGGCCGCCCATGGCTCTGACGCGACCTGGATGGAAACCCGGGCAGAGCGCACCAACCGCGACGGCATTGATGGCTGGTTAATCAGCGGTGAGAAAATGTGGACCACGGGCTTGCACAAAGCCAGTCACGCGCTGGTGTTCGCGCGTCACGCCGGAGAAGACGGCAGCCCGAAAGGGATCGGTTGTTTCGTCACCTCCACTCAGGCTGAAGGATTCCAAATCGGCGAGTACTTGTGGACCTTTAATATGCCTACGGACCACCCGCACTGCACACTGCAAGAGGTCTTCGTACCGGACACAGATGTGTTGGGCAATGTGGATCAGGGCTTACGGGTGGCCATGCATTTCGTACACGAGAGCCGTATTCGCCAGGCGGCTTCTTCGCTGGGCGCCGCCCAGTACTGCCTTGACGAGACCTTGGCCTATACCAAAGAGCGCGCGCCCTTCGGCAAGCCGCTGTCCACCAATCAAGGTATTCAGTTCCCACTGGTGGAGCTACAAACCGAGGCTGAGATGTTACGGCTGCTCATTTATAAAACCGCAGCCCAAATGGACCAGATGGACAAAGTCGACGTTGCCAAAAAGCTGACAGACAAGGTCTCCATGTGCAATTACCGCGCGAACCGATTGGTCTGTAATGCTGCGGACACGGCGATGCAATTCCACGGCGGCATCGGCTACTCACGCCATAAACCGTTTGAGCATATCTATCGGCACCATCGACGCTACCGCATCACCGAGGGTGCGGAAGAAATTCAACTGCGCAAAATTGCGGGCGTGCTGTACGGCTTTGTTTCCTGAAGAGGTCTACAGCGATCAGCATAGACCCGAAGCGATGACCACCGGTATGGCGTGACGCAACCGCGACATCAGCACTTTAGATGCCCGAATCTTCAGCGATTCGAATCACAGGTGGCGCGGCTAACATCTCAACGAGGCGGTCCAGCACCCCGGTCTCGGTGCGCCAAGACAGATAACGCTGGTAATGTTCGGTGCTGTCCCAATATTCGATAAAGACCATCGCCTCGCCGTCACCTTCGACGTAAACCTTGAGATCCTGACAGCCGTCAAAACTCCGTGTATCCGGCAAAATTTCGGTCAAAAAATCCAGAATGGGTTGGCAACCCCCATCCCCCGGCTTGAGATCCACCCCACCATGGTCATGACATTGGCTCCTGTGAGGTATCTGAAAAGAGTTGCACCGGCGCGGGCTCTCCGGTCTGAATCAATAACGCCCGCTTGCGCAAAAACCGCGTCAGACCTGCGGGGCCCATTCGCGACCCACCCATTCCGGAGAAGCGGAAACTATTTTTTTCGACATCGTTGACGATGCCGGTCAGCGAGGCGTCGTTGATACTGACCGCACCAACCTGAAGCCGCTCTGCCACGGACTTTGCCGCCGCTTCGTCCGCAGAGAAAACAGCGGCAGACAGTCCAAAGCTTGAGTCATTAGCAAGCGTGATGGCCTCTTCAATATCGGTGTATTCAACGACAGGGATGACCGGACCAAATGTCTCATCCTGCATGATCAACATGTCATGGTTGACGTTAGTGAGCAGCGTGGGTGGATACCATATGCCACCCGCGTGGACCGGTTCTCCACCCAGCAAACATCGCGCGCCCCTCGCCAGAGCGTCGTCGACTTGTGACTGGATGGTCTCCACCTGCCGCTCAAAAATCAGGGGCGCAATATCGCCACTACCGTCCTCAGTGCAGGTTAACGAGAGCGCCTTGAGCTGCGTAAGGAGCTCATCGATAAACGGCTCGGCAATGCGCTGATGACAATAGACACGTTCGAGCGACTGACACGCCTGGCCCGTCATACCAATCGCACTGCGGATAATCGCGCGCGCGGCAAGAGGGATGTCTGCATCGGGTAAGACAATGGCGGGGTCTTTGCCGCCCAGCTCCAGAAAAGCCGGTATAAAGCAGGATGCCGCCTGCTGGCTGACCACGCGGCCGGTGCGCACACTGCCGGTAAAGCACACTGAGTCGACCTGCTCGATCATCGCCTGACCGGTCTCAGGACCACCCGTCACAATGCGCAGAACCGCTGCCAATTCCGGCACCGTATCGAGTGCTCGCTGTAACGGCTCGACGAAGCGAGGCGTCACCTCGGAAGGCTTGAGCAATATGGCACAGCCCGCCGAGAGCGCCGCGAGACTGTCGATCATGGCGAGCAACAGGGGCACGTTCCAGGGACTGATCACAGCAACCACCTCGTAGGGGATTAGCCGGTGCTCATAGTGCACTGCGGGGACCTGCCCTGACTGACCGGAGCCCGCGAGACTGTCGAGAATCGGGCCTGCGCGCTCGGCCCACATACGAATCAACTCTACAGATTTGACCGCCTCAAAATGCGCAAAGGTTGATCGACCGGTGTCAATGGCTAATGCCCGACCCAGCGGTGCGACTTCGGCCATAACCGCATCGGCAAACCGGTTCAGGCAGGCCGCACGGCCCGACGCGCCCAGCTCGACCCACTGCGGCTGGGCTGCCCGCAATGAGCGGGTAATGGATGCAACCTCCTCTGCCGAGCAGACTGGAATCTCGTGATCCCATTCACCGGTTCGCGGGTTGCGGACCGGCAACGTCGGCATCGCCATCTCAGCTGGCTTCCTTAAGAGGTAGCTCGCCAAAATGCTTGGGCAACCCCGCGGCGGCGGTAAACCCAAACCATTCTTCCTCGGGTAAGAGCGCTGCGACCTCGTGCCGCACGCGCAGCAATGCGTGCAGGTCTATCCCGGTGCTGTGACCCATGGACTCCAGCATGAACACCAAGTCCTCCGTGACAATATTGCCGCTGGCGCCGGGTGCAAACGGACAACCGCCCAATCCACCAAGAGAACTATCTAACGTGGTAATACCCAGCTCGACAGCCCGCAGCGCATTGGCGAGCCCCTGACCACGAGTGTTATGTAAGTGCACGCCAGTCAGGCAAGCTTCACCACAGCGTTGCCAGATGCCCGTGACCAAACGCTCCAACTGAGCCGGGTTCCCCATACCGGTGGTATCCGACAGACCAACCTCGGCCACACCGAGCCCGAGCACACGCTCTGCCATATCAATGACGAAAGCTTCATCCACTGCCCCCTCAATCGTGCAACCGAAAGCGGTCGAGAGGCCCACTTCGAAGTCGGGACGCTGCGCTTCAGGTACCTGATCAACCAGTGCCTGACAGGCCGCAATCTCTTCAAGCATTTGAGCGTGATCGCGCCGCACATTTTTCACGCTGTGGGTTTCGCTCAAAGACAAGGGAATGGAAATTTTGTGGGCACCCGCCTCCAGAGCCGCCTCGCAGCCTCGCACATTGGGCACCAGCACGGCGATCACTAGATCCTGATGCCGGCGCGCGCCGGTCACGACTGCGGCGGTGTCGGCCATCTGTGGTAGCAGCTTGGTGGAAACAAATGAGCCCACTTCAATCTCGCGAACACCTGCTCCGTACTCTGCCTCGATCCATGCGAGCTTTCCCTCGGTCGAAAGGATGGTCTCGACGCTCTGCAGACCGTCGCGAGGGCCTACCTCGCTGATCGTAATATGTGTCATGGCGTTTCCCCTCATTGCCGCTCAACAGCAGACCTAATCACCGACCTTTACCACTACCTTGCCATGGTTACGGCCGCGCATCAGTTCACAAAATGCGTCGGGGGCGGTAGCCAGACCGTCGTGCATCTCTTCGTTGGCCACCAGATCACCCGATTCGGCCAGCGGCACAAATTCATCCTCAAACGCGGTGCGCTGCGATTCGTAGTCGTACACCACCAGTCCGCTGACCGTTGCCCGCTTGGTAATCCACAACCCTGGGTGAGGGCCGGTGGTTTTATGATCGCCGTTGTAATCTTTGATCAAGCCACAGAGCACCACCCGGCCACCAATCGACAGCTGCTGGGCGACCGTTGTTAATGTCGGATCCCCGACTAAATCAAAATACACCGAGACACCCCCCGGGGCGATCCGCGTCAGTGACTCTGCCAAGTCTTCCTCCACGCGGTCGATACAATAATCGTATCCCAGTGTTTCGAGCGCAATGCGGCGTTTCGCTTCGCCGCTGGTAATAGCAATCGTCGTGGCACCCGCGCGCTTGCAAAGTTGCGCTGCCATGGCGCCCACGCCACCAACCGCAGCCGGAATCACCACGACATCCCCGTCCCGTACCTTGGCCAGATCCACCATCCCTGCCCAGGCCGTGAGTCCCGGCATGCCGAGAATAGAGAGCACCAAAGAAGGTCTACTCAAACTGGCCGGCACTCTCGACAGCGCCTCAGCAGGATGGTCACTCAGGGTCTGCCAGCCACTCTGGCACCGCACCACCGTATCGATCGGCCAATCGTCGTCGTCACTCTCGACCACTCGTGCCACCACCTCTCCGGCAATCACCTCACCAGGATCGACACCATGACCCATGTGATTGCCGGCAATGACAGAGCGCATGTAGGGGTCTAGCGAGAGGTAAAGCGTCTGGCACCGAATCTGGCCCGAGCTGCGAGGACCCAGTGAGCGGGTCTCTAACCGAAAATCATCGGGCTCGGGCAGTCCCTCGGGCCGCTTGGCCAAGATGACGGCAGGATTGTCCAAGTTATTTGTCATGCCTCACTTTGGCACTCTATAGAGCTTAATGATATAACATCATAACAAATCAGCCGGAGCGGTATGAATGGCGGGGTCCCGGGGGGCGGAGGAGCAGGCGGCTCCACTGCGGGGAATAAAAGTAGTCGAGTTTACCCACATGGTCATGGGCCCCACGGCGGGCGTGATTCTGGGCGATCTTGGCGCCGACGTGATCAAGGTCGAGCCGCTGGCAGGTGACAACACCCGTCGCCTGAAAGGCTCCGGCGCCGGTTATTTCCCCATGTATAACCGCAACAAACGCTCCATCGCCCTCGATCTCAAAAAACCTCAGGGTCAATCCATCGCACGGCAGCTGATTCAATCAGCCGATATTGTGCTCGAGAATTTCCGCACCGGCACTATGGCCAAATTGGGCTTGGATTACGCGTCATTGAAAGCAGATCATCCGGGCCTGATCTACTGCTCACTCAAAGGCTTTCTTTCGGGCCCTTATGAGAATCGCGTTGCCCTTGATGAAGTCACTCAAATGATGGGCGGTCTCGCTTACATGACCGGCTTACCTGATCGACCTCTTCGTGCCGGCTCCTCTGTCATCGATATCACTGGCGGCATGTTCGGTGTGATCGCGATTTTGTCCGCGCTACATCGCCGCCGAGAGACCGGCGAGGGCAGCCATGTCACCAGCGCTTTGTTCGAAACCACGGCGTTTTTGGTAGGGCAACATATGGCGCAACAAGCGGTTAGCGGCGAAGCGCCGCCACCGATGTCGGTCAGACAGTCAGCTTGGGCGGTTTACGATATTTTTGAGCTGGACTCTGGCGAACGCCTATTTGTCGGTATCGTCAGCGATACGCTGTGGCAACGTTTCTGCGAGGAGTTCGGTCTGTCGGAATGGGCAGCAGATGCGTCTCTGGCGACGAATGCTGGGCGGGTCGCAGAGAGAGAGCGGCTACTCACTGCCATACGAACCTTGTTTGCTCCCCTCTCTCTAGAAGTACTGAGCGAACGATTGGATCGCGCCGGACTCCCCTTCTCACCGATTAACACGCCGGGCGATTTGTTTGATGACCCGCATCTGACGACTTCAGGCGGGTTACTGCCGGTTCATTTAACGGATGGCGATCGCGCGGGAGAAGCGGCGACGCTACCGCGGTTGCCGGTGGAGTTTGGCCAGCACAAACCACCTTTGCATCGCGATCTCCCCGAGGCAGGGGCGCATAATCACGAGGTACTGAAAGAGCTTGGGCTGGATGACCAGACGATTGCCGACCTCGCCCGCGACGGCATCCTGAGCGGCTAGCGCTCCTCGAGATAAACCCATGGCCTTGTCGGTTGATCCCTCTCCTCAAAGGCGGCAATGCGATCCATTGACTGCTCGGTCAATCCAATCTCGTCGAGCCCATTGAGCAACATATTGCGAGTGGTTGCGTCGATCGAGAACGACAGCACAGCCTGGTGCGGGTCGTAAGCAATCGTGCAGATGTCGAGATCAATACGCACCGTATTGCATTGCGGGTCCGCGCTCACCCACTGCGTCAATGCGTCGATCGCGCTGTCAGCCAACTCCACAGTCAATAAGCCATTGCGTTGCGCGTTATTATGAAAAATCGTCGCAAAAGAGGGTGCGACAATTGCGCGAAACCCGCTCTCCAGGAGCGCCCAGACAGCATGCTCCCGAGAAGACCCGCAGCCAAAGTTTTCACCCGCGAGCAAAATCGACGCGTCGCGATAGGCCGGTTGATTGAACACAAAGTCTGGGTTTTCACTGCGCGCATCAGGATCACTGTATCGCCAGGGAGCAAACAACCCGGCGGCCAACCCCGATCTCGAAACGGTACGCATTTCCCGCGAGGGAATGATGGTATCGGTATCAATGTTACCGCGCCTCAAGGGCATGGCGACGCCGGCATGTTGCGTGAACGGGGTCATACCGAGGTATCCGCCACCAGATAGCCAGCGCAGGCGCTGGCCACAACAGTGAGCGGACTCGCAATGTGAGTCCTTACGCCCAAACCCTGACGGCCCTCAAAGTTACGGTTCGTCGTCGAGGCGACCCTTACGCCTTGTCCAAAGCTCTCTCCCCCGGCGAAGAAGCACATGGAACATCCGGGTTCGCGCCACTCGAAACCAGCGCTGCGGAAAATATCATCGAGCCCCTCGGCCTCAGCGGCACGTTTGACCTGTCCACTGCCGGGCACACACAGCGCTTTGACACCCTTCGCAACACGGTGCCCCGTGCGGCGCAGGTAAGACGCAGCAAGCTGCAAATCGGACAGCCTGCTGTTGGTACAGGAGCCGATGAACGCCGCGTCGAGCCGGTAATCCGACAACTGGCTGCCACCGGTGACGCCCATGTAGTCCTGCGCGCGCTGCCATGCCATCGCCGACTTCTCATCGGGTGCGTCACTGACTGCCGGCACGCTGTCATCCCAATCGATGCAGTGTTGCGGGCTGGTACCCCAGCTCAGCTGTGGCTTAAGTGATCCGGTATCAATCTGTCGCACCGCATCGAAACACGCGCCCTCATCACTCCTTAGAGCTTGCCAATGCGCAGCAGCTTGATCCCAAACGCTTCCCTCAGGTGCGAAGCGGCGACCCCGACAAAAGTCGAGCACTTTTTGATCAGGTGCAATCAGCGCCGTGAAAGCGGAGAGCTCAGTCGCCATGTTGCACAGCGTCAGACGTGACTCAACGGGCAAGGCGTCAATGGCGGGGCCCACAAATTCTATGGCGTAGCCAGCGCCTCCGGCCGCAGAGAGCGACCGAATGGTATACAAAATCAGATCCTTCGCGGTCACTCCCGATCCCAGCGCTCCGGTGAAATTAACGCGCATGTTGCGGGGTTTGATCACCCGGAGCGTGCTGGTCGCCAGCGCATGCTCTGCCTCTGTTGAACCCACGCCCCATGCCAACGCCCCCAACCCTCCAAGGGTGCAGGTATGACTGTCAGGACAAATGAGCGATAAACCAGGGAGCGCAATGCCCAGCTCCGGCGAGATCACATGAACGATGCCCTGATCTTTGTCGGCAATGTCGAACAATTGGATACCGGTCTCATGGGCCGCGCTCCGCGTCGCGACAATAAATTCGCGACCGCTGGGCATCAGCGTATCGTCGCTGCGTCCGGGCAACGTGTCGACAATATGATCCATGGTGCAAAACGCGTGCCGACGGCGGCGCACGACGCGGTTGTTTTCCAGCAGGCTGTTCAGCGCCACACTACCGGTACGCTCGTGTAAAAAAATGCGGTCGATATAAAGCAGTGATTCACGCTCGGACAGCGCCATCACCTCATGTTCATGCCACAGTTTGTCAAACAGCGTAGTGGCCACGATGAACCCGCCGATCCCCCTTGGACCTCGCCCAGCTGAGGCCTTGTAAAAGATATATTAATATAACAATAAGCCTAATCAGACGCGGCTGGCAACACAGCTGCTGTGAACGCCACCTCGACAGGCGTTCCGGAGGGTAACGTCACGACCCCACCGGTTACCGCGCCCTGCCCATTGGCATATGACATCGTCCAAGGCAGCGTCTTTTTCAACCCCGCCGGATCGACACTGAGCGTTACCAAAATGACGCCGCCTCGCTCCCCTGCCGGCCCCGGCACGGGGTCAGCCGCCTCAGGATACTGATCGATTTCAATACCGTATCCATCGGACATGGAAACCAGCGCCAGTGGATGCTGGGTAGCCAGCGGCAAGTCATAGGCTTCCGACAGGACACCAATGCGGTAGGGAATCGGCCCGACAATGCCGTTATCAAAATATTCTCGCCAAAAGCTCAGGCTGTTATCAATGTTGGGGGTGCCCATGACCATAATAAATGTCTGGCCCACCGGCACGGGACTCGGTTCCGGCTGCAAAAAAGACAGTGACGGGTCAATCATGTGCGTCAGATAAAACAGCTCTTGGTTGGGCCCTGTGACCTGCATTGCAAGGATGTTTTTTTGGTCAGTTAAAAAATCCGGGCCCTGCAAATGACGGAATGCAGACCCCTCAAGCTGGGTTTTCAGCTGTATCGGATCCTTCACCAATAGTTCGATGGCGCTCCAACCCAACCGCTTCATCGGCTGATATCCGGAATCGCCGCCCTGCACAATGCGAATACCCACTTGGGGTCCACCCGGCGGCATGAGCGTCGCGAAAGGTCGCCCTGCGAGCTCGGGGCGCTCTATCGCTATCGATAATTCCGCCGGCATGACGCCCTCGTCCACGAGGGTGTAGCCAAGGTAATCCTCATAGGCCTGCTGCGTGGCGCCCAGATTTTGCGCGAGCACCCAAACCATCAAAATCGATTTCAGCATGACAAAGCTCTCACTGCTGCCGTTGAAAAAGGTAAAGCCACCCACCAACGGGCACGGCGACCGTAAAACAGGAACCTTTCGTATGGCCGGTCATAGCGCCGGGCAATTGCCGCTAGCCCACTGTAGCGCGCCATCCTGTCTTACCCGCAGACATCATACCGCCCTTGGCGCCGTTGTTCCGTCACTGCGGCCAATCAGTGCTGCACCCGCAGACCCGCCGTGGGTGGTTCGCGCAGCCCACAAGGCAACCGCGGGTCCATCCGGACAGGTCAAGGCACGACACAGCCAACTACTGGACCTGTCTACTGCCTCGTTACGATCTAGCCGCTGTCTAGCCGCTATGCTCGCCGGCGACAGATGCGCAGAGCAGGACGCGTCTGCTACTCTTCGGGCACACAGACCTAACCGATGCTGGTCAGGAGGCGCTGAATGAACGCAGTGGTATCCACCATCACAGAGTTGCTACCCGCCGAGATTATCGACACCGATCCCGAGCAGATCACGCTGTACTCGCAGGATGTCTTCAGCATTGGCCCACCCATCTGCGCAGTCATCAAGCCACGCACCATCGATGAAGTGCAGTCTCTGGTCAGGGCATGTCTGGAGCGGAACACGCCGATTGTGACCCGTGGCGGAGGCATGAGCTACACCAGCGGCTATCTCGCGACGGCACCCGACAGCGTATTGATCGACATGGCGAGTATGGATGCCATCGTCGAGATCAATCTGGAAGACCGCTATGTGACGGTCGAAGCCGGCTGCAGCTGGCAGAAGCTGCACGAGCACCTGTCGCCACTCGGGGTGCGAACGCCATATTGGGGCACCCTGTCGGGCCGCTTTGCTACGGTCGGAGGTGGCCTTTCGCAGAACAGCATTTTCTGGGGAAGCGGTCAAAGCGGCACGGCCGCTGACAACGTGCTCTCAGTGAGCGTGGTCACGGGGAAAGGCGAACTGATCGAGACCGGCTCGGCGAGCCAGCAGAACGCGGCGCCGTTTATGCGGCACTTTGGCCCGGACCTCACGGGTCTGTTTCTTGGCGACTGCGGCGCTCTCGGTATCAAAGTGCGCGCTACCTTGCCGCTGGTGCCACTGGCGGGCGCCAAAGGCTACACGAGCTTCGCCTTTCAGGAGTCGGGTCCCATGCTGCGCGCGATGGCCGAGACTTCGCGCCAATCGCTGACGACAGAGTGCTTTGGTTTCGACCCTTATCTGCAACATCAGCGCATGAAGCGCGCGAGCCTGGCGGAAGACGCCCAGCAGCTCTCCGGCGTGTTGCAAAACGAATCGGGCATCGTCAACAAAATCAAGCAGGGCGCCAAGATCGCGCTGTCCGGCCGGCGCTTTATGGACGATGTCGAGTGGGCCATGTTCACGATCAGCGAGGGTCGAACCGATGCCGAGGCGCAGCATCAGGCGCAGCGGATTCGCGAGATCTGTCTCGCCCAGGGCGGCAAGGAGCTACCCGACAGCATCCCACGAATTTTAGCTGCCAATCCATTTGGGCCCGTGAACAATATGGTGGGCGCCGAAGGTGAGCGCTGGCTGCCCGTTCACGGCCTTGTACCTCACTCTCGCGCTGCGGCAACGCTAGCCGCCATCGAGTCAGTCTATGAGCGCAACCGCGCAACGTTGGAACAGTTCGGTATCGAAACGGGTTACCTGATCGCAGTGGTCAGCGAGCAGATCACCGTACTCGAGCCGGTCTTTTTCTGGCCTGACGAGCTCAATGCGCTGCACGAGCACAGCCTTGAGAAAGACCATCTGGCGCGACTCAATCGATTTGACGCAGTGCCAGGTGCCTGGGACGCGGTGCACCAGGTTAAGAGTGAGGTCGTTGAGACCCTGTCAGCAGAGGGCGCCAGCCATCTGCAGTTGGGTAAGGCCTATCACTACCACACCGCCCTCAAGGCGCCGGCACTGGATCTGATCAGCGGCATCAAACAGTCACTGGACCCTGATGGCATCATGAATCCCGGCGCCCTCGGGTTGTCCTGAAACCGAAACGCCGACCGGGCTTGCGAGCGAGGCCCCCGACGCCGCGTGGTATATTAGTCCGCATAACAATAAGCATCGAGCCCAAGCAGACGAGGTAGCGGCATGAGCGCCTATATTATTGTCGAAGCCGTACTCCACGACCCGGAAAAATTCAGCGCCTATGCCCGCGCCGTGCCAGCCATTGTGGCGGAGCATGGCGGGGAATATTTGGTTTTGGGGGGCGAGCAGACCGTGCTTGAGGGAGACTGGGGCGCCACTCGCTTGGTCATGCATCGGTGGCCTTCTGCCGAACAGGCCAAGGCTTTCTGGTACAGCGAGGCATATGAGTCCGCAAAGCCATTGCGAGAGGGCACGGGCGAGTTCCGCGTCATGCTGGTCGATGGCCTGCAGCAAACGCCCTTGGAGTAAGCCGTGATGACACCCTACGCTGCCCTTGCCCTGCAGATGGATTGCCACGCCGTCAACGGACTTGCCGACCGTTCGGCTGTCGAGGCGTCGATGTCATCCACTCTGGATCGGGTCGATCGCTTAATTGCCGGCAGCAAAGGCTTTATCGGCACCTTTAGCGGTGACACGCTGCGGCTAGTGGTATTACCAGAGTACTTTCTGACCAGCTTTCCGATGGGAGAGTCGATCCCCGACTGGCGCACTAAAGCCTGCATTGCAATGGACGGCCCGGAATATCAGCGGATGGGAGAGATTGCCCGCGACCGCGGCGTGTATCTGTCAGGCAACGTCTACGAACTGGATCCACACTTTCCCGAGCTCTACTTTCAGACCAGCTTCATCATCAGCGACGAAGGCGAAGTGATCCTAAGATACCGCCGCCTGATTTCGATGTTTGCGCCTACGCCTCACGACGTGCTGTCACAGTACTGCGACGTGTATGGCGAGGACAGCCTCTTTCCGGTCGTCGACACGCCTCTGGGACGCCTTGCCTGCGTGGCCTCGGAAGAGATCCTGTACCCCGAAGTCAGCCGCGCACTGGCGACCCGCGGCGCGGAAGTGATTCTGCACTCGTCGAGCGAAGTGGGAAGCCCGCGACCCACGCCCAAGAACATCGCCAAGTGCGCGCGCGCCTATGAAAATATGTGCTACGTCGTCTCAAGCAACACGTCGGCCATTTACAACTCCCCCGTTCCCCAGAATTCGACGCAGGGCCATTCCCAGATCGTCGATTACAAGGGGCAGGTCATCACAGAGGCCTATACCGGCGAATCGATGGTCGGAAATGCCACACTGGATATCGAAAGGTTACGTGAAGCCAGAAGCAAACCGGCGATGACCAACCTGCTGGCGAGACAGCGGCTGTCTTTGTTTGGCTCTACATACGCGCAAACACAGTTTTACCCTGAGAATAATCTGATTGATGAGGCGGGTAACACCATCGTGCCCGATCGCTCTCACTTCATGGCGCAGCAGTCCGCTGTAATCGCGGGCCTCAAGGAAGCCGGGCTGATCTGACGGGTCAGTCGAGTGTGAGATCCATCGAGTATTGGAAGTGTGCCGGGTTATAGAGCACCACCAAGAAATCCATGATCTGCTCGCTCTCAGCGCCCGTTTTACGATACGAGCGCCGCGTCAGACTCAGCAACGGACTGCCCTGTACCACCCCAAGTGCATTGGCAACCGAAGCATCGGCGGCAACCGCCGACAGCGTCTGAGCAACATGGGTCACCTCCAGTCCTTGCTCCCTGAAGTAACTCAATCGCGGTGTGTGCTGAAAAATACCGGGGTCTGCGGGCATCTCAACGCCAGCAGTCCAGCTGGTGTAATGGCCAAATTTCATGCCATCACGCTCGCGGACCCGCAACAGGTGCAAAGCGCGCTCCCCGTCGTCAAGGCGCAGATCCTCGCGGATAGCGCCGGGAGGCACCCGCATCCCGTAATCGAGAATCTCAGCAGAGGAATTGCGGGCCATGCTCTCGATCTCCTGGAGCATGCCTGTCAGTGGCGCGTGCACTGGCTTTGGCGAGTATTGGTAAATAACGTGGGTGCCCCGACCCCGCCGGCGCTCAACCAGTCCCTCCCCTGCCAGATCGTCCATCGCTCGTTTAGCGGTGATCCGCGAGACCTTAAAAAGCTCGGCTAGCTGCTCCTCCGGAGGCAGGCGCAAACCCAGCGCCAGGGTGCCATCCAAAATTCGTGATTTCAGCAACGAGAACAATTGATGGTAAAGCGGCGTTGGCGATTGCTTTGATATTTGACCGACAAGGTGGGTGGTAAAAACGTCATCCATGAGCTTGTCTCTGGCAACCAATTCGACTAACACCTAATGTTATATCAAAATAGATGTATTCCATACTGGACAGTCATGTTTGTTCACCTTTTGTTTCACTTTGCCAACCAGAATGAACCCCTATCGGCGCGGCTATTTTGATATAATGATATATCTTTAGTCTGTGGGGGCAGATGTCATGGGCATCACTGAACTCGCCGTGCTGCGCTGGCTGCACATCATTGCCATGGTGTACTGGCTGGGTGGCGAATGGGGTGTTTTCAACACCTCTACCCACGTCATCAATCGCGACCTGTCGATGGAAGAACGCCGTCGGCATATGCAGACGGCTTATCACATCGATATTCTTGCTCGCATCGGCATCATCAGCTTGCTACCCCTTGGCCTGCACATGGGCCACCTCTGGGGTGTACAGCCCTATGGCGGCAATTTCCTCGTAGCGGTGTGGGTACTGGCGATCGCCTGGCTGACACTATGCATCTCAGCCTATTTCTACCGCGAGACCGACCGAGGTATTCAGCTCACCCTCTGGGATGAGCGGGTACGCTTTGTGTTGATCCCGGTCATGGTGATTGCGTCGATCAGTTCGCTACTGGGTTATGGGCCATTCAATGTGGGGCCGATGCAATACTGGTTCTCGATCAAGATTTTGCTCTATAGCGTGACGCTAATGATTGGCCTCAAACTGCGCTTCATCATGCGGGAGTGGACCACACTCTTCCGCGTGCTGGCCGAGGGCCCGAGTCAAGAGGCAGAAAATCAGTTGGAGAAGAGCCTCGCGCTTGGCAAACGATTGGCCTACTTCTACTGGTTCACGATTGCCTCAGTGGCGTTCTTTGGCGCGACCAAAGCCGTTTAGGCCGACACCGCCTCGATGATCAAAGACGGCGAGGCATGCCATATCGCCTCGCCGCGCTCTACCAACAGTGCTTCAAGTATCTCCCGCACCGTGCGAATGCGGTGTGGCTGACCCACTAACCAAGGGTGAAGATTCAGCGCCAGTAACCGACCACCCTGCTCTCGGCCCTCGTTGATCAGCAGATCCGCTGCGTCGATCACTTGCTGGGCAAAGCTGTCTTCGCTGTGCAGATTTTGGGTGAGCACGAACACATCGTCGAGCTCCAAACATGAGGGTAAGCAGATCATGTCGCCCGCGGTGGTTTTAAAGGTATACGGCAGCTCGTCGTTCACCCAGTCGCACTGGTACGTGAAACCATTTTTCACCAACAGCTCTGGCGTGTTGGCCGTTTGCAGGCGCCCCGGGCTCAACCAACCCTTAATAGATTGATCGGTAAATTGCTCAAGCGCCTGACGCGACTCTGCAATCCAGCCGGCCTCAGTATCGACATCCACCTCGCCGGCATGCACGCGGAGCATGTTCCACCCATGGCCCAGCCACTCATAAGGCGTTTGGGCCAGACGCTCGAGTAACTGCGGGTAGCGCGCTGAAAGCGCCCCTGAGATGGCTAGCGACGGACTTGCCTCATACTCGGCCATGAGCTTGAGCAACCGGTAAATGCCCACTCGGTTACCGTAATCCCTCAGCGTGTAGTGGCGCAGATCGGGGTAGGGCATCGTCAGTGCGCCCGGTGGCGCGACCGCAGGCTTGTCGCCCGATAACGGGAAGTGCTGCACCGAGATATTGATCCACAGCGCCAGCGGTTTATCGCCCGGCCAGGTGACCGGTTTGCGATCCTGCAGCATCGACCACTCATAGCGATCGTGGTCCATGCCATAGTGGCGTTGCGGGTAGTCGAGCAGCACGTTGCTCATGCTGGCTGCTCCGCGCCACCACCGATGTGCTTCTGAAGATGAGTGAGTGAATACTCAGCGATCTCTCTGCCGGTGGTCACCCAGACATCGGAATGGCCGGTGATGTATTCGAGCGCCTCTTCAAAGGCGCGCAGCCGATGCGGGCAGCTGACCTGATAGTTGTGAGTGGGGATGCACATGACCGTGCCGCTCTCAGCGCCCTCTACATAAAGCTGATCAAACGCACGACGGATAATCTCGCCGTAACGCCGCGGCTCCATCTTCTGCACCACATAGGCAATGGTGTCGTTAAGCTCTAGCGAATACGGAATCGACACAAAGGGCTTACCGCTGCGAGTTTTCACCCAGGTGGGCTGATCATCGTGGAACAGATCGCAGGTGTAGCGCCCGCCCGCCTCTGCAAAAAGATCAATAGTGTGGTTGGAGTGCGACAGCGCTGGCGCCAGGTAACCTGCGGGCCGCTGACCGACCGCGCGCTCGATGGTTGCCATGGCATCCTCAATCATCTCGCGCTCCTGATCCTCGGTGAGGCCATAGGTATAGCGGGTGTTGTAGATACCGTGGCTGAAGAACTCCCAGTCACGCTCTGCGCACAGCGCGATGATCTCGGGGTGGTGCTCGCACAGCGCAGCCGACAAGCTGATCGAGCCGCGCACGCCGTATTTATCGAGCACCCCCATCTGGCGCTGGTGGCCGACCCGGTTGCCGTAGTCGCGGATGCTGTAACCGGGCACCGCGGGGTAAGGATGCGGCCAGGGCTTGCGGTGCGCATTGGTCGGCGGGTCCAGTTCGTAGAACTCGATATTGGGTGCCACCCAAAACGCGAGTCGCGCCCCGTTGGGCCATTCTATTTTTGGCCGGCCCTCGTAAGCGCTGTAATCGTATAGATCCAGCTCGGCGTTTTGTACGCTACCCCTCATCGTCAGCGCTGCTGGGAGAGCCAGTCGAGCACCTCACTCACCTCCAGTACATCCGCATATTTAATAGCCAGGTCAGTGAGGTTCGCAAAATGGTAGCTCTCGTGTTTATCCGCGACGCATTCTTCAGGCACGATGGTCCGATAGCCCCGTGACAGGGAGTCCACTGCCGTGGCGCGGATGCAGCCACTAGTGGAACCACCGGTAATGATAACCGTATCCACCTGATGCCAGACACAGAGTGACTGGAGCGCCGTCTCAAAAAAAGCCGAGGGCATCTTCTTGCAGTAAATGACGTCCCGCTCCCGATTGATCTCAAGGCGATCGTCAAACTCAGCGCGCTCGGAGCCGAACTTGATGTTTTGCAGAGAGTCCGGTGTATTGGTGCGGGTACCCCAGATACCGCAGTCCTCGCCCGACGCCATAAACGCTACGTAGGTCCAGACCACCGGCCAATCCAGCGCCCGGAACGCAGACGCTAACTGATTGACGTAGTCCAGCTGCTTGGGATCGGTCTCGTAGGCGGTTTTGAACAGGTCGGTGCGGGTATAGGCCTTTTGTGGATCGACGTTGACGAGGATTGCTTTCTTGCCGAACCCGAAGCGCGCACGGCTCGGATTATCCTTGATTTGCTGGTATATCTGGCGCGCGGTGAGGTCACTGGTTTCCATTGTTATTCCTGTTTTGCTGGAGCGCGAACCGGCATGATATAAAAACATATCATTAATACATAGCGGGACCTGACGCCGCAGATCAGGCCGCCAGAATCGGCAGGGAGTCGCATGGGACACAAGCTTATCCGAGGTGCGATCGAGTACACCAGTCGTAAACGGGAGCGAATGGGCGAGGTTCGGGGGCGCGAGGTGTTTACGCTGAGTTGTCAGCCCGATGGCACTGATGTGTTGCTCGCTCACTGCGAAATTGATGACGCGCCCAAGGTCACCCGGGACGTATGCCTGGCCCTGCGTCACGCGGACTCGAGTCCGCTTGATTGTTCAGTCAGGCTGTCTGTCGGCGGACAGTTTGAAGGCTCGGGCTGGATGCGCTTCGCCAAGGGCTATGCCGAATGTGAGACTTTCAACGCGAGGGACGGTCGCATCAGTCAGGAAATCGATACAGATGGCAAAGTGGGTTGGCTGCAGAGCCACCCCATCATTGGTGATGCGCTACTCATGCGACTTTATCCTCTAGAGAACGGCCCGGGGGTTCAATCGCTCAGCAATATCTTTCTGACTTCACCGGACCATCGCGGCGCCACCGGGCCCTTCTTTTATGTCACAGATTTTGATCTGGTCTACGTGGGTGAGGACGAGATTCAAGTTAAGGCCGGTACGTTTATGGCGCGGCACTTTCAAGTGGCCGGCACAGCTGGCAACCTGCCGGAAGAGCATCCACCGTATGACGTTTGGTGTACGGCAGATGATGACTACCTGCTTCTCAAAGCCAGTGCCGAGGGCTATATGCAAACGCACTATGAGCTGACTCAACTCGATATTGAAGAGACGCCCTGAGGCCAGGAAGACAACTAGCATGCGCCATAAACTAATCGTCCCTGAGCCCAGACCCACAAGCCCGCCTTGTTCAACGCCTGACTGACCGAGAGAGACTGACATGTACACCCTTTTGCTTTATATCCATGTGTTGGCATTGGTCTACTGGCTGGGAGGGGATCTCGGCACTTATCTCTCAAGCCGACATGTGCTTCGCAGCGACCTGAGTGTCGAATCGCGACAAACCGCCTTCAAGATCCTCATGGAATGTGACATGGGGCCTAGGCTGGCCATGCCCATCATCCTCGGATCAGGCTGTCATCTGGCGGCGCTACGCTGGCCCGGCATTCTGCCTGCCGAAACCGCCGCCGCCGGATGGGCGGTCGTCGCAATATGGGTGGGCTTGGTAGCCGCTATTCACAGCGCCATCGGCCAGAAGATGCCCTCACTCGCGCAGTGGGACCTTGGGCTACGATTTGCTGTGGTATTCACGCTTCTCGCTGCGGCTAGCTACGGCCTGACTTTGGGCTTACCCGGCTGGATCGCGCTGAAAATTGCTGTTTTCGCGGTACTGGTCGCTTGCGGCATCGCCGTTAGATTCGGATTGAAACCCTTCGCCGCCGCCTACCTGAAGATGATCACCGAAGGGGCAAGCGATGAAGGCAATTACGCCATGGTCACCCACATGGCAGTGGTGCGCCGATATGTCTGGGTGATTTGGGTAGGATTATTTTTAAACGCAGCCTTGGGTCTGCGAGTGATCACACTCTAGTCAGTGATCGGCATGAGGGCATGGCCCAAGGCCCCTATCGAGGCCCGCAGTGACCTTGCCGCGGCAGCGAATAAAGGTTCATGGGATAGATCAACGGATTCGCTTACCGCTAAGAATAGTGGATGGCAGAGGAGGCAACGATGGCCGGGCAAAAAGTAGCGGTGTGCACAGGATCTGGGCGCCGCGGTGGACTCGGGGAAGGCATTCTCCGCCGGTTAGCGGAGGACGGTTATCGCGTGGTCGTTACAGACATCGATGGCTCCGGTGCGGACCATCTCTCCAATACGAGCGAGATGGACTGGGTCGCCGAGGCATTGCGATCGACCGGAGCCGAAGTGATGTGCCATCCCTGTGACGTTCGATCTGCGGATTCAGTGAATGGCCTTTTTGAAGCCGTCGCCGATCGGTTTGGCCGTGTAGACGTGCTGGTCAACAACGCCGGGATTGGATTCGTCATGAAAGATACGCGTGACGTGCTACCGGAAGAGTGGCAGCTGGTCATCGATGTCACGCTGAGCGGGGTTTTCCTTTGCACTCAGGCGGCCGCGCGTTATATGGAAGCGGCCGGGCAGGGCGGGAGGATTATTAATATCGCGAGTCAGGCGGCGAAATCCGGCTTCCCGCATATGGCGCCCTATTGTGCCGCAAAGCACGGCGTCATTGGTCTGACGCGCACCGCCGCCATCGACTATGGTGCCGTGGGCATCACTGTCAATGCGGTCTGCCCAAACCACGTGACAACGGGTCTGGGCAGCGCGCAAAACGCCTATTTCTCAGCCTTCAAGGGTATGACTGAAGCGGCCTATCTCGAAGAAATGGCGGCGCGGATTCCCGTGGGACGCATTGGTCAAGTCGAAGACACTGCAGCGCTGTGCGCATTTCTTGCTTCCGATGAAGCCAGCTTTATCACCGGGGAAGCCATCAATGTCAGTGGCGGCGAAGAGATGCACTGACCAATGGCAAATACCCGGTCCCGGCGAAACGCTAAGTGCGCCCAAACGTAGCTGCGAGCAAAGCCGAAATCATGCGGCGCGCACACGCCTCACAGTGTTAAATGCTACGCCTCATCAAGAGTCATAAAGAGGCCAATAAAAAACCCCGCTCGAGCGTGACCCGGCGGGGCTTTGTGAATCGATGCCGGCCCTCGCCCACCGATCAGATCATATTAGCCACCAAATCGATATTTCAGCGTGGCCAAATACGTCACCGGCAGATTGTAATAGCGCGTGAACAAGAAAGACTGGGTGTAGGTTTTGTCACCGCAGTTCTTGCACTCGAGGTTTAGCTCCCAGCGCGAATCCGCCATCGACAGTTTGACGCCCGCGTTAAGCAAGGTGACCGACTCGTTATAACCCAGGTTTCTCGTGCCCGGGTACTGCGATCCCAAATATCGGAACATGATATTGGGCGTCACGGTCACGCCCCCCAAGGAGAAATCGATCGATGTGCCTAGGGTATAGGTCTGGTGCGGGCTACGCTTAGGCTCCGCGATGTTGCAGTTTTCGTCGTATGCAGCGAGGTTGGCGTTGGGCGTCACACAACCGCCGGGCAAATCCTGGTACTCTGCGTTCTGCCAACCCAGCGCGGCAAAAATCTGCCAGTTATCGGTTGGCAGGGCTGTAATCTCAGCCTCAATCCCGGGCACTTCCAAACCGCCCGCATTGGTAGTCAGGAACTGGCCGTCTGGCGTGGCAGAGGTTGTCTGCAGATCTTCGAGGTCGGAATAAAACATCGTGATATTGGTGCGCAACCGACCGTCCATCCAGTCACCGCGCATCCCCAACTCGTAGGACCAGATTGTCTCGGGAGCAAATGCCTGGAGCGCACTAGAGCTGGATCCACGGGCGTTCCAGCCGCCAGATTTAAAACCGTTGGTGGCCGAGGCATACATCATGAAGTTATCAGTGAACTTATGCGCGTAGGCAATCCGCGGAGTGATCTCCTGCTCACTTTGAGAGAGCGGAATACCCGCAGCCACCATCCCCGCCGAGTTCACCGTTCCCTGAAAATCGACTGTTTTTTCTTCGTCGGTATATCGCGCACCCAGGGTCAGGGTGCCGTTGTTGCCGATCTTGATATCAGCCTGCGCATAGACAGCGAAGCTCTCTGTGGTATTGCTCAGCACGCGATCTGCCAGCGTTGTGAACGCAGTCGAAGGCGGCGCGGGAACGCCGACGGCCGCAAGGTCGAGATAATCAACAAAGTCGACCGTGTTGTCCTCGTCCATGTAATAGACGCCCGTCTGTAAGAACGCCCGCCCGTCCATAATATCGCCAGACCATTTCAATTCAGCCGAGTACATGTCGTGCTCGCCCTGATTATCGATGATGAAAAAGTCCGGGAAGAAATCCAGTGAGAACGGGAAGTTCAGCAAAAAGTCTTGTTCGATCGAGCGCGAACCCAAAATCAGGTTGGCCGTGCCACCCATGGCATCCCAAGCGAGGTTAGAGGTGATGTTCAGCGTATCGACCTCGTTGCCATAGTCAGACATGCCACCGCCCATTGGTAACCCGCTACCCAGAACGGACAGCGAGTAGCGGTCGTCTCCATCGAGAAAACCGTGGATATTGGCTACCTCTGACTTGCCTCCATCGACTGCAATATCCCAGGTCATCGAATCCGAGATCAGCCACCGCAATGCTGCACGAATACCTGTGAGATCGGCCTCGTTGTAGTCTTTGCCATCGGTGCGGTTCTCAAGGTAACCGTCGGTATCCACGTAGTAGGCCGAGAATTTGGTCAAGACGTTTTCACTCAGCGGTAAATCAATACTGCCGCGCAGCATCGTCTTGCCCCAATTACCCGCACCCGCTTCGACATAGCCCTGCATGGTGTCAGACGGCTTTTTCATGACCACGCTGATCGCACCGCCTGTGGTATTGCGCCCGTAAAGCGTGCCCTGAGGTCCGCGCAGCACCTCAATCCGCTCTACGTCAAACAAAGCAACGTTGTTGACGTTCTGTCGGGTAATGTACACGTCGTCAACGTAGGTGCCGACTGGTGGGTCAAATGTGGAAATCGATTCGTCGTTTCCCTGCGCGCGCAGGTAGTACATGTTGGCGGTTCCCAAACCAGTGTTGTTACCACCAAACAGGTTGGGCACCACATTAATGAGATCCAGCGTGTCGTCGATCTGTAGCCGCTCTATCATTTCTTCGTTGTAGGCGCTGACGGCAATCGGGACATCCTGAACGGACGCCTCCCGGCGCTCGGCAGTGACCAGAACCTCTTCAAGCTGAGCAGATGCCACGTTGGGTAAGACCGTTGCAATCGCCGCTGACACGAGCATCGGCAGACCCGACCGGTGAAAATGATTTTTCATGAAATGACTCCCCTGGGTGCTTGTTGTGATCGCGCTTGAAGTGCACACGACGATATTGTCATATCCGTATATCATTATCACTAATAGTCAATCAAGATCACGTTTTACCGGGTCGGCACATAGGGCCACAGGTCGAGTCGACGCGGATAGGGAGGCTACATCATGCCGGGACTGCAACATTCCCTGACTTTGAACAAAAATCTTGATCAGCGCGCGCGTGAGCGCTTTACCTCCTCCATGCGGGCCTGGGTACTCACCGATCTCGCTGGACAAATGCAGGCGGACTACGAACAGGCCAGCACCGACGCAGGGGAGAGCCACTGCTCCGGCGAGGCAGTTCATCAATTCCTCAAGAACCGGGGTTTATTTAAGTGGTACTCCAGCCTCCGCTGCGCCACTCAAGAACTGGTCTGGCAATCTGTTTTGCGGGCAATTGAATCCGACCCTGATTCCGTCGAAAAAATCGGCACCGCAGCTCCTCCTGAGCAGGGCGGATCTCTGGCACTTGACGACACCATCGCCCTGCCGGACTACATCGACACAATGGATGTGCATTTGATGCCGGGCAACTATCAGGGTGGCCACAGTGACGGCGCTGAAGCTGGTGTTGTCTATGACAATGGACTGGACGTTTTTTCATTTGGCGTCATGGGGGAAAATCTCGATGACATTGGCCACTCCATGGCCAACTTTACTCGCTTGAAATGGCCCGAGCTGAATCCCAAGCTGATTGTCGATGTGGGCTGCACCATCGGACACAACACGGTGCCCTGGAAGCAGACTTTCCCGGAGGCTGAGGTGCATGGTCTGGATGCCGCATCGCCCTGCCTGAAATATGGCCACGCCCGAGCAGAAGCAATGGGTGTCCCCATCGCTTTTAAGCAGGCGCTCTGTGACGCACTGCCTTACAGTGACAGCAGCGTGGACGTGGTGTTTTCGTCCATGTTTCTGCACGAGTTGCCGACACCGTTTATCAAAGCGTTTTTTAACGAGGCCTACCGCGTCCTGAAGCCGGGGGGCGTACTTATCAACATGGAACTGCCTCCCAATGACGCCTTGGGTGCCTATGCCGCGTTCTATCTGGATTGGGACTGCTTTTATAACAACGAGCCGTTTTACAAAGATTTCCGTGACCTCAGCTACTCAGGTCTGTGCTCTGATGCAGGATTCGCAGAGCAGGACTTTTTTCAAGCGACCATGCCGCGATTTACCTATGTCAGCGAAGCAGAGTTCGCTCGGGCTTCTGGTGCTGACGCCACATTTGATGCCGACACGGGCCGCCTCTCCGACACCATCACTTGGTATGCCTTCGGCGCGCAAAAGAGCGGCGCCAGCCGATGAGTGACAAAAAATCAGTCAAGGCGGGGCGGCCGGCCTTCTTCTCCGACCCGGAGATTGACCGCTTATTGGCCATCATCGTGCGCCTCATGACCGAACATTCGGTATTGAATGAACGCGTCAAAACGCTGGAAGCCCTGTTGATTGAATCGGGGACGCTTACCCGGGACGCGCTCGATAATTTTGAGCCCAGTGAAGCTCAAGATGCCGAGTGGGGACAGGACCGGTTTCAGCTGATTAAAGACGTCTTGGAATCCGGGGCAAACATTACAAAACAATAAAAAAGAGGACGGACCATGGATGCTTTCTGGCTATATCTGCATATCTTGCTGCTGGTTTTCTGGGTCGGCACCGATATCGGCGTATTCATTGCCGCCAAGTGGTCTGAGCGTGCGACGCTCAGCATCGAAACCCGACAAACCGTCTTACAGCTGGGTATGGTGCTCGATCGGCTGCCGCGCTCTGCACTCACCTTAATCATTCCCTCGGGATGCCAGTTGGCAGTGGCGAGTGGCTGGCTAACGTTGCCCTCGCACTACCTTTTAGGGATGTGGTTATTCGCTGCTGTGTGGCTCGGGATTCTCTGGCGCGGGTTTTTGTCGGCCGATCCCAAGGCTCAGGAGCAATCTGCAAAGATCAACTGGGTGCTCAATTTGGTGCTCGCATTAGTGGTCAGTGGGGCGGGCATGTATCTGCTGATGAACGGCGACATTCCCGACTGGCTGGCGCTAAAGGTGCTGGCAGTCGGCGCGATTTTTTGTGCGGGCGTGCTGCTGGATCTGTTGTTCAAGCCGGCAATCGATTTGTTTATGGCGCTGGCCACCACGCCTGACGACCCCGAGCTGAACGCCGCGTATTCGCGTGCACTGTCGCCTGTCTATATCGCCGTGCTGGCCATTTATGCGTTCGCACTGATTGCGGCCGCGCTGGGGGTATTTAAATGACTTCTTGCCGCGGGCCCAGGCAAACAAACAGCGCTGTTGTCTGGCTCTTTTTTGCACTGTTTAGCGCTCTCCTGACGCCCGGCGCATGGGCCGATTTCGAGACAGAAATCGCAGCCGAAGGAGGGAAGTGGGCCAATTATTACGAGCAGGAGGACCTTGAAGGTCTGATGACGCTCTATGTTGATGACGCCATTGTCGCCCTGCACGGTCAGCCGGCGCTCTTCGGCATCGATGCCATCAAAAATTACTTCTCCACTCGCATTGGCAAGGCGGAGTCGGTTTTTGAACTCGACTACGAACTTAGAGAAACCCACGGCGAGATCGCGTACATCATTAGCAAATATTGGTTGAAGGCGACCGATAAAGAGACCGGGGAGGTCTACAAAGATGCCGGGCGATCGCTGTTGGTCTATAAAAAACAGGACGGCCAGTGGAAGATCGCCGCAGATATCGATCAGGCTACGCCGGATGTCACCTGGCCCGCTCCGTCGGGTTTGAATTGACTGCCTTTGACGTCCCAAGGCGCGCAGCCTGTCACCAGGTACGGCTGGCACCACACCGCTGCAGGCGCTGCTGATGCAAAAGCAGTGGCGGCTGGCCGCGCGCCCAGACAGCATACCCGACGCCTCCCATTTCGACTTGGTAGAGGTTCCCCTCCCGCAGCTTGAGCCGGGAAAAGCGATCGTCAAAACGCTGTATCTCGGCGTGGCGCCGGTGATGCTGCGCTACATGCGAAACGAAACCGACTTCGAATCTCCGTTGGCGCTGGGTTCCGTGATGGCAGGCAGAGGTGTGGCGCAAGTGATCGAAAGCGACTGTAGTAGCCTGCCCATGGGCGCTATTGTGCAAGCACGCCTCGGTTGGCAAGAGTATGCATTGATCGATAGCTCTGACCGGCCTGCTCCCTTTTTACTGCCCACGGACTTACCCCTCTCGCACGGAATTGGCGCAGTGTCGCTCTCTGGTATCACGGCGCTTGTTGGCGTGCGGGACATCGGACTGATCAAAGACACAGATCGCATGCTTGTCTCGGGTGCCGCAGGCGGGGTCGGTAGCCATGTTGCGGAGATCGCAAAAGCGCTCGGGGCACAATCCGTCGTGGGTATTGCCGGCGGCCCTGAGAAGTGCAGCCGGCTGAAAACAGAGATGAACTATGACGAGGTCATCGATTACAAAAACGAAGACGTGAACTCGCGGCTCGACGTGGCGTTTCCCGACGGGATCGACCTGTACTTTGACAACGTTGGCGGACCGCTATTAGACAATGTGCTGGGACGCCTGCGCCGCCGTGCACGCATTGTGATTTGTGGCTCCATTTCCGAGTATCTAGTCGAGAAGGAAGCCAAACACCGGTTCGCCAACCTCCAGAATCTGGGCCGTCAGGACGCGAAAATGGAGGGGTTCTTCGTTTTTGATTACGAGGATACTTACGCCGACTGCATCGACACACTGGCTGATTGGGTTCGACAAGGCGTACTCAACCCGGTTGAGCATATTTCTCACGGCATCGAGACGATGCCCGACGCACTGGCAGACTTGTATCTTGGCAACAATGTCGGCGTGAGAATGGTGAAGGTGGCAGAGCCAGCTTTGCTGTCCTAAGCGATTTCCGAGGAACAGCTCCGGCCTCAAAAAAAGACAGTCGGTTTGGGCTGGAGGATACCTTTTACAGGCCTGTGGGTGGCGACAAGAGTGGGCGGCGCATACTGTCTCCGATACGGCCAGCTTAAGTGACTTGAACTCATCTCAGGAATCGAAAAAAAAGGGCGCCAGCAGGCGCCCTTTTTAAGTTTGAGATCCTGATCAGAATTTCAACTGAATCTCAGCACCAAAGTAACGTGGACGATTTGCGGTACCAAACGACCAGCCACTCGGTACATACACTGGGGTAGGATCATTGGGACCAGTCGCCCTTATTTCAGCGGTTGGATCGAGGAATGACATCAGATAAGTCTCATCCGTAAGGTTTTTGCCAAACAGCGAGATTGTCCAGTTCTCGGTTTCCCAGTTGATAGATGCATCAAGGATACCAAAGGCGTCCACGAGCGATGGATTGTATGAAAACCCAGCGCCGCCTTGAGCAACAGGAACAGTTTTATCGCCGCCATTCGAACTGGCAGAGATGTAGTAATCGTCCTTCCAGGTATAGTTCAGCGTTGCCACGAAGAAGTGGCCTTCAGCCATCTGACGCTCGAATAGCAACCCAAGGCCTGCGGTCATATCTGGCGCGCGCCGGAGCGCCATACCGCTCTTATCAACCATGCCTGTCGCGCTTGGGACAACGTATTCATCAAATGAGGCGTCCAACAAGCCAACGTTACCCCGCAACGACAACCCCTCAGTAATAACCCAAGTGAAGTCCATTTCGAGGCCTTCCATGGTGGCGGTTGACGCGTTCTCGACAACAGTCAAGGTCAGCTGCCCCCCAGAACCGGGCTTTACGATGTCCTCCTGCTTGTCGTTGTACTCGATGGTAAACGCGGCCAAGTTCAGCTGAAAACGGTTGTCAAAAAACGTGAACTTGGCACCTGCCTCCCAACTCTCCACCGTCTCGGGATCATAAGGACCCGTATCATACGGCGAAGTTCCGCGACCATTGAAGCCCCCTGAGCGAAAACCCTCTGAGTAAGTCACATATGCCATACCTGAATCGAAGGAGTACTGCGCCGCGATCCGGGGGGTGAACTCATCCCACGAAGCCGAACCGTCAAACACACCTTTATTGTCAAGGACGGACGCTGCCCAATCGGGACAGTTGACCCCCCAAGCCGCACCCTGAATGGTGCCACCTAGGAGATACGGGTACGGATCGATGGTCTTATCACGCCCAGAAATATCAGTATATGCAACAGACCCAGCAGGCAAGCCCAACAATGTTTGCAGTGGATTGACGGGGTACCCCGACACTGCCAAACAGGCTTCCTTTTCTTCATCCAGCCAACGACCACCCACACTTAACATAAGGCGATCGGTCACGTCCCAATCAACCTGCCCAAACACCGCGGTAGATTCGACCTCTTGGCTATACAGAGGTGATGCGGAGTAGTTGGTAACGGGCGTAGGGTTAATATTGTTAAGCAGCCCCGAATTCTGCTGCATTGTGTAGTCACTCTCCCACAGAAACAAACCGAAGGTAGAACGCAGGCTGTCGCTCCAGTCAGACTCCAATCTGAACTCGTAGCTTGTCTGGTTTTCAAGTGTTGGGCGGTCTGTCCAGAATACATCGGTTGAAGTGCCGTCAAACTCATTAAGCGCCAGCTCATCCGTGTCGCGATCACCAAACACAAATGCCAATTTGTGGTTGTCCGCAAACTGCCAATTCGCATGAATGGTGACCGCATCTGTTCTCAGTTCAGAATACTGGTCAAGAGCGGTGTAAACAGTGTAATAGTCGTCATCCGATCGACTGACGCCACCAATGCACTCTCCCGTGGGAGCGCCGGTGGCCGGGTTGAGACACGCGAGCCCATAGAAACCCTCACCCGGCGCAATGATCGCAGAGAGTGGTCGCGTAGGGGTGTCATCATCAATGTAATCGTAGATCAATCGGAAATCGAAATTATCGTTTGGCGCGAAGAGCACATCCGCTGTCATCATCAAGAGGTCGTTCTCGCCCTGCTCCTCAT
>JADHQG010000089.1 GCA_016778045.1 Luminiphilus sp. | reverse complement strand
GCCTCACGTGGCGGCCTTTTTGGAGGCGTGTGCTTCGCTCGAAATATTGGATATGGAAGTGCGTCGCTACGAGGTCAGCTCAGTGGGTGATCTGGTGATGCCAGAGTAGCGGTGGCGTAGGAGAAAAAAGATGACGGTGGACACCAAAATTCAATACAGCCGCATGGCAGGTCGCCTGATCGATCACGTGGCCAACGGCACAACGGATTGGGCGGAAGGCACTATGGAGGTGCCCTCCACTGAGTACACGGATGCTGAGCAGTGGCGGCGTGAGATGGATTGCATCTTCAAAAGTCTGCCGATTCTGGTAGGTGTGACTCAAGAGATCCCCAACCCCGGCGATTTCCGCAGTCTAGAGATCTTGGGTATCCCGCTGTTGATCACCCGGCAAGCAGATGGCTCGGCCAAAGTCCTGATGAATGTCTGTACCCACCGCGGTATGCAGCTCACCTCAGAACCCTGCGGCAATCAAAAATTGTTCAGCTGTCCCTACCATGGCTGGACCTTCAAGTCCGACGGCGCACTGCGTGCCATTGCCGATGCGCCGAAGTTTGGCGACGTATGTGAGGGTGCCCGGGATCTGGTGCAGTTCCCCTGCCACGAAGAGGGCGGATTGATCTTCGCGGTGCTCGATGCCGAGAGCGAAGTTGATATTCGCGCCTACCTCGGTGCCATGATGGACGATGTGGCGAAGAAGGGCATGGACCAGTGGACGTATGTCGGTCACCGCGTCATTCATGGGCCCAACTGGAAGGTTGCTTACGATGGCTATTTGGAGGGTTATCACTTCAAGGCTGCGCACCCCGAGACTATCGAACCCAGAACGTTTACCAACGTAATGGAGTACGACGCGCACGGGCCTCATCAGCTGGTCGGGTTTGCCGCAAAGAATGTGTTGGATCTGGGTGAGGTCGACCGGGACGAGCTCTGGCAGCATGAAACCAAGGGCTTTGATTTTATCCGGCTGTTTTTCCCGAATGTATCGATCTTCATCGCGCCGGAAATCACGCAGGTGGCGCAGATGATTCCGGGTCCTGGACCGATGGAAAACACGACTATTCTGCACTTTCTGCATCCTACTCCGCCTGAGAGCGAAGAGGACTCTGCCGCGCGCATCGAGATGGCGGACTGGCTGCGCAACGTAGTGCAGGAGGAGGACTACAACGTCGGCCTGAAGCTTCAGCAGGGCTTAGAAACCGGGCTGATGAAGAGCGTGTTGTTTGGTCGCAATGAGCGAGGCAACCAGTATTTTCATCGCTGGGTGAAGTGGTACAGCGACGGCGACACCAGCGCCCCACAACCCGAGCTCTGAAAACTTTAACCAATAAAAAGGGCCCTCACAGGGCCCTTTTTTGTTGCTTTGTTGAGTTACACGACGGCTGTCGCGCTAAACCCTCTTACAGCTTCAGCATTAACTTGCCTTCGTTGCCGCCGGTGAATAGCAAATTGTAGGTATCCAGACAGTTCTCGATGCCCTCATTGATGTGCTCGCGGAACTTGATCTTGTCATCCTTGACCCATTCACTGAGGGCCGCTTGTCCCTCCTCGATCCTGTGGTAATGGTCGCTGACCAAATAGCCTTTGACTGTGATGGTCCGCGCCAGAATCTGCCAGTAGTTGTAGGGTCCCGGCACGGGTTCCGTGGCGTTGTAGGTGCTAATGGTGCCGCAGAACAGGAGCGTGGAGTCTTTGTTCATGTTGAGTAGCGCCGCGTCAAGAATTTCGCCCCCCACATTGTCGAAGTAAAAATCGACGCCTTCGGGGCAGGCGGTGCGGATCGCAGCCTCCATGTTGCCCGCAGTGCGGTAGTTGATGCAGTCGTCAAAGCCCAGCTCGTCGACGACCCACTGGCACTTCTCCTCGGTGCCGGCGATGCCCACGACTCGCAAGCCCATGAGTTTTGCAATCTGTCCGCCCACAGATCCCACGGCGCCCGCGGCCGCGCTCATTAACATAGTCTGTCCGGCCTGTGCCTGACCCACATCCGCGATCGCGAAGTAGGGTGTTAGCCCGACGGCACCGAGAATGTTGACGTAATAGTGGAGCGGGAAAGGATTGTCGTCGGGTACCTTGGTGCAGAACTCAACGGGGATGGTGCTGTGGGTCTCCCATCCACCGAGGCCAAAGACATAGTCACCGGCTTTGATGTTGTCGCTGCCGCTCTCCAACACCTCGCCAACCACCGTGGCCCGCACTGGATCGCCAATCGGGATGGGCGGTAAATAATTGGGGATGTCAGACATCCAGCCCCGAATCGCTGGGTCCAGGGAGATGTAGTGGTTTTTCACTAGGAGCATGCCCGGCCCGGTCTCCGGGATCGGCGCATCCTGAAGAATCACCTCGGATGAGTCTGGCATCCCCTCGGGGCGCTTTGCCAAAATCCATTGTTGTTTAGTACCGTGGCTCATGCTGTCCTCAATGGGGAAAAGTGGTTGAGCCGAGAGCCTAGCGAGGGCGCTAAAAATAAGCAAGCAAGATGGTTTTTTTCAGAAAACGCGGTGCTACCATCTCGGTCCCGAGGCAAATTGCCCCCGAAGCAACTCACCGCACTGGAGACTGATGTGACGGATTTTCATCCTGCCTTCGCTGACGCCGAGCTGACAAACAACGACAGCCGCGCTGTGACCATCAACGGTAGCAAGGTGCTGGTCTGTCGCGCAGCGGGAGAGCTCTACGCAGTGGAAAATCGGTGCACGCATCAGGAGGCTGAGCTCGAGGGCGGGCGCATCCGCGGTTGTTTCATTTCTTGCCCATTACATGGCGTCCGTTTTGATCTGCGTGATGGCACCCCCATGGGGCAGCTGACGCGAGAGGCATTGCCCACCTATGCAGTTCGGGTTGTCGACGGCATGATCGAGGTTGCTGTCCCATGAGTCGCGCAGTCGTACTGGCGAGGCACCCCGAGGGTGCGGTGACGGAGCAGGATTTTGCCGTTGTCGAGGTTGCCGATAGCGACCTGCCCGGGGGCTTTTTTCGGACCCGCAATAGAGTGATCTCGCTGGACGCGGGGTTCCGGCAATGGATGACTGAAGGCGCGGGTGATAACTATCTGACCGGTATGCAAATCGGTGATCCGGTGCAAAGTATCGTGCTGGGAGAAGTGATTGAGTCTGATCACCCGGACTACCCATTGGGCACTATGGTCAGTGCACGCACGGCATGGGAAGAGCAGAGCGTCTTGGATGGCAGCGATCTCTGCTCGCCTTTAGAGGTGGCCAACGACGTCCCGCTCCACCAATACATGGGGATTCTGGGTCCCACAGGGATGACGGCTTGGATCGGACTATTTGAGATCGGTCAACCGGGACCTGGTGAGACCGTGGTGGTGAGTGCCGCAGGCGGGGCGGTAGGGACCGTGGTCGGGCAGTTGGCGAAAGCGGAGGGGTGTCGGGTAATCGGCTTAACCAGTACCCGTGACAAAGCCGATTGGCTGCAGGGCGATGTGGGTTATGACGCGGTGATAGACCGGGAAACCCAGCCTGATCTTGGTGGCGCCCTGCGAGAGGCTTGCCCCGACGGCGTCGATATCTTTTTTGATAATGTGGGCGGCGAGGCCCTCGATACAGTCATGAGTCAACTGCGCGAGCAGGCGAGACTGGTGCTATGCGGTGCTATCTCGCAATACGAATCAGCGGTGCAGCCGCTGCATAACAGTTGGGAACTGATTACCAAACGTGCGCGCATGGAAGGCTTCATGTTCTCTGACTATTTTGAATCTTTTCCCAAGATCGCCGGGGATCTCCAGGGCCGGCTTCAGCGCGGCGCACTGAAGAGCTTTGATGCCGTTTACGAGGGTATTGACGCCACGCCCCGAGCGTTCTGCGACATGATGCATGGCGCTTCACGCGGGAAGTGCCTTGTGACACTGGACTGAACCATGCCGACACAACTGAATCAGGTACCCGAAGCGCTCCAAAGTGATTTCGACATTGTCGGTGACAGTGGGTTTTTCGCGGATCCTCAGCAGCTGTTTTTGGACTCACTGGTTAAAGACCCTCGGGACATCGTTTACACCCCCCATAATGGCGGCCATTGGCTGATCACGTCCCATGAACTGGCTCGGGAAGTCCTCAGCAATGCCGAATTGTTTGGCTCTTTTCCGATCGGCATCCCCGCCAACATGGAGCAGCGGCCGCGACTGATCCCGTTGGAAAGTGACGCGAAGGAGCACCGGCGTTACCGCCGCCTGCTACTTCCCATTTTTGAGCCCACGGCCGTGGCGCGCCTGCAGACAGGAGCCGAGGCGCTCGCCGCTGAGGTGCTGGATGAGGTGCTGCCGACCGGCGAGTTCGATTTTTTGTGGAAGGCCGCGAAACCCATATCAATGGGACTGTTTGTTCGCCAGCTGGGATTGGAGCCCGAGCGGCTCGATGAATTTTATGCCTGGGAGACCGGCTTTTACCGCGCGCCCACCATGGAAGAGCGCATCGCCTGTGGGGAGAAGATCGGTGGTTATCTCTTTGAGGTGGTGACGCAACATGTGGATAACCCGAAGGACGACATTGTCGACATGCTACTCAATGTTGATGTGGAGGGAGAAAAGCTCTCTCTGGAGGAGGTGCATGCGATCTGCTACCTGCTGTTCCTCGCCAGTATCGACACGGTGGCCACCATGCTCAGTTTTATTATTCGCCATCTGGCGAGGGATTCAGCGCTGTTTGACAGCCTTAAGGCGGATCGCAGCAAGATTGCCGATTCGGTCGACGAGTTCCTGCGCATGCACGCTTTTATCAATCTGAACCGCATCTGTGAGCAGGACACGGAGTTTCACGGTGTTCAGTTTCGCGCCGGTGACAACATTGTGATTCCGAGCTTTGTCACCGATCGTGATGAGCGAACGTTTGCCGACCCCGATACGTTTAATCCGGATCGCAGCAAGAAAGAACGCAACCAGCATCATGCTTTTGGGGCCGGCGCACACAAGTGTATTGGCCTGCATGTGGCCAAGATGGAGGTTCGTGTGGTGATGGAGGCCTTTTTCGAGCGCGTCGCATCGCTTGAGCTCGTTTTAGAGGAGGCCGTCACTGGGCACGGTGGCACGACCATGGGTCTCGACACGATCCCTATCAAGGTGACGCTAGGCTAGTGAAGCTGGCGTCGCGTCTACAGCGCGACGATGGTCTTGCCGAAGTTCTCGCCGGCAAATAGATCTGCGAAGGCCTTGCCTACATTTTCGATCCCTTCGAGGCGATGCTCAGGGGACTGAATGACACCATCGCGCAACCACTGGGAGAGTTGCTCTCGGGCTTCATCGTAGCGATCGTGCCGGAAGTGGGTCATGAATCCCTCAACCGAGAGCTCTTTGGTGATGAGTTCAAACAGGTTGTTGGGTCCGTGAGGGGTCACACCGTAGCCCGAGATCGCGCCGCACAGCACCAGTCGACCGCGATGATTCATATTGCTGATCACCGCTTCCAGAGTCTGCCCGCCGACATTGTCGAAGAACACATCCACTCCGTCGGGGCAGGCCTCGCCAATGGCCTCTGTCAGCGGTGTATCTCCTGAACGCACGACGGCTGCGTCGTAGCCCAATGTGTTGCATAGCCAGTCGGCCTTGATTTGTGAGCCCACGATGCCCACCACCCGCGCCCCAGAGAGTTTGGCGATCTGGCCGGCAATGGTGCCCACTGCGCCGCCTGCGCCACTGATCAAGACGCAATCCTCGGCGGTGGGTTTGGCAATGTCGGTCATACCAAAGTAGGCCGACATACCGGTGTCGCCCAAGACGCCCATGTAGGCACTGGGGTTGAACTCGAGCTCAGTGGGGAGTCTGGCAATGAAATCACTGCCGTCGCTCAGGCTGTGGGTCTGCCAGGCAAATCGAGCCATCAGCTTGTCGCCAATCGCATAGTCGGGATGTTTTGATTCCAGCACTTCGGCGAGCACTAAGCCCATCACGGGCTCGTCTAAGCCCATGGCGGGTAACACTTCGTCACCCGAGTCCTCATTCATCCAGTTGCGAAATCCAGCATCCAGCGAAACAAAGGTGTTGCGCGTAAGGAACCACCCCTCTGTGACCTCCGGTAGCGGCGCCTCACGGACGGCAAAGTCGGCCTCGACGGGGTTCCCCTGTGGCCTTCTAGCCAGCACGACGGAGTGCATCATTTCGGAGTCCTGTTTATTCACGTTGTGTTGAAGGAGAGTGTCTGATCAGGCATAAAAAAGCCACCCGAGGGTGGCTTTTGTGTGTACGAGGATTAGCTCAGAATTCATAGCCGATCGTGATGCCGAACTGCTGACGGGGCGCGAGTTCTGCCCAAGTAAATGAGCCAGTCGTGTATCGACGTTGGACTCGATTACCGTCTTCCAGCACATCGGTACCATACACAATCACCTTGAAGGTACCCACGTCGGTATCTCGCAAGTAGGTTGCCGAGATATCTAGACTTTCCCAGCTGTCGATGGTGATTTTGGGGAAAGTCGCTGGGTCATAGATGGCCCAGGGGGTTTGCGTATACACATCATCCTGGTAGCTGTAGTTCAACGTAAAGATGAGATCGCCGCCGAAAGCCTGGGAAACGTGCTCTGCCCCAAGGCTCCAAGTCAGCTCCGGCGCATAAAGTAGTTCAGCGCGGCCGGAGATGTCTTCCCCGTTGTAGTCGTAGGTATCGTAGCTGGCGTCCAGCGTACCCAGAGCCGCTCTTAAAGTCAGCGCACTGGTGGGCATCCAGATACCTTCTACCTCAATACCATCCATGCTGGTTTCGCCGACGTTCTTAATGAACGAACAGGTGATGCCCGCGGCGTCCTCCTCAGCTCCGCCTTTGCCACACTCCGGGAAGCTTG
>JADHQG010000088.1 GCA_016778045.1 Luminiphilus sp. | reverse complement strand
AGACGTCCTTGCCGAGATTGAAGACGATCGCTTTATCTGGTCCGTAGCACGCGAAGATGTGCACATGAACATCGAGGCGCGCTTGACCGAGCTCATTGGCGACATCGGCAAGAAATTGCACACGGGCCGATCAAGGAATGACCAGGTCGCCACCGATCTCCGACTATATCTTCGAGCGGAACTTGATCACTGCAGAGAGGAATTAGCCCGGCTTCAGCTAGGCATTGTCACGCTGGCTGCGCAACACGCCGAGACCGTGATGCCAGGGTTCACTCATCTGCAAGTCGCGCAGCCCGTCACGCTGGGACATCACCTAATGGCCTGGTACGAAATGCTCGAGCGCGACGACAGCCGCCTCGCGGATTGCCGGAAGCGACTCAATGTCTCGCCTCTCGGTGCCGCGGCTTTAGCGGGCACGACGTTCCCCATCGACCGAGACGCAACGGCCGCTGCGCTCGGGTTTGACGAGCCCACGCGCAACTCGCTGGACAGCGTGGCAGATCGCGACTTTGCTATCGAGTTTTGTGCCACGGCGGCACTGCTCATGAATCATCTCTCTCGCATCTCGGAAGAGCTGATCTTATGGACCTCGGCGCAATTCGGCTTTATTACATTGCCGGATCGGTTCTGCACCGGCTCGTCGATCATGCCGCAAAAGAAAAATCCGGATGTGCCCGAATTAGTCAGAGGTAAGTCGGGGCGCGCCACGGGCAATTTGGTAGCCCTGTTGACGCTGATGAAAGCCCAGCCACTCGCCTACAACAAAGACAATCAGGAAGACAAAGAGGCCTTGTTTGACACCGTAGAAACACTCAAGGACTGCCTTAGAGCCTTCGCCGACATGATCCCGGCCATGGAGGCTAACGAATCAGTCATGCGTCAGGCTGCACTAGCCGGTTTTTCAACCGCCACTGATCTGGCGGATTATTTGGTTCGGGCTGGCGTCCCATTCAGGGACGCGCACGAGGTGGTGGGCAAGGCGGTGGCGCATTGCATCACCGTCAACTGTGACCTTGCTGATCTGACACTGGAGTCGTTGCAGGGCTTTCACCCTGACATCGCGGCCGATGTTTTTGATGTCCTGACACTCGATGGCTCGGTTGCCGCCCGAGATCACTTTGGTGGCACGGCACCCAAACAGGTCAGAGCGGCGTCAGAGGCGGCCAAAGCAGCCCTGAATAGCCGCTAATTGAACCCTGCCGAAGTAACCCACTCACGGCTTGGCGACCACCTCGCATTCAAAAGAAAAGTGATATCGGGAGAGGCCTCGACCACCACGTCCTCGCTGAATCCAAAATCGATCATCCAGTGGGACGCAGGCCGCCAGCGCAGGGCAAAGCTCAGCATCCCCGCCGGCTGGCTCACCGCATCGAGCTCTCCTTGAAGCAGGGCGCTGTGTGCGTCAAATTGCGCCAGAGCAGACCATCGAGGGGAAAAACGCCACTCCGTCGCAAGCCCGGCAAACCACAGAGACCGGCGTTGCTGGGCGCCCAGCAAATCCGTTTCACCCGCCCAGGTGCCGCCTACTTGAGCGTGCCACCAGACGGGCCAATCACCCCGCTGCGGACCGCTGAAGCGCAACAAGGCATAGACATCGGTGCTGCCACTGCCAAGCCAATCCGAGTCATCACCAGTGGCCAATTTAATACCGACGCTGGTAGCAAGCTGCCCACCATCGATGTCAGCGATGGCCCGGCTCACACCAATCTCAATATCTCCGAGACCCGAGACTGATTGATTCAGGGCAGCCTGATGACCGCCCTGCGTCAGCTCATAATTCAGCGCATCGATGGGATAGTCACTCCTGTCCCCATCGGGTAATCCGAATACCCGATGCCAATCAGAGATCAGCCTGTCGGTGAATCCGCCAGAGTGATGGCGCCATGGCAAGGTCGCCTCAATATCCCACCCGGGCGCGAGGCCATACCTGAGCGACAGCGTGAGAGTATCTGTTTGACCATCCAGGAGCAGCGATTCATCGCTAACGCTCTGAACGGTGAAATGATTGGAGACTGTTCCCGATATCGCCCAACTCAATCCTGACGCGGGCTGCGCATCACGCTGTCGCGGCAATGCCCTGAGGGATGCCAATGGTGAGAGATTAGAGATCTGTAGCGGCTCAGACTGGCCAGCCACCGTCAATGGCGCAGCCATCACTGCAGCCGCGATGATGCTAGTCGCCGTTGCCCTCATCGCCATCCCACCGCAGTTGCAATCCCGTGTGCCTCTCTAGCTCTGCTACCAAAAATTCATGAAACGATTCGTCACTTTTTGTATCGCGCCACGTCCCACTCTGACCATGCCATAGGTAGTGAAACCCGCCCCCCGGCGTTGCCAACCACAATTGCTCTGCGGGTGGCTGCCGACTGAAGACAAAGACCACGCCGTTACTGAATGTGGCGTTGATGACACCCTCAGCACAGCGGATATCGACATCATCGGGCAGTCTTTCTAGCGCAGTTTCAACCGCCTCGAAAGTCTCGTCGATTTGCTCGAAGTACTCATTGCTCGCCATAAATCGCCACCCTTTGCCTCAGTTAGTTTAGCCCGATCGAATCATGTGCGCCCACCGTCGGCACAATGAGTGTGTGGCCAGTGCGCTGTTATACTCCCGCTTTTGTCGAGGTCAAACCGTGAAGTCCGTAGCCGCCCTATTGCTCTGCGTCTGGCTGACTGCCTGTGGTCAACAGGGACCTTTGCGGCCCGCTGATTCAGACGGCTCAGTGACGACGGGTTCCTGATGTCCGGCTTTGCACAGCGAAGCGGCTCCCTTTTCTGCGAGGGAGTCTCACTCGAAGCGATCGCCAACGAGCATGGTACACCGACCTACGTTTACTCGCGGCAGTCTATCGAGCAGGCGTTTCTCGCCTATCAATCCGCGCTGTCTGATCGACCTCACCTGATCTGCTACGCGGTCAAAGCCAATTCCAACCTTGCGGTGCTCAGTGTGCTGGCGAAGCTGGGTGCAGGCTTCGACGTGGTGTCAGTGGGCGAGCTGGAGAGGGTCGTGGCGGCTGGCGGCGACGCCGACAAAACGGTGTTTTCCGGCGTCGGTAAAACCCCTCAGGAAATGCAACGCGCGCTGGAAATCGGCATTCGCTGCTTCAACATCGAATCTGAGGCCGAGATGATGGCGCTGGCCGCAGTTGCCGAAAGCCTGGGTCAGTCGGCGCCAATATCGATTAGGGTGAATCCCGACGTCGACGCGGGCACCCATCCCTATATCTCTACTGGCTTAAAAGAGAATAAATTTGGTGTCGACATCGAGACTGCCCGGCGGCTCTATCGCGCCGCACAAGCGAGCTCCGCGTTGATGCCCGTCGGCATCGACTGCCACATCGGCAGTCAGATCCTCGAAGTTGCGCCATTCATTGCCTCGTTGGAATGTCTGCTACAGCTTTTCGATGAACTCGCGGGCGAGGGGATTGAACTCAAGCATCTTGATATCGGCGGAGGCCTGGGGGTGAGCTACGATGAGCCCGCACCCTCCATTGAAGACTATCTCTCGGCGCTATCGACACACCTCGATGCACGGGGATGTGAGCTGGTGCTGGAACCGGGTCGGTCAATCGTCGCACTGGCGGGCGTGTTGCTTACCAAGGTTCTCTACTTGAAGCCCAGCACCGCCCGAAACTTTGCGATCGTTGACGGCGCGATGAATGATCTGCTGAGACCTGCCCTTTACAGCGCGTGGCAGGATATTCAACCCGTCACGCCACGTCAGGGTGAGGTACTTACCTGGGACATCGTGGGCCCCATCTGTGAAACAGGAGATTTTCTCGGGAAAGACAGACAGCTGACGCTCTCTGAGGGCGATCTGCTCGCCGTCATGGGCGCGGGTGCTTACGGCTTTGCTATGGCATCTCACTACAACAGTCGACCCAAAGTGGCGGAAGTCATGGTCGACCACGACGCCGTCCATGTGATCGGTGAGCGGGAAGCATTAAACGATTTATGGCAGCGTGAAAGGCTGCTGCCAGAGAGGGACGCGTGAAGCTGTCGTTTAGCAAAATGCAAGGCGCAGGCAATGACTTCGTCATCATCGATGCTGTCACGCAGGTTGTCGACCTGAGCACTGCGCACATCAAACGCATTGCCGACCGGCGCAGAGGTGTTGGCTGTGATCAGGTGCTGTTGCTCAGCCCCCCTGACGATCCGGATGCCGACTTTCGATATAGCATTTTCAACGCAGACGGGTCGCGCGCCGGACAGTGCGGCAATGGCGCTCGTTGCGTTGGTCGTTTTTTGCGGGAGAAGAAGCTGACGCGGCAGCGGGAACTCACCTTGCTGACTGATGGCGAACCCCTCTCATTATCGATAACCGAAGATGGTCGGGTATTTGCCGGCCTGGCAGCGCCTAAGTTCAGCCCGGAATCGGTGCCTTTTTCCGCATCAGAGACGGCCGCTCAATATCCGCTGGAGGTGCAGGGTCAGAATCTCTCCGTCGGGGTTTTATCCATGGGGAACCCCCATGCCATTTTAATGGTCGATGATTGCGACAGTGCGCCCGTTAGTTCACTTGGCCCGCTGATTGAATCTCACGAGCGCTTTCCTGATCGGGTCAATGTCGGCTTCTTGCAAGTGAACTCCCGCAACGACGCTAAATTGCGGGTTTACGAGCGCGGGGTTGGCGAGACAGAAGCCTGCGGATCGGGCGCCTGCGCTGCCGCGGTGCACGGCATACAGTTGGGACTGCTGGATCCGGATGTCACCCTGCAATTGCCCGGCGGCAAGCTGACTGTCTCATGGGAGGGAGGCAACAGCCCGGTTTGGCTGGGCGGACCCACTGCGTCCGTGTTTGACGGTACCATCTCGCTGCGAGGATGAGTTGTGAGCGGGCCTGGCTAAACACGGCGACTCGAATAACAGACAAAGAGTGACTGAGCGGATGTGCGAATCCTTAGACCCTAAAGACGTCGAGGCCTTCCTCAAGGCCAACCCGAACTTTTTGCAGGACCGTCCGGGCCTATTGGCAGTGCTTAATCTGCCCCACGGGGGTGAAGGCGCTGTATCGCTGGTGGAGCGTCAGGTGAGTGTGCTGCGAGAGCGCAACATCAACTCCCGACAAAAAATTGCCGAGCTGTCCGATATCGGTAGAGAGAATGACCGACTGCTGGAGGCGACCCGCCGTACCATCCTCGCGCTGCTCTCCGCAGATGATCGCGAGGCGCTGAGCGAAGCCTGGACGGACCAATTGCAACAGTCCTTTGAGGCCCAAATGGGGTCACTGATCTGGGCCGGGATCAACGAGGGGAGTTCTGACCCATTAGCGGTGGCAACCCGCCTGATCCGTCAGGGTGACAGTTTTTCCGGCATTCTGCGGCCAGAGGAGATGGCTCAGCTGTTTGGCACTGAGCCAACTGAGGGCTCGGCTGCGCTCGCGCTGGTCCGTCGCGGCGATGAAGTTATCGGTGCACTGGCCGTGGGCTCACGAGACCCACAACGTTACCGGCCTGAGGATGGCACGCTGTTCCTTGACTATCTCGCGGAAGTGATTGGGCAGCTGCCCAGTGCTGCTTGATTGACGATGCACCGGCACCGCTGACTCCGTGACCCTGAGACCTGCGCCCGCTCGCCCCGTTCGGCTGATCACGTTTGATCTGGATGACACACTGTGGGACGTCCGTCCCGCCCTTGAAGCAGCAGAGCGAGCCCAATGGCAATCCCTTGCCATGCGCTACCCTACTTTGTCACTCGCGACGACGCCGCCGTCGGAATTGGCAGCAATACGTCAGACATTGCTGAGCGATCGACCGGAACTGATGCATCACATCAGTGCGTTTCGGCAGGTTTTCATTGACCGGCTGCTACAGCACCACGGCGTCCCTTCAGGGGAATCTGCGCTTGCTGCGGGCGAGGCGTTTAACGCTTTTCTCTCGGAGCGGCACAACGTAACGGTTTATGAAGGAGCCGTATCAGTACTGACTGCGTTGGGCGAGCAATATCAGCTGGGCGCGCTGACCAACGGCAATGCCGACGTGTACAAAACGCCGATCGGCCCGTGTTTCGACTACGCCTGGCGCGCGGAGGAATTTGGCGTCAGCAAACCGGATCCAGCGCTATTCCATCGAGCCTTTGCTCAGGCGGGTATGGAGGCCTCGGAGGTGATTCACGTCGGCGATTGCCACGACAACGATGTCTCAGGCGCCGTCTCAGCCGGTGCGACGGCCATCTGGTTCAATCCCGACGGCGGGACCAGTAGCGTGGCGGCACGGGTAGTGGAGAAACTAGCAGACCTGCCCGGCGTTATCGGAGAGCTAACGGGGCGTTATCAATAGTTATTGCAACTTCAGATGGCCTCGACGCCGGTTTCACCGGTGCGGATGCGGACAACCTGCTCAAGCGGCGCGACAAAGATTTTACCGTCGCCGATTTTACCTGTGCTGGCTGAGGCAATGATCGCCTCGACAATGGCTTCAACCTGCTCTTCGGGCGCCGCAATCTCCAGCTTCAGTTTGGGCAAGAAATCCACGACGTATTCAGCGCCACGGTAAAGCTCCGTGTGACCGCGCTGGCGACCGAAACCTTTCACTTCTGTGACGGTCACGCCCTGTACCCCAATATCCGACAATGCCGCACGCACGTCGTCCATTTTGAAAGGCTTGATGATGGCTGTGACAAGTTTCATAGCAAGGTTCCAGTGTCAGTCGCCACCATTATGATCTCCCTGCGTTTTTTCGCAATCCTCGGGCAAAAAAAAGGGCCCCGAAGGGCCCAAACTGCCATGAGAGGACAGGGTAATTACTTGGTTCCGGCAAATTCCGGATACGCTTCCATACCGCACTCGCTGACGTCGACGCCTTCGTACTCTTCCTCTTCGGAGACGCGCA
>JADHQG010000087.1 GCA_016778045.1 Luminiphilus sp. | reverse complement strand
ACGGTGCTGTGGCTAACCGGGCTGATTGTCGTGTGGAGTCTCGATGGCATTGTCCAGGAGTGGCGCGGGATGAGCTTGAGCGGCTACCCCCTTTTTACCGGCCTGCCCGAGGGACACAAGGTGACCGGCTCCATGGGGCTGGACTACGGGCCCACCCTCGCAGTGCTGTCCCCGCTGCTGTTTGAGGCGCTGCGCCTGCACGGGCGCAGGTGGCCGGTGTTGTGGTTGGCATTGCCACTGCTGGCGGTCGCTATCTCTCTGAGCGCCAGTCGTTATTCGGCGGGGTTGTTTTTAATCAGCGCTTTGCTGTGTGGCTTGTTGTGGGTGAGGGGGCGCAGTTCCCAGAGCTACTGGACTCCTTTGCTCGTGATGTCGCTGTCGCTCTGTGGCCTGCTGCTGCCGCTGGCACTGGTGCCGCATCTTGCTGAACGCATTGCGCTACTGGGTACCACCGCGAGCGCCTCACCCGAGGAACTGAACATTGCTTTGGCGTATCGCCCCGAGTTGTGGCAGGCCAGCTGGCAGCTTTTTATGGACCACTGGGTGAACGGAGTGGGTGTGAGGGGTTCAGCCGGGGCCGTCAATCCGATCCTCGCCGCATCGCCCATCTTTCCCGAAGTGATGCTGAGCAGAAGCTGGCACCCACATTTGGGCGTATTAGAGATTGCGGCCGACACGGGAGTGATTGGCTTGGCGGGCTATGCGGTGTTCATCGGTGCCCTGATCACCATGATGCTTCGTGCAAATGAGCAAAGTCGCAGCGCGGCCACGGCCTTACTCACCATCGTCTTCTTGGCGATGTTTCCGCTCTCCAGCGCACTGTCGATGTACTCATTCACGACAGGTTCCTTAACCTGGCCATTATTGGCCCTGGCTTTGGGAAGTTATATCCGGAGTCCTGCATCGCGTGACGGCTGACGAGGCGCCAAGTCCGTAGTATTCACACCGTCTGGTGCGTGCTGTCGCTAATCAATACACTGAGTCGGTCTTTGGCAATGGGTGTTGCCCGCGTTCGCGTCGGGCGACGGCAGTGATGCAGCGACTCTCAGAGCTCTCGCCTTCAATCATTTGGGTGATATTGTTTTTCACCCTCTCGTTATCTTCTGCGACGAGACAGTTCATCTGGCTCATGGCATTGGTTGGCTTGGTCGTTTTCGCGCGAGGCCCCAGAGAATTCCTTTCCACAGATGGCGTTCGTAAATTCTGGATTGTGCTGGCCTGTTTTCTGGTGCCAGCGGCATTCTCGCTGTTTGGCGCCATTAATTTTGAGCGCTCACTATCGGGCGCCGTGCGGTTTTTGTCCTATGGATTTGCAGTGTGGGTGTTATTGCAAATCAAATTAGATCGCGACGAGAGCCATCGGCTGATGTCACTGGTGGGCGCTGTGATGATGCTGTGGGTGGTAGACGGTCTGGTGCAGTTACTCACGGGTTTCAGCGTATTCGGTAATCCACTCATTGAACTGGATTCAGGCCATACGCTGGTCACCGGCAGTCTGAGAATGGGTTACGGCTCAACCCTCGCCATTCTGTCGCCGTTTTATTTAGAGGCGCTGCGGCGCACAGGTTCAGGGCCCTTCAACAGCATCTTGGCATTGCCGCTGTTTGCGGCCATTGTGATGAGTGGTAACGAAGCGTCAATGCTACACGCGCTGGTGGCATTAGCAGGGTATGCCTTTATTTTGCGACGTCTGGAACCCGATGCTCAGGTTACGTCCTGGTTGTTGTCGCTGGTGTTCTCTTTTGCGTTGGCGGTGCTGTCAGGGTTGATTTTAAGCGATACCTTCAGTGCATCGGCGGCGGGGCAGGCCGCCTCAGATGCCTACAAGGCGTTTGATTACCTGCCTGTTTTTTGGGAGTCCGCCTGGCAGGGGTTCACCGATCATTGGGTAAACGGTGTTGGTATCCGCGGTTGGGGATCCATGGTGGTATCGATGGAGAGTATCAACGTGCTGCCGGTATCAGAGCGTTGGCATCCTCACCTCTATCTGTTGGAGGTTGCAGTGGATACCGGCGTGCCCGGGCTCGTCGGTTATGCGCTCTTTTTTGTGTTCCTGGGTCGGCGGTTGTTCGACAACAGGCCCGAAGTGGCGCTCACCTCACTCGTGGTGATTTTGGCGCTGTTTCCTTTGAATAGTTCTGTTTCCTTCTACTCCTACTTCAACGGCAACATCTTGTTTTTGACGCTAGCGCTATTGATCGCGCTGGACCGCGACCTGCAGCCGTTGCCGCAGCTGGATCCGGTTGATGCCAGTCAGCCTGCCTGAAGCGGGATTAGACGCGCCGCCGCGGCGCATCCTTATCATTCGTCTCAGTGCGATCGGTGACGTCGTGTTTGCCTCGCCCCTTGTCGACGCGGTGACACAGCGCTACCCCGACGCCGAGGTGTTTTGGTTGGCAGAGCCCATGGTGGTGCCGTTACTCGAGCACCATCCGGATTTGCGCGGAGTGATTGTGTGGCCGCGGAGTGAGTGGCGCCGGCTGTTCCGAACGGGTCGCTGGTGGCGGCTCTTTGCGGCCGTGCGTGCCTTCCGCTATCAGTTGCGCGCGCACCACTTTGAGTTGGTGCTCGACGTGCAGGGGCTTCTCAAGAGTGCGTTTTTGGCGTGGCTGAGCGGTGCTCGGCACCGGGTCGGTTTTCGCTCAAAAGAGCCGACATCGGTGTTTCTAACGCAGCGACTCGAGAAAGATACCGGTCCCACTATTAGCTCTGAATACCGCGCTTTTGCCATGCAGCTAGGGCTGCCAACAGCTTCATTCAAAATGCAGGTGCCTTTGTCAGCGGCCGTTTCTGAATGGTCGCGTGAGTTTCAGGATGGCCGGCCTTATATCGTCTTTTGTCCTTTTACCACCCGACCGCAAAAACATTGGGTTGAATCCCACTGGCGCCAACTGGCTGAGATGACTGTCGAGACTGGCCTGCGGGTGGTGGTTTTGGGTGGGCCATCAGACGTGCCAGCCTGTGAGCGCATGTTTGAAAATATCGCGATTGAGTCGATGGTGGGGCAGTGCTCCTTGTCTCAAAGCGCTGCGCTGGTGAGTCAGGCGCACGCGCTCATTGGCGTGGACACTGGATTGACCCACATGGGATGGGCATTTGAGGTCCCTACGCTGGCGCTGTTTGGCTCGACCTGCCCCTACCGAGACTTGGGTGATCTTGAGGGCGCAGTGCTCTACCACGAGTTGGATTGCTCGCCCTGTCGCCGCAATCCGACCTGCGGCGGTGCTTATCACTGCATGCAGCAGCTAACCCCTGAAGCCGTGTTCTCTGCGGGGGAGCGCTACTTCTCCACAATTTCTGCTCCGGACCCCGTGATAGCATCCTCGGCGATCGAGGGAGAGTCTGTTTGATGTCTGTATTGCCCGATATGACCCGCGGTAGCATCACTGTCATTGGTGACGTGATGCTGGACCGATTCTGGAGTGGCGCCAGCCGTCGGGTAAGCCCTGAGGCACCCGTACCGGTGGTCAGCGTTGCGGGCCAGGACGATCGAGCGGGCGGTGCGGGTAACGTTGCTGTCAACCTGGCTGAGTTGGGTGTGTCTGTCTCGCTGGTAGGCCTCTGCGGCGACGATGAGCATGCTCGGGCACTGCGTGACTGTGTCGAGTCAGCCGGCGTTCGCTGGAACGTGATGCCGTGTGCGGCCAATACGATCGTCAAGTTGCGTGTCTTGAGCCGCAATCAACAGTTACTGCGAATGGACTTCGAGGAGTCTTTGGCGGCCCATGCCAACGACCTGTTTGTTCGCTACGCCCAGCAGCATCTGGCAGATGCTGATCTGGTCATTTTCAGCGACTATGCCAAAGGGACGCTGGAGCTGATTCAGCCTCTGCTCGCGCATTGCCAAACGCTGGGCAAGCCGACACTGGTCGACCCCAAGGGCACCGATTTTGAGCGGTATCGGGGCGCGACAGTGATCACACCGAATCTGTCGGAACTTGAAGCGGTGGTAGGCCGGTGCGAGTCAGAACAGGCGCTGGTCGACAAAGCCAGCGCGCTCAGGGAGTCGCTCGATATTGATGCCATGCTGGTTACGCGCAGCGAGGCGGGTATGACACTGATTCAAGGCGATCAACCCGCACAGCATTTCAGTGCCAGTGCGCGTGAAGTGTTTGATGTCACGGGGGCGGGCGACACGGTGATTGCGGTGATGGCCGGCTGTTTGAGCGCCGGGCTTCCGATGCCAGAGGCGGCTCGCTACGCCAACCATGCCGCGGGTGTTGTGGTCGCCAAACTGGGGACGGCCAGCGTGACACCCAGTGAGCTGCAACATGCGGCGGCCGGTAGCGGGCCTGAAATCTCCGATGGCGTGACGAGTGAAGAAGAACTGACCGATATTTTGGCCGCGCTGCGGGTAGCTGGACGGCGGATCGTCATGACAAACGGTTGCTTCGATCTGATCCATCCAGGGCATATTCGCTATCTCCGGCAAGCTGCGACCTTGGGGGATCTGCTTGTAGTGGCCGTTAACGATGATGACTCGGTTAAGCGATTAAAAGGCGAGGCACGTCCCGTGAATACAGTGCAAGACCGTATGGCTGTGCTCGCCGCGCTTGAGGCAGTGGACTACGTGGTACCTTTTGCGGAGGATACGCCAGCAAGGCTGATCGAGCTGCTGGCGCCCGACGTGCTGGTCAAGGGCGGGGATTACACCGTAGAGCAGGTTGCAGGGCACGAGTCTGTGCTGAGCCGAGGTGGCGAGGTCGCCATTCTCGACTTCGTGCCCGGGCATTCCACTACGGGAATGATTAACCGTCTCAACGACTGATATTGCGATCCTTTACTGGCGTTGCATCATCAACTTGAGCTCTCTGGTTCAGGCCTACGGGTTGATGTAGGCACGACCCAGTCCCGCTTCCACCGGTAGATAGCGCTGAAGCAATTGAGTCTGGCGGCTCGTCATGGGGTCCAATTGACCATCCAGAATCACCTGATCGGCGGCGCTATTGACGTCAAATGGATCCCCGCCCCAAATCACCAAGTCGGCCGCTAGCCCGGGTGCGATCATTCTGGGTCGACCGCCAAAAATTTCAGCGGGCAAGCTGGTCATAGCGGCCATCGCCGACTCGTAAGGAAAGCCCTGCGCAATGGCATTGCCGACCACTTGACGCAGTTTGCGAGCGTTGTGTGTTTCTCCACTGGTGAAGAGCACCGTAACCCCCGCCGTGTGAAGCAACGCCGCATTATCGAGTCGCGCCCCCAGGCCATCGAAGCTCCCGGGAAGGTTATCCAAGGCATTCAGAACGACCGGCACGCCGCCGTCTGCCAGTGCTTCACGGACCATCCAAGCTTCCTGTCCGCCACTGATAACCGCGGTCAGCTTGTGCGTCTTACTAAAGGCAAGGGATTGCAAAATATCGCTGGCGCGATTGGCTCTGAATACAAAAATGCCGTTCTGCGCGGTGGCACGAAGGGCTTGCTTGCCAGCGGCGCTGATCAGTGTCAGATCCTCGTCGTCAGTGCCCAGTTCCTGAAACGCCGATTCAAGAAGCATCCAATGCGCAGCTCGTGAGCCACCCAAACGGTTGCCACTGCCGCCATCGACATTAACGTAGACAACGGTCTTGCCCTCGAAGCTGTCAAAGCCGTTATCAAAGCGCACCAAAGAGCCCTGACCGGAGATCGTTCGGTCGCCGGGGGCCGCCATTAAAAGGGTATAGCCAAAACCCTCGATCCGCGTGACGGGGATAACGGTCGAGTGCGGGTTGTAGGCTCTGCGGACATCGAACTCGGGGTGCATGAGTCCTGTGTACAGATCGCTCAGGCGAGAGTCGACCGCCTCATACACCATACCGATTTCGCTTAAGCCTGCGGCGGTAATGCCGGCAAAGAGGGTCGGGGTGACAGTTCGGCCATCTGCGTTGAGCACCTTGTCGGCCTCGGCAACAGACAGATCCCCGGCGACGGCATCAACGATACCGTCCACGATGAGGATATCTCGGGGTAAAGCTTTGCGGTCATCCCCGACAAATAGCTGTGCGTTGGTGATGAGCAGAGAGTCCGCAAGCAGTGCGTTGCTCAGGATTACGCTGATTAAGGCCGCGATGGCGATGCTAATCGGCTTCATTGTGCTACTCCCATCAGTTGGCCGAGTTCAAAATCCGATTGGGGGTTTAGTGCTGGGTTACCCGGTTCATAACGCAGTACACCGTCGATATAGACGCCCAAGGGCTTGGCATAAACCGAAAAGGGATCCTGATTCCAGATCACGACGTCGGCCATCATGCCCGGTGCAATCGTCCCCGTGACGTCGTCAATACCGAGTGATTTGGCAGCGTTTGAAGTAATCCAGCGGATCGCTCGCTCCGGAGGAATATCCAAGCCAGCGCGATTGCCCCGCACCATCGCTTTTGCCGCTTCCTGATTAAGGCGCTGAATGCCTTCATCAGAATCGGAGTGGACGATAGCGCAACCGTCGTCAGGGCGATCAACTAGCGCAATATTTTCTTGAATGCCGTCGTAGGCCTCTATTTTGAAGCCCCACCAATCGGCCCAAAGCGCACCGCAGACGCCATTCTCCGCCAGCGTATCGGCGACCTTGTAAGCCTCGACGCCGTGATGAAACGTTCCGACGCGATAGCCGAATTCTTTGGCCATATCGAGGATGGTGAGCATCTCGTCGGCACGGTAGCAATGCATGTGCACCAGAATGTCACCTCGCAGCGCACCGGCCAGGGTTTCAAGTTCGAGATCACGCTTGGGCGGCGTGTTGGCCAGCAACGCGTCCGCCATGGAAGCATTGCTGTCGGCAGCGTCATCGTTCGCCGCATCGGCAACCGCCCGGTTGTAACGGTCCCAATCCGCTTGATAGCGCTGTGCGCGAATCCAGGCGCTGCGGTAGGCGGCCACGTTGCCCATGCGCGTGGAGGGGCTTTGATTGCGATTGCCGTAAACGCG
>JADHQG010000016.1 GCA_016778045.1 Luminiphilus sp. | reverse complement strand
AGAGGCCCGCAACCAGCAGCAGCGAGGATGTCATCAGCAGTTTTGAATTCATGCTAATCCCTTCGAATCCCTGAGTTTTCCTCAAATCTTTCACATATCATCGGGCATCTCAAGCACCTTTCTAGCCGCAACTAGGGATCTACCACTGGGGAGACGTAGAGGCACTGGGCCACCGCCCGACGTCACCACTCTTACCACGACAGCGCATTGGTTTTTGGCCAGCAAAATGGCATTGTCCCTCGCTAAGGTATCGCACTAAGGAGCCTGCGCAATGAATCGACTAGGGTTATGCGCTTTGCTGGGCATCACATTGGGCACGGGTTGCTCGGGGATACCCGATGCGTCTGAGGCCTCGATGGAGATTTCGCGGGGTATGAACTACGAAGAGATCTTCGTCATGCTCAGCGACTACGAGATGGAACGGGAGTTCCGGGGTGATGTCACCGCCCTGCAGTTCTGCAGTGGTGAAGACAATGACACTGAATACGTCATCGTCTGGTTCATTGGCGACCAGGTAGAGGGGGTAACCCAATACCATCAGGAAATACCGGACGACGAGCGCTGCGGCTGGTTCTTCAAAGAGGTCGATTGGGCGCAAGCGCCCGACGCCGTGAAAACCGAGCTCTATATCGAGTAACGGCGTCGGCTACGCAGACGCCGAGCAAAGCTCAGTCATATTGCCCGCGGGGCAAAGTCATCGATCGCTGCCTCACTGTATCGCCCGAGAACAGTTGAAGGCGTGCCGGCGTCGCGCCCTGCGCTTCTTTCTGTCCATAAGGCACCACGCCACGCCCATCATCGCGAGGGCAGTCTCTCTGTCACCAGCGGACTCGCTCCGTATTGATTGTCGCCCTCGTCGCCTCTAACGCACGCCCAATAAATAATCAGTACGAGGCCGATCAGCGTCAGCATGATCAGCAGCCACCAACCCGTACGATTGATATCGTGCAGTCGCCGAACGCTGACGCTGAGACCGGGAATGAAAGTAATCAACGAGAAGGCGTTGCTGAAACTGACCAGCGGCATAACGAAAGTCTCGCCCTCCGAGAGAGGCTCAAAGCCTCCAAAGAGAAACGCATCCACAAAACCGAAAACAAACGAAGCGATAACAATGACGAGGGTATACATCCAGAACTCTCGTCGCGAAGAGCGGCCAGCGAAATCCCGCCACCGCCGCATTACGGTCCAAAATTCATTCATAAGCTGTCCCCCGGTGGTGGCCCGATGCATGACGGCGCCACCACGTTTAGCTTATCGCAGGGATAAAAGGATAAAAAAGGGGTCATTAAGATCTACTTGGGAAAGGTCTTGTTAAAGAGTCGGTCGATCCAGCTAAGGTCCTCCCGCAACACCACCTCCCCGTTCACCAAAATCGACACTTTGACCTTGAATACCCCCGCAGCAAATACCTCGACTGACTGCACTGTCTCCGAAATATCAACAGCGGACAGAAGCGGCTTGTGGGGATTGGGGACCAGCGAGGTATTTTGATCTTTGGCGACGCCGTCAATGTAAAGATCAGCGGCCCCTACCAGCTCGCCCCCCTTCAGACTCCACCAATTGCTGACTTTGATCGTCGTGCCGTCGACATCGACAACCCACTCTTTCAGGTTGGGTTTGGGTGAGCCATCGTCGGATTGCGCGTCACCCGTAGATGGCTTGAACCACATGGCATACAGCTGCCAGGCGAGCACAGCGGTGTTGAGCACAGCGAACCAGAACGAAAACTGGCTACCGCTTGAGGCGTATTGCCACCAAAACAAGCCGGTGAAAAAGGCATAGAAAAACGGTCCTGTGAATAGCTTTTTCAACTTCGCCCCCTCAGCTTCAGCATGACCGAGCCCAATGCTCGCCCACGTCAACAATAATCCCGGTGATGTTATCCTTTCCACCCCGCTGGAGCGCCTCGTCAATCAAATTTGTGAGGATGCGCTCATCAAACGGCGCGCCTAATACGTTCTGGATATGCTCAAGCGTGAGCTCTTTATAAAGGCCGTCTGTGCTGATCAGAAATCGGTCGCCAGCCTCTACCTCTGTGACCTGCGCTTCAAGATTTAAGTCGTGATGAATGCCCACTGCCTTGGTGAGTACGTTTGCCGCCGGCAGTCGCTGTGCCGCGTCAAGGGAGAGCTCCCCTCTACGGTATCGCTCCTGAGCCAAGTTATGGTCCTCGGTCAGAACTGTCAGCTCACCGCCTCTGAGGCGGTAAACTCGGCTATCGCCAGCCCACACACAGACAGCCTTGGCCTGAAACACCAGTAGGGCCGCGACGGTAGTGCCTTGAATCTCTGCGCCGGGCGCATTTCGGCAGGCTTGGTTGGCTTCTCTGAGCCTGGCTGTGATGTCACTCAAACAACTCTCGATTGAATCGCCCTGACGGTAGCCTTCGACATGCTCAACCACTGTCGCACTGGCCTTTTCACCATTGCCATGGCCACCGATCCCATCAGCCACCAGCCATAGCAATTCCTGTTCATTGACGAATAGTGCATCTTCGTTAAGGCGCCGAACACGGCCAATGTGAGTGCCTTGGCAGGTAGCGATGTTATGAGGCCCGGGCATTTACAGCGCAGTTCCTTTTTTTAAAAAATGGCAATAGCCGGGCTCGTCCTGTGGGCAGGTGAACGCCCGACCTTCACGATGCCCAGTTGTGTTGGATGATGCGAACCACTTCCTCGGCGGAATCCGGCCGATCCTCCGGGTTTTTGCTGAGACAGCGCATGGTCAGGTCCGATAAAACCTTGGGTACTTTGATACTGCCAAAGTGAGACGGCACATCGGGAACCTTCTCACGGACGTCGTCCAGAATTTTTCTGACCAACTCGCCACTGAAAGGGGTGTGCCCAGTGAGCGCCTCGTACATTACGGCGCCCAGACTATAGATGTCTGAGCGAAAATCGATGCTGGCCTCGCGATCGACTTGCTCCGGCGACATATACATCACTGAACCCTGAAGTTTGCCAGCGCTGGTCATGGATACGCCGATATCAAGATCGGGCATTGTGGCATCGGAGGATGCAGCCGCATCATCGCTATGCCAGACCTTGGCCAGCCCCCAGTCAAGTAACAAGACCTCGCCGTAGGGCCCGATCAATATATTGTCGGGCTTGATGTCGCGGTGCAGAACCCCAACAGAGTGAGCGTACCCGAGAGCGTTACCGACCTGAGCGATGACATTCATGAGCTGTGAAAAGTCGTAACGCTGTCGATAGTTCAACAACTCTCTAAACGTATAGCCGTGGACCAATTTCATGGTGAAAAAGTAGTGGCCGCGATTGTCTCGTCCAATCTCATAAGTTGGCATCGTATTGGGATGCTGAAGCATTGCTGAAATGCGCGCTTCGCGGAGTAGGCGGGTATTTTCGATGGGGTCGTGCCGAAATTCGGGCTTGAGCGTTTTGTAGCAGACCGTTCGTCTCAAGTAGAGATCGCGGCATGACTGAATCAGAGACTTTCCACCGGTCGCAATAGTGGAGAAGTACGCGTAGCGAATGCTCGGGTTCAGCGTCTCCGGTAACGGCGCATCAGTCTCATCCGCATACAACTGCTGGGTAAGGTTTTTTCTTTGAGGAAAATGCAGCATCACACCTCCGAGCCGACCTAGCGCAAAGTATGACAGCTGGGAAGCGGAGAGGGGATAGATAAAGGCGGAGGTAAGTGGTGCCGGAGAGAGGAGTCGAACCTCCGACCTTCGCATTACGAATGCGCTGCTCTACCAACTGAGCTACACCGGCACGGGCCGCGGATGTTAAGGAAAACTCTCGACCGGCTCAATACCCAAAGGCTGGTTAATGACAAAGGTCCTGACTATCAGTCCCTCGACTAAAAGCGTCACCCGCCAGACCTCGCTTACCCATGGTTTAATGCGCTTCACGAACAGGGTTTCGGAATAGTTATGCGCTACCTCGTAACGGGCGCCGCCGGTTTTATTGGCGCGAATGTCGTCAAAGCATTACGCCATATAGGTACCGAAGTGGTTGGGGTGGACAGCATCAACGACTACTACGATCCGAGTTTGAAGCGCTCTAGGCTGGCGTCACTGCTCACAGACCCGGGAGTCAGTTTCGTCGAGGCCGATCTAGCAGACCCAGCGGCAACCGGGGCGCTCTTTGCAAACGGTGCTTACGATGTCGTGATTCATTTGGCCGCCCAGGCAGGCGTGCGCTACTCGCTAGAGAACCCGGGGGCCTACATCGCCAGCAATATCGTGGGCTTTCAAAATCTGATTGACGCCTGTCGGGCACAACCCCCCCGGCACTTTGTGTTTGCCTCCTCCAGCTCGGTTTACGGCAACAGCAACCGGGACTGGTTCTCGGAGACCGATCCCACCGACACGCCTGTCAGCCTCTATGCGGCCACCAAGAAATCGAATGAGATGGTGGCGCACACCTATGCGCACCTTTACGGCCTGCCCGCCACAGGTCTGCGCTTTTTCACCGTGTACGGTCCAGCTGGACGCCCCGACATGGCTTACTTTGGTTTTACGAAAGCCATTTTTGCAGGGGCGCCGATTCAGGTATTCAACCACGGTAATCTCGAGCGAGACTTTACCTACATCGACGACATTGTGAGCGGTGTGATAAAGGTCGCTGAGGCACCGCCTGCCGGCAGTGAGGCACCCTATCGGTTGTTGAATCTGGGCAACCACCAGCCGGTCAAACTGGGCGACTTTATTGCCACGCTGGAAGCATTGATAGGGCGCGAAGCCAATAAGGTCATGGTCGACATGCAGCCGGGCGACGTTTATCGCACGGCGGCGAATATCGACGCGGCGCGAACGCTTGTAGGCTTCGAGCCTGCGACAGATCTCAAGACCGGATTAACGCACTTTGTTCAGTGGTACCGGGACTACTTTAAACCTGAGTAACCGAACATAGCGGTCGAACCTTCTGGTCCGGACTCACTGCGCGGGCGTTAATTCGTAAACCAGGATAGCGTGCCCTCCCGGGCTGGTAATCACGGCCTCACTGAATCGCATACCCTCGGGCGTGGTATCCGTGACGGTCTCGCTCACCGTAACGCCAAAGGCTCTGGCGCTGGTCAGGGTGTCACTGAGGTGCGGCACTTCCACTACGGTCACCACTGGCGTCGGGCGGTCGCTATCAAATTGGGGGGCGTCAGAGTGCTCAATCAAGAACAAGCCCCGCGCCTCAGTTTTGGTTGACAGCAGCGCGCGACGAATCGGTTTGCTCGCATCAATATTGAATACCGGCCCCAGAAACGGCTCACCACCGGGCGGCAGAGTGCCCTCAAAATCAAGCGTAAAACCGACCACCTCGGTAAAAAAAAGGATTGAGCGATCAAGGTCTGGCGTCATCAAGGAGATGCGTTTAATCCGTGCCGACTGAGCACTGGCCGTACACGCTAACGCGACGCAGATTAAACCCGCCGCCATGATCTGGCTGCGAGCGACTCGGCTACGGCCCTGACCCCGACACAAACTGTTCATACAAGCGGGCTCCTAAGTCGAGGCGCGGTCTGCAGCGTGACGGCAACGCGGCGCGCCCTATCTATTCGCTGATACGGCAACGAGGGTCTCACTGCCCGGGTGAGAAGAACTGCATGATCGAGCCATCAGGGGTTTTGACCGAAAACAGATCGACATCCCCCATTCCTCCGACGGTCACTCGGCTCACGTCCCGCCAAACGCTGCCGCCCCGCTGAAGAATCAATGATTTGGCCTGCTCGGCATCGGCTACCGGGTACCGGACGGCCAGAATGCCCAAATTAGGCGCTTCGCACTGGCCTGAGTAATCAAAGCCATCGAGGCCCATGACTTCGATCATCTCCATGCGACCAAACTCACCGGGCACCGGGTAAACAATTCCGGCGCGATAAGGCACAGAGGTAGTGAGATTCAGGGGGATGCCAATGGGTGTTGGCGTCGGGGTTTTGGCGGTGTAGGGCTTACCCTTGTAGAAGGTATCGAACCCCAGCACCTGAGTGAAAAAATCGTAAGCGACATCGCGATCAGCCACCATTTGCATCATGTTAAATGGCGCGGTCATCCGTTCAAAATCAGGGATGGCATCGGGTAACGGCGGGCTCAGTCGGTCATAAGTCTGAACCTGCACACCGTCAGGGCCCCGATAGATCACCACCCGCAGGTCCGATTCTCCAAATTGCAGTGCGGTAATCGGGGTCTCGGTCCACCAACCCAGCCGAATGGCGTCATCGTAGATCGACTGCATATTTTTCACGCGAATCATCATGCTGAAGTAGCAGCCGGTATCCCATGCTCTGGCACCCGGGCGCATCGGCGTCCGCCTGCCGGCATCGGAAAAGCTCACCAGCCGCACGAGACCAAAATCACCGCCCATCGGCGCGCGTAACAATAAATACTCACCACTCGCTTCGGGCGGTAAACCCCATGCGGCGATGGCTGATGCAGACAGTGCACCGCGGCCCAGCTCCTCATACCCACCAATCTCCTTGAAGAACTTTGCCGTGACATCCGGGTCGGTGACGCTAATCACCGCCTCACGCCACGGTTTGTCCGTCACGGGCTCTGCCGCTGCCGCGATACCGGTGCCGACGACCCAGATAGCGAATACCACCGCCGCCAGGTTGCCAAAGCCACAGTAAACACTCGATGCCTTACGGCGCTGCTTGTCAGTCATCACTCTCATCGCTTTCCTCTCTCCGGGCGCAGCAGCCCTGTTCTGTTTAGGCAATCGGACCTCAGCGGCCTCGATATCCAGTGTTTTAATTCGACTCGTTGACCAAGATGACCTTTCCGAAGTGGGTCCGCTCATCCACCATCTCGTGCGCTCGTGCGAGCTCAGACATGGGCAGCACGGTATCCACGACGGGGACCAATTCGCCGCTGGCGAACAGCGGCAAGGCTTGCGCCCTGAACTCAGGCATGGTGCGCGTCATGAATGCAGGACTGGTAGAGATGCTCATCGACAGCAGCTGTATGTTCAAAATGCCGATGCGCAGGTTAAACGTGATATCGCGCCCGCCAGTACTGCCGAACATCACCACCCGGCCATCCATTCCCATGGAATCAATGAGCTCGTCGGCGGTCGCGTCACCAATGGTCATCAAGCCAATGTCCATGCCCTCACCACCGGTCAGAGATGACACCTGCTCAGACACCGACGCATTGCGATAATTCACAATGGCATCACAGCCCATCGCAAGGGCGCGCTCCAACTTGTCATCGCGACTCGCTGTACCCAATGTCCAGCAGTCAGCCTGCTTGGCCAGCGCCAGCGCGGCACTGCCGACGCTGCCGCCCACCGCCTCGATCAGAATACGATCCCCTGCCTGCATACCGCCGACCGTGTAGAGCGCATGCCAGGCAGTCAGCCAGCCCACGGGAATCGCCGCACCCTGCTCAAAACTCAGGCTGTCAGGCAGGAGCATGAGATGCTCGGGGTCGCAATCCACCACCTCGGCGTGCGCCCCGCGAACGCGACCAAAAACGCGATCACCGACGGCTAATCCAGACGCGCCGTCGCCAATCTGCTCGACGGTGCCGGCGACCTCCATGCCCATTACAAAGGGGAGCTCTTGTCCGCTGTAGTCCCCAGCGCGCATGCGAGTTTCGGCGAAGTTAATGCCACTGGCACCGACCCGCACGCGGACCGCACCGGGCGCCAGATCGCCAAGATTCAGAGCCTCCCAAATCATCACCTCTGGCCCGCCAAATGCTTTCACCCGATAACCATTAGCCATTGAGCATTGCTCCTTTGCCAACCCGATTTTCGATTTCTTCGACTTCCAAACCAGAGGGCAAGGCGTCGAGGGTGAGGTACAAAAGCCCCGCTAATCCTAAAGGCACCCCCACCAGCACCGCGTAGCCGATATGCCACCCCCAGGCCTCGATAGCCAGCGACACGGAGTAGGGGCCTGCCGCAGAACCCAGTGTGACTGCCAACGATCCACAACACGCCATGGCCAATGCACGGATGCGGGTGGGGAAGACCTCGGCGAGATAAGCAAACTTCACCGCCGCCGAGCCGTAAAAGAACATGCTCATCAACGCATACACGATCAGAATCTGTGAGAAAGATTCAGGTACCCAGACCAGCACCTGAAAGAGCAGCGAACCCAATAAGGTCCACAGCACCACGGTGTTGCGGCGGGTCCACACCCGTTCACCAACCCATGCAGCGAGGACATAACCCAACGCACCAATCGCATTCCCGGCTCCGATCAGCAAAGAGAAATCAAAGACATCGAGTGCTCTGACTTCGCGCAAAAAGCTAGGGAACAAAAAAATTGAGGCGGCGTAAGCCCAAACGAATAAAAACTGTGCGAAAAATAGCGTGAGCGCGCGCTCACGAGTCCCCTTTGCCCAGAGCTCGGAAAGCGCCGCCGGCGCTTCGTGGGAGCGAGCAGCAATCGATCGAGGCGGCTCGCGAAGGTAGCGGCGCACCACCCATACCATGGGCAAGCTGACCAGCCCTACCCAGAACAATTGGCGCCATCCGTACTCGGTCAACAGCCACATCGACCACAGTGAGGCCAGCGCCCACCCCAACGGATAGCCGATCTGTAACAACCCCATCATGAAACCGCGCACCCGAGCCGGCATCTCCTCGGTAATGATCGCGCCAGTAATCGGATAACTCAGCCCACCGACGGCAATGCTGGCGCCGCGCAGCGCTGTCAGGGTCATCACCCCGGGCGCCACGCTGATCAAAGCGACCAGCACCGAGGACCCCAGCAGCGAGAACTGAAACAGTGGCAAACGGCCCATCCGGTCTGCTAACCAACCCAACACCACGAGCAACGCCCCACCCATCAGGAATGCAGTGGAGACAACTGCCATCACCTCGCTGAGAGAGAGCCCGAACTCGGCACGAATCGCCGGCACGGCATAACCAAACAGGGCGAGATCCATTTGCGCCGTGGTGTAAGCGATCAGACAGATGATGAAAGCTCTGAGGGGATAGCCGCGCAGAGAATCAGTCACCGACCCACATCCAAAAATAACCATCTGGAGAGCGAAACGTGCAGGCGGGCTCGCCGAATTCATTGCGACCGGACCGATAGTCGGTGACATTCGGCAACGCAGCCGCGTCGATCATTCTCGATCGGTAGCTATAGCCCGTGAGACCGCGCTGGCCGGGCTGACTTAACTCACGGCAATCTTCGGTGTCGAAATAGGGCGAGTAGACCTGCAGCAGACCCGTGGGGCAGTCGGGGGCGCGAAGACGCTCGACACGAAATAACTGCCCTGCTTCTAGGCGCAGCGCGCGCTGGGTTGGCGGTTCATCACCTGAGTCGTGCGCCTCACCGTAAGGCGCCGACTCGAGACCGAACACGGTCTTGTAAAAGGCGGTATCGAAGGCATTGCTGGGCTGAACCACATTAGCGTGACTGCCCTCACTGTTTTTATAAGGTAAACCTTGATCGATGGTGCCAAACCCCGACCGATCGAAGCCGCCCCTCTGAATGAACGCGATCCGACCGTCTGGGTCGAAATACAGGGTTTCCCGCAATCCGACAAAGGGGCTTTCCCAGGTCACCTGCGGGGGCGGATTGGCCAGCGGCGCAGACACCAGCTCAGACAACCAGCGGTCGCTGACATCGGAGTTGTAGTCACCAAGGCTGTCCCGCAGTTCAAGAATGTCGGCGGTGTACATGCCCATCCAGCGGCTACCGGTCACCAGAGGCTTTCGAGCACCCAACCCGTCACCGGCTAAATCACTCCAGCATTGGAGCCTGACCAGCCCCGTGTCATGCGCATGACTGCCTGAGTGCTTGAGACGAACAGACCGTAGTGCGGCGGCATGTCCGTAGAGCGCCTCAGATTCAGTGGCGGTCAGGCTGCCCTCGCGCTCAGGCAAAAAGCCCAACTGCGACCAGAACTGTAAGAGTCGGTCGCGCTCCGAGATGTGCGTCGCAAAGACGAATTCGTGCAGGCCGCTGACAACACTCATAGAGTGACTACAGATCTCCCCCGACGCGAATCACACTCCGCCCGAGAAGTTCTCGGGCCTCCCAAGCGCGATGAGCCTCGGCGATATCAGTCAGATCAAATTCGCGTTCAATCGGGATACGCCAGACATCATCGGCCAGCGCCTGATGGGTGGCGGCCACTTCGGCTCCGCCGCTGACGGCCTGATGAAAATATTGCACAAAGCCCGACATCGAGCAGCTTTTGCCAATCAGCATAGAGGGCGGCACTGGGGGCGCCTGTCCCGCACTGGCGCCGAGATACACGATATGACCCAGCGGTGCGATGGCGTCGAGATTCATGGGAGCGCGATCGCCAGCATTGCCGTCAAAGATAACGTCAGCACCGCGACCATCAGTAAGCGCCTTCACGCCGTCGGGCCAGTCATCGCGCAAATAGTCGATGACAGCATCCGGGCCAAATTGCTCGACAAACTCAAATTTGTGCTCACCACCCACGAGCCCAATGACCTGTGCGCCGGCAGACTTAGCAATTTGTATGACCAGAGACCCCACTGCCCCGGCTGCGGAATGCACCACGACCCACTGATCGGGTTTCACCTTGGCGGCGCTGTGCACCAACAGCCATGCGGTATAAGCGCAGGTTGAAAAGCAGCTCGCCAACTGCCAGTCAAACGCGTCTGGCACCATCACCAAAGCCTGTGCGGGCGCGGTGGCGAACTCAGCGTTACCGCCCCACTGCCCGTTAGTCGCTACGCGCCGACCGATCAGCGTCTCATCAACACCGTCGCCGACACTGCTGACCCGACCGCAGAACTCAAAACCGGGGGTGAAGGGGTAGCCCGGATGATTCCATTTGATGCGATCGGCTCTCGCGTGGTTATCGAGCGGGTTCAAGGCCGCGTAGGCCACCTCAATCACTACTTCTCCGGGAGCAGACTGAGGTGTCTCGGCCTCAATCAGCTGCAAAACCTCTGGTCCACCCGGTGCTGCCACGGTCACACTTTGCATCAACACTACCCCCCGCTATTGCTGGCAGATTAAATTTGATCGGTTGTTATATCAATAAGGCAAATCGTTCCCAGTCAGCGGGGCCGCCCGCCCCCACCATGGCCAGTACTTAGGCGGAGAAAATAGCCTCCCATTTACCCCCAGAAGCGCACCTTGCGCATTAACGCTTATTGGTATAACAATAGAGCATATGTGTACTGAACGTATGTTGGAAACAACGCTGTTTGTGTCACTTCAAGCCATTCATAAATACAATAGAGGCACTCTTCATGAATAGAAGCACTCGATGGACGCTCTCGTCGGCAGTCGCACTCGCGGTTGCCGGAGTCATGCCTAGCGCGATCACCATGGCACAAGAATCGGCCGGTCTGGAGGAGGTAGTTGTTACCGCCCGAAAACGGGACGAGTCCCTGCAGGAGATACCGGTTGCGGTATCAGTCTTCGGTGCTGACGATATTCTGATGACCGACATGCGCGATCTCGAGGACGTGGCCCTGCACACGCCCGGCTTCCAGTTCATGAATCAGGGCAACCAGCAGCCCGGACGCTACAACACACAGCTGCAGTTCAGGGGCCTGACTACAGCTCAGTTCTCACCCAGCTTCGCAACGGGTGCTCTCTTTATTGACGGCGTGTACGTGCTCAACGGCGGCACCTCGCTCAGCCTCATGGACCTTGAGCGGGTGGAGGTCATCAAAGGCCCGCAGTCAGCCTATTACGCTCGCAACACGTTTGGCGGCGCGGTGAATCTGATCACCCGCGACCCTAACGCCGAGGAATTTGGCGGTGAAATCACAGCCAGTATGTCGGATCGTGGTCGAACCGATGTAAGCGCTTTACTTGAGGGCCCTATCATTCAGGACGTGCTGGCTTTCAGCGTATCGGGACGTTTTTACGATAAAGAGGGGCACTTTACCGCGACAGACGGCGGCCGAACCGGTGATGAGGAGACCACGACCTTTAATGGCGTGATTAACTGGACACCAACCGATAACTTCAAGTTGAAAATGCGCTACAGCACCTCCGAAGACGACGACGGCGCGCCGAGTCAGGCTTTTATATCGGGGATCATGAACGATACCTGTACCGGCACGACAGTGAATTCAGCCGAGGGGCCTGCTAACCCCATTAACTATATCTGCGGCACCGTGCCTTATGGCAGTTCAGTCGCGCTGGATCCGGGCAACAACGTGATCTCGTCGAACACGGTTCTACCTGTCGACATGTCGGCACTGACCGACCCCGAGACCAATATCGACGGGGTGCCGGGCGTGACCTCAATCGGCATGAAGCGAGAAACAGAGCGCTTCTCAATCGCCGCTGGCTACGAGTTCGACTCGGGCTACAGCATTGACGTGAGCTACGGCAAGAACGAGCAAGAAGCCAACTGGATACGCGATTTCGACTTGTCCGATCGATTAGGCTGGTGGTCGCGCGATCCACAAAAAATGGAAGACGAAAGTTGGGAGATAAGAGTCGCAAGCCCCCAGGACCAACGACTCCGATGGTTGGTCGGTTATAGCTACTACGAGCAGGAGTTCCTGTCCTCAGGCGGTGGCGGTGATGCGGCGACATCTTGCTTCGCCTTTGACTTTTACGGCTATTCCGATGCTTACCCCGACATTTGTGTTTACAGCTTCTTCGATCCAGCGATTGGCGGGCTGGGTATGGGCCGACCTGGCAATGCACTGGGCATCTTCAGCAACAGCCTTCAGAACGCTGACGAAGCTGAGGTGACAGGCATATTTGGCTCAATTGATTTCGACATTACCGACAACCTGACCGTCATTCTCGAGGGACGCTTCGTTGAAGATACCCTGACCAAAGGTAGCGTGGTGACTGGCAGAGGCGATAGCCGGCTGGAAGAAGAGTTTGATGACTTCTTACCACGCGCGATTGTGCGCTGGACCCCCTCTGACAACACCACGCTCTACGCAAGCTGGTCTGAAGGCCAAATTGCCGGTGATTTCAACACATTCTATGCTCAAGCCGATGAGCGCGAAAAAGCGCAGTACATCGCGCAAGATTCGACAGTCGCTGAGCTATTGGACGCCGAGACACTGGAAGCGATCGAGTTCGGGTGGAAGCAACAGTTCTGGGGCGGTCGCGGTCAGATGAACCTGGCGGTCTATCTGCAGACCTGGGAGAACATTAAGGGCCGATCTTCCTTCCAAATCAACGAGACCTGCCGAGCCTCAGACATTGGTAGCACCCAATGCCCGGATGGCACGCTGGGACAGCCCAAGGCAACTTATCCCGCTGATGGTGGCGACCCGATACCCTTCTACAACTCTCGGAACATTCTGATTCCTGGCGATGCCGATATCTGGGGTGTGGAGTTCGAGGGTAAGGCTGCCATCACGGATCGTACTGAAGTGGGCGTGAATATCAGCTACATCGAGTCGGAATACGATGACTACACCTTCAATTTCGTGGCACCCATTGCCGGCTTCTCGCAAATGTCGGGCAACCAAACACCGCGTCAACCGAAGAACACCATGAGTGCCTACGTCTCGCATGAGTTCTCGCTGTTCGACCAGGGCGGCTACTGGCGCTTGGACTGGTTCCATCAGGGTGAGTCTTATGTTGACGAATCCAACCTTGCGAAGCTGGATTCTTACAACCTCTTCAACCTGCGTATCGGTCTGGAGTGGGAGAACCTGATGGCTGAGCTGTTCGTCATGAATCTCACTGATGAAGCAGCCTGGCAGACCGGCGCGCGCTGGACTGACTTCTCCAGCCCCTCCCAGTTTGCGTTCCTGACGGCTAAACAGGGCGTAGCGGTTTCACCCTTGGATAAGCGTGAAGTAGGTCTGCGTCTTAACTGGAAGTTCTGAGTTTTAGCGTTGTGACTTCTGGGCCGGGGCAACCCGGCCTTTTTTTGCCCGCAATAAATGAGCGATAGCCCTAGTGATAGAACTTGTACTTGGACATCTTACCGACGCCGGCATTAAACGTATTGGTGGGGTCTAGCTCGCGGTAAAAGGCAGCATGATCGGGCTCTGCGAAGTACTGGTTACCGACATTGTGCTCGGCAGGATACTTAGCACCAATGTCATCCAGTAATGTCATCATGCGCGCCTTGATCGCTTGGGGATCAACGCCCGCCTTCACCACAAAGTCCCAATGAAACACATGGCACATAAAATGCCCGCCTCGGTATGGCGCCGCGCACTGATCCAATAAATCCTCCGGGAGAAACTCATACCACTTGCCGTAATTCCGCGGCAGTGCCACATCAAATGTAACCATGCCATTGGTCTCCTTGGCATGCACGAGGTTGTACCGTGCGGGCGAACCGCCCGCGACGAGGCGATGTAACAGGGCGGCATCGCCTTCTTTGGGAGAGCACTCAAAAAAAGCACCGGCCTCGCTCTCTCGCGTGACGTTATGCAGCACCTGTCGGATCTCCGAGATGGCTGTGTCAGCAGCCACCACAATCAAATGATGCTCGTAAGCCTCGCGATACGCCCGCATGCGTTTGGGGAGATGATCGGGCCAGAGCCTCGCCAACCGCTGCAGTACATGGTCCGCAGGCCGATTGGGTAGCCCCGGTATCTTTTCTAGCCAACGATCCATCGCTGCCTTGATACGGTAGAGCCGCGGCATAAAGCTCGTGCCCAGATATTTGATGATGAGAAACGTGTCTTTGCAGTAGCGGTCCGCGCCGTCGAACCAGCTCTGGTGCATATACTCCGCCATCTCGGGCAGTTCCGCGCACTCTGAGAGGAGTTTTCGGCGGATCTCGTTGAGCTGCTCAGGCTCATTGGTGCCAACGTAAAACACCTGTTCGGCCTTAGGCTTGTCAAAGGTGTCGACCCGAACGGCAAACACCGCGAGCTTGCCAGCGCTGCCACTCGCTTCATGGAGGCGTCGGCGGTCAGCATTGAATCGTGATGGCGTCGCCGCATCGACCTCACGCACGCGATCGCTGTACTCGGGGTCAGAGGCCAGCCCCCCCTCAAGCGTGACGGCACTGGCATCAAACTGCCCGGCTTCGAGGTTCCCGAGTATCTCCTCCGGCGTAGTACCCAGATCGATTCCCAGATGATTGACCAGCTCGAGCTCGCCCTGCTCGTTGAGCTGTGCAAAGAGCGCCAGCTCGGTGTAGGCCGGGCCGCGCTTTACCAAACTGCCACCCGAGTTGTTACAGATACCACCGATCACCGAGGCACCAATACAGGACGAGCCGATAACCGAGTGCGGGTTTTTACCAAAGGGCGCGAGCATTTCCTCTAGCCGGTACAGCGTTCCCCCCGCAAAAACCAGCGCTTGCTGGGCGTCGCAGATGGGCAGACACGTATCGAGCCTAAGCGTATTAATGATCACGACCTCTCGGTCGTAGTCGTCACCATCGGGGGTCGAGCCACCGGTTACGCCCGTGTTGGCCGCCTGACAGATCACCACGCAGTCTGCTGCCACAGAGGCCTTTAACACCTGCCAGAAGTCTAATAATGAGGCGGGTTCAAATACCGCAAGCGCCGCACCGCCGCCAAAGCGAATACCAGTGGTGAAGCGCTTGATCTGGTGCGCCTCCCGGAAGACGCGGGTTTCCGGGATTGAAGCAGCGAGGTCGTCGATCCAGCGGGTGTCCATTGGGCTCAGTTTCGTTTCATGTGGCGACCATCAAATGGGTCAGAAAGACCCCGGCACAGCGCCGGGGCGGGCTCAGTTTACTGAATGCCCCAGGCGATCCCTCTGCGGAGCAGCTCGTAATAAGCGGGCACCTCCCAGCTGCCGCGCTCCAGCACCGGATATTCCTCTACCAGCGGTTGCATGTCGTAGGTAGACCGGCAGTGCCCGAGGGTCAAGTACAACACCGTACCCTGCCCGTAGGGCCGTAAATAAAAGACCGCGTGCTCATCGTCGCCGGTCTCCCAGTCGCCGTCCTGAAAAGCATCGACCGTGCCCGACCACTTGGTGTGCAGAAGCATCTCGTTCTCGCCGTGATACTCCGACAGGTACAGCTCGTCGGTGGTATCAAAAGGCTCAATGCCCTCAACGAGGGGGTGGTCAGGCTTGGTCACTTCGACACGGTAGGGCTCAATGGGGGGGTGCGCGAGAAACTGGCTGCCCAGCACTTCCATAAAATCTTTGTTGTCTCGCGGTGCGCGCAGTAGGGGTGGATCGTGGCTCAACCACTCAAGTACCGAGTTGGTAGCGTGCAGTGCAAACCACTTACCGCCCTCCTCAATATAGGACTTGAGACGCGCCTGCCCCGCCATATCCGGCACCTCGTCGCAGGTATAGGTCACCAGCAGATCAGCTTGACACATGGCCTCGACATCGCTGTAGTCGTTGGCCACCTTGACGCGAACCACGTCGTGCTCAGCCAGGAGCTTCAACAGCTCCAGTCGCGCGAAATCAAAATCGTGGTACTTACCGCCACACACCAGATAGACATCTTTCCGCTTACCCGCCATTGCACTTCCTCTCTTATTTTTCTGGGAACGCCGCTACAGCACCGATCCCGACAAACTGATTCACTTTAAACCGGTGCGCGGGCCATTCGGCCATGCCCACTGACAAGCATTACCCGGCTTGCTGTGCCGCCATCGCCGCCATCACCGACTCCTCGATCTCCGAGGGCAGTGGGTTGCGACGCAGTGTCAAACCGCCGTTTACCTGCAGGTTCTGGCCGGTCATGTAGCACTCATCACTCCCAAGGAAGACGGCAGCGGCAGCAATGTCTTCTGAGGTGTTGAGTCGACCCAACGGATAGTTCTTCAAGAAAGCATCCAGCAACCCAGGCGTTTCTAAGTGGGGTGCCGCCATGGGTGAGGCTGTGAGGCCTGGCGAAATCGAGTTCACGCGGATGCCCTTGGCACCGTACTCATCAGCCACCCCGCGGACCACGTGGTCGATACCGGCTTTGGTGCCAATATAGGCGTGGTGGTTACCGACAAGAATCGTCGCCGTCGCAGAAGAAATCTGGATGATGGATGAGGGGTTGGACATGACACCGACCAGCACCTGCATGAACTGATAGGGCCCTTTAAATTGGAGGTCCATCATTAGATTCAGCTCGTCTTCGGTGGTCTCCTCAAACTGCGCAAGCAAACCGAGGCCAGTGGCATTGACCGCAATATCGAGTTTGCCATGGGCATCCATAATGGCACCCACAGATGACTTGATGTCTTCCATCTTGGTGATGTCACAGGTCACCGGCATGCCGCCGATTTCGCCAGCGAGCCACTCGAGCTCGTCAAGATGGCGACCACCCACTGCCACGGTTGCGCCCTCTTCCGCGAACCGCCGTGCAATCACCTGGCCCATATTGCCGCGCCCTGCCGCGCCCAACACGTATGCCACTTTGCCTGCTAATCGTCCCATCGTGTGTCCCCATTTATTGTTAAGTTAGGACTCCGGATAGTACTAAACTCGCAGGTGATAGGGGGAATTTCTCCACGCGCGACAGCGATGTCTGAAGCCCCTCAAAACGAACCTCGCCGTGCGCGATCCGAGGGGATTGCCACTGTTGAGCCACACGAAGGCCCGCCCATGGCTGAACTGCCTATTTTGTACTCTTTCAGGCGCTGCCCTTACGCGATGCGCGCGCGAATGGCCATTGCGTCAGCAGACACGCCGGTGTCGCTACGTGAGGTACTACTCAAAGACAAACCCCCCGAATTACTCGCGGCCTCCCCCAAAGCGACCGTACCGGTGCTGGTATTGCCTGATGGCAATGTGATTGAAGAAAGCCTCGACGTCATGCAGTGGGCACTCAAAGCGAATGACCCGCAGGGCTGGCTAAAAGGTGCGAAGCTCGATTCTGACTGGATCCAAGCCTGCGACGGTGAGTTCAAGCACTGGCTGGATCGCTATAAATACGCCGACCGCTACCTAGAGCACCCCGCTTCCGCTTACCGAGAAAACGCAGAGACCTTTGTTATCCAATTAGAGGGCGCACTCTCTGGTGCATCGGGGCTCGCCGGCGACACAACCAGTGTTGTTGACGTCGCGCTGTTTCCTTTTATCCGGCAGTTCGCCGGCGTCGACCCTGCTTGGTGGCAGGAGGCGCCCTATCCTTGCACCCGAAGTTGGCTCGAAGGGTGGCTAAGTAGTGCGCTGTTCTCGACTATCATGGCTAAATACCCCCGCTGGGAGTCAGGCCAGCCCGGGCAGCGGTTTCCGTCCGAGGCCCCGGCTACCTGAATCCCTCAAAAGAAGTTACCGCTTAAGAAAGTTGGCACTTGTGACAGACATCGCGCGCGCTGTATCCAAACTGACCTCATTCACTTTATTGCTCTGCATAGCACTGCTACTTGGCTGTTCGGAGGACGCCCCCGAGCCCATCGACTTGGTGATCAATAACGTGACATTGGTGGATGCGGTGAATCCTTTACGTGCCAACCAAACGGTGTTGATTGATCAGGGTCGCATTGTGGATATTGTCAGCGGCGACTCGGCGGCCGAGGTGCCGGCGCGAGAGCAGATTGACGCCAGCGGGCGCTACCTCATTCCGGGGTTATGGGATTTTCACGTCCACTTCACTTTTGACAAGCGCTTAACCGATGCCATGGCCGGGCTGTTTCTTTACTACGGCGTGACTCAGGTACGGGACACGGGCGCATTGCTTGAGGATCTGCTGCCCGTTGTCGAGACCCTCCGCAGCGCGGGCGCGAGAGCACCGACCATCTGGTATTCGGGGCCACTTCTCGATGGCAAAGACGTCGTTTACGACGGCGTGAACTTTCCGGGGCTTGGCATCGCCAACCCGACCCCCGAAGCGGCCCGCGCCAACATTGCCGAGATTCATGCAGCGGGGGCGAGCTTTCTGAAAATTTACGAGATGGTCAGCCCTGAGGTCTTCGCCGCCATTGTGGACGAGGCGCGCGCCCGAAAACTGCCGATCGATGGCCACGTGCCACTCTCCATGCGTGCCAGAGATGTCGCACCCGACGTGCAGTCGCTAGAGCACCTGCGCAACTACGAGATGGATTGTGTCAGCGACCCTGAGACTTGGTTGGCCGCCCGTCAGCAGGAGCTGGCAAACCGAGCTAACGAGCCGGGCAATGTATTGCGCTCCCGGCTGCATACCCTGCAGCGACTCCCCGCCATCACGAGTGAGGACCGAGAGGTTTGCGCGGAGATGACCGAGGCCCTCAAGGCCACCATCACCGTGCCGACCCTGCGCATGAACTCGATGGATCTCATTGTGCCTTTTCAGCGGGCCGACTTTGACCAGGCGATGGATCTGATCCCAGATAGCGTGAGCCAGGAGTGGCGTGAGGCTAGAGCGACGCTGGCGGCATCCACCGAACCCGTCGACACGCGGTTCGCAGAATGGTCACTGCGCCGCACCGGCGAATTGCACGCCGCCGGTGTGCCGATTGCCGCGGGCACCGACACCCCAATCGGCTGGAGCATACCGGGTTACAGTTTGCACACTGAGCTCGAGCAGTACGTGCAAATAGGCATGACACCCCTCGAAGCGCTGTACTCAGCGACTGTCAAACCAGCGGCATTTTTTAGCCTTGAGAGCGAAATGGGGCAGATTAAGCCTGGCTTTGTAGCGAATGCCGTGCTGCTATCAGCCAACCCTCTCGAGGACATCACCCACACACGCAGCATCGACGGCGTAATTAACCAGGGCTCTTTTCTGTCGAGAACCCAACTCGATCAACTCGTCATCGATTAACTCGTCACCATCTGGGAGGTCATCATGCGCCGCTCTCTCCCCCACCTCCGCACGCTTTACGCGTTAGCGTTCGCTGTGTTGATTGCCTTCACCGGCTCGATGTTGACCGGCTGTAATGCATCCGATTCGGGTAGCGCCACGATTCATCCGAACCTGACCGAGCTGCGCTCGGAGTGGGTCGTCACGCCCGACGAAGCGTATCGCTGGGCCTCGGTAAAAAACGACAATCTGCCAACGCTGACTGGTAGCCAGGAATGGCTGAACTACATGCGCTTTTTGGAGGATACGCTCACTGAATATGGCGCCGTGGATGGCGTAAAAAACAGCTGGCAGTTTCAGCGCTGGTATACCTCGGAAGACGATCGCCAATGGTCTTTGGTTTCCAATGGCGCACCCGTGAGAGTGGCAAGCTACGGCGCTTACTCCGGCTCAACATCAGCTGAGGGCATCACTGCTGAACTGATTTACTACGACCACGACAACCCGCCCGATAGCATTGAGGGGAAAATTGTCGTTATCCCTACCCGGCCACACCCGTCGCCACCTTTCAACGACGACTATCTGATCAATTACACCTTCAACGATTACGAGCACGCGACCGACGCCGATACGCTACCTCCACCTTTCGAGTTCGTCGATCCAGCCGAGAGCTTTACCTTTGATATCTGGTGGCAACTGGCACAGGGCCTAGACAAGATTCCCGCACAGGGAAAAGCAGCGGGTGCAGTCATCGTTTATGACATGGCATATGAGCGCACAAAGGGGCTCTATACCTTTACGGTGCCCAGGCATTACGACGCACCGACACTCATTCTCTCGAGAGAGGACGGCGCAGCCGTCGTCGCAGATGCCCAGGCGGGCAAACAGGCTACCCTCCGACTTGAGGCGAGTACAGAAACCGCCACCGCATACCAATACATCGCCTACCTTCCGGGAGCAGATTACGGCACCCCCGAAGACGAGCAGATCGTGCTGGTCAACCACACCGATGGGCCTTCGATTACTCAAGACAACGGCGCGCTGGGGCTGCTCGCCATCGTCAAGTATTTTTCGAACATCCCGCAGGCGGATCGCCCGAGAACCCTCAAGATTTTCCTGGACTGCCGGCACTACATGCCAGGGCTAGAGCGCGCGTTTAGCGAGGTTGATTGGTTCACGCGCCACCCCGACGCAAAAGCCAAGGTCGTGGCGATGATCCAGACCGAGCACCTTGGAGAGATGGATTACCGGGAGGTCGACGGCAGAGTGGAGCCCACCGGATATGCCGAGCAGTCTTACCTCTGGACCCGCAACAACGACATGTTAATTGAAGCCGCGAAACAGGCCGTTGACCGATACGGTTGGTCACGCGCCCAAGTCTCTGTGCCCGAGCGCGCTGGCAGTCGCGGCGGCTTGCAGCAGGTGTGGTGGGGCGTAGGCGCACTGGGACAAGCCGATACGGGCTACTACAACTGCGAGGTCTGGCATTGCCTCGACTTGCCCGGATTTGGTCAGGGAGGGTTCTTGGGTCACTACTGGAGCTCGGCTGCCACGATCGAGCGCTGGAACAAAGATTTGTTTGTCAGTCAGGCGGCGACCATGACCGAATTAACGGGAGTGCTGATGTCAGCCGATTTGAATGCGATTCAGTCCCGGGGCTCGGTGGATTCTTTTCTGGATGACACTAACCGAGACGAGCAGTTTAATGAGGCGCCATGAAAGGGCCCTGAGCTGACTAGTGGGCTAGCTACTGTGCTGGCTAAACAGAGAAACGCGGTACGCCATTAAGCGCCTCGGCGCGCACCCGATTCATGATTTCACCGACCTCACTCACCGCTTCAATCAGCGGTCCAAAGTGCACTGTACGGGTTTTATAGTTCATCACTGCGGGGACAATGGGTACCTGTGCCGCGGCCGCAATGCGCGCAATGCCGTCTTTCCATTCCCGAACCGGTTTACGAGTACCGGAGGGTGTGACGCCAATCACCAACTTGGATTTGTCGCGGAATTGCTGGATCACGTCGACCACTAATCCGTTGGCGCGCGACCGGTCGACGGGGATCCCACCCAGTGAGCGAATGATGCTCCCCAGCGGGTACCAAAAGACGGTGTGCTTAACGAGAAACGATGCCTTCATGCCGGTCGCCCAAATAAAGGCCGTCGCGAGAAAGAAGTCGATATTGGAGCTGTGCGGCACCAGCGCAACGATGGCCTTACCCCGGTTAGGGAACTCGCCCTCGATCTTCCAACCAAATGATCGAAATACCAGTCGACCGATAAAACGGGTGATGAAGTTTCCGCCTTTGGGTAGCTCATCACCCAGTTGCTGCCATGCCATATTTTGTCACCTTTGTTGTTGGGACACTGTAGCGAAGCAATCGGGCCTCGTCAGCCAACAAAACCGGGGTGACATGCGCTCGGGTTTGCGGTATCCGACTGGGGCAATTTAGGCCATCCCTCGGTTATCGTGGGTGGCGACAATTTAGTGGTTGGGCGCTCGATGGTCTCCGATATTTGCCAACACAATGACCCGCGGTATACTGCGCGCCCCCTAGGACCATAGCTCAGTTGGTTAGAGCGCTACCTTGACATGGTAGAGGTCGGCGGTTCGAATCCGCCTGGTCCTACCAAATGACAAACCCTCGCCATCGGCGGGGGTTTTTCGTTTGGGGGTTTAGCTGGCTTGAAGCGACGAAGGCGGTCGACAAATCACGACCCAAGGAGTGATTTGCATGGAGTCGCTTGCGACGACACCCGAAGGGTCAAAACGCGAGATGCAATCGCGTTTTGATTAATCCGCCTGGTCCTACCAAATTTTTAAGTCGCTGTTTTTACGACACTTTATTTTTTCAGAATCGTGCATTTTGGCGTTTTTCTGCGCGTGGACGCTACCGCGGAAAGGTAGTGATCGGGTAGGTGCCTTGTAAAGGCGTGCAGCCGATAAAGTCGCTAACAGTTAATCCAACTTTTCCGCCGTGATCTTCGACAGCCTCTTGATCAACTCCTTCTCAATCCGTTTCCGGTCAAACGGTTTCAAGCCCTGCCAAGTCCGTGCCTCTGCTTTTGTTCGTCCGCACCCCAAACACCAACCTTTGGGTCCAGAGAAATCACATATGTCTCGGCACGGACTCCGTTGTTTTTTCAACTGGCCCTCCAAAAGATTTGGCCAAAAATAAATCGGCTATGGTGTCAGACTCTCCAGCACTTTATCGACACTCGACTCAAGTTGACGCAAACGGTTGAGTTCCTCGAGCAAGCGCTCCTCGAGATTTTTGAAATTCAAAGGCAGCTCCCTCTGGCAGATGGAGTAGCCATCACCGGTTACCTGATAACCTTTCCAGGCTCCTATGCGAGCGCGCTCTAGCGTTAGAAAATCTTCAATAAACTTCGCCTGCGATGGGCAGTCCTCCTCTGCGTGCATACATATTGGGAACGCTTTCTTTTTGAGCTGAGGGGCTTCGATATAGGTCTCAAAGTGCACTCCTCCCTGACTCCCGTTACACCAATTACTTTTTGCTAATTGCAGGTAGTTGCCCCGGTTATAGATCTCCCACTCGTCCTCAAACCAACGCGAGGCTCGCAATCTTCGCTCTACATTACGAAAAATATTCTTAATGTCTTTCACGACACCGCCCAAACCGTCACGATACCCTCGCCATCTAATGCAGCGAGCGCCTTGCCATCTGGTCGCCAACAGACCTCGGCCAGAACACTCTCCAACATGGCCGCTCCCTCGGGCCGACCTTGACCATCACTCTGCAGTGACCAGACAAAGACCAATCCATCTCGTCCGCCAGATGCCAATGTAAGCCCGTCTGGGGCAAAACTGAGTGTTGATACCGCGCGCTCATGGAGCTCTAGCGAACCAGGATAAGTACCCTCCGGCCCATTGCCCTCAAAGCTCCAGACGGTTATTGCCTCGCCTCCCCCGGTTGCCAACAAGGTTCCGGTCGAATCAAAAGCCAGAGCCATGGGCTTTCCAGGGTAACCAGACATCATCGAATCTTCCCCAGTCGATCGGCGCCAGAAATGCACAGAGTTATCTTGACTGCCACAGGCGATGACATCACCGTCCGGGCTCAGCGCGAGTGACACCAGAGAGCCTTTCCACTCGAAGCGCTGGTTAGACGCTCCAGTGCCTGAGTCAAAAATAGTCACCCTGCCATAACATGTGGACACTAGCTCTTCGCTATTCAGCCAGCCAAGAGCACTCACGGTACTGAGGTGTTCGTCCGAGCGCCATTGCTCTGTGCCGTCGAGAGCAAAAACCCGGATCTCACGTCCATGGGAAGCGGCCAGCTGGGCTCCATCAGGCGACCAGAGCAGGTTTTCCACCCAACCGCCGCCAACTTCTATGCAGCATCGGGGTGGCGCACCGGTCAGGTCCCATATGAAGATTTTCCCGTCCTGCCCAGCGGTAGCAAAAACCGCCTCAACCGGGTGCATGCTCATTGCCAAAGCGCCGCTTTCGTGCGCGCATCGTTCAGACCACAGCAGTTCACCCAACTTGGCGTCAAAAACGTACACGCCGCCGGCGCTATCGCACACAACAAGCGCACCACCATCGTGCGTCCAACCCGAAGCTATGGGGTAATCCTGTATCGCAGCAGACCAGTCGCTCTGTAAAACGCCTGAAACTTTTCTTTCTGTCATAGCAGACAAGCGTCAAATCCTTCGCGTATGGCCTGCTCGTCGAGATTGCGGCCAATCAATACCAGTTGATTTCGCCTCGGATCATCACCCCAGGGGCGATCCGGTTGCGCATCTAACAGCATGTGAACGCCCTGAAAAACCATTCTCATTGGATCACCGGCGATGCTGATGATGCCCTTTGTTCGAAAGATATCTACGCCACGCTCTTGCAGGAGCTTGCCCAACCAGCGATTGAGTTTTTCCGGATCAACATCACCATCGCGCTCAATCGCAATAGAGCCAACCTCGTCGTCATGCTCGTGTTGCGCAACCCATGTCCTCTCTGCAGAGGGCAGCACTTCCTCTCCATCGGGGCCTCTCAGCTTGAGATCAAATTCTTCCGCTGTATGTTGGGCGAAGAGACCAACAGTATCCTCAGCGGCCACATCGAAGAAAAAGGATTTTCGTCCGGCGGATGACAGCTCAAGGTATGCGTGCTCGCCAGCTTTGACCACTCCACCGACATCAACAGAGCAAGTCGGTTCAGCGTAGCGGCGCACGCACCACTCAGCTCCTTCACGCAAACCCGCATCATCTAACTCCTGACCGGGTCGAACGACTAGCGACATAGCAGGGTCGGGGCCCTCGGCTAAATCCAGTTGATACCGACCAGGCGAGAGCTGATACACCCCTGTCCACTCGAAAGGGTACTCAGGCTCAAGAAACGTAGGGCGACGCTCCAACGCGTCCTCAAGATTAAAAGCGCTCAGATTCAGCACCGTCTCGACAGGAACATTTGCCTGCTCACATCGCACTACTCTGGCCATGCGATTCATCTCTCGAAGGCGCGCCTCCAGGTCGTCTAGGTTGGCGTCATCCACAAGATCCGTTTTGTTGAGCACCAGCACATCGGCGAAGGCAACCTGCTCCTCACTCTCGTCGCTGCGACCAAGCTGTTGATTGATGTGTGCTGCATCAACCAAAGTTACGATGCCATCAAGAGCGAACTCTTCGCGAATCTCATCATCCATGAAAAATGTTTGAGCAACCGGCCCTGGATCCGCGAGCCCCGTCGTCTCAACCAGAACGTAATCAAATTTATCTCGACGCTTCATCAGATTACCGAGAACACGAATCAAATCTCCCCGGACGGTGCAGCAAATGCAACCGTTGGACATTTCGAATATCTCTTCGTCCGCCTCGATCACCAGAGCCTGATCAATGCCGACTTCCCCAAATTCGTTCTCGATCACGGCAATGCGCTTACCATGCTCTTCGCTAAGAATTTTGTTCAGGAGAGTCGTCTTACCTGAACCTAGGAAACCCGTCAGAATAGTCACGGGCACTTTTTTTTCAGCATTCATGAAAAACCTCCTTACTCCATCGCAGTCAGCTGAGGCTGACCATAAATTTTTCTACCTTCTGCAGACCCCCGAGCTGAGCCACTCTCTAGGGCCTCCAATATGCTGTCAACGTTATGTCTGAACATGTCCACGTAGCTTTTCGCGGGGCCGCCACGAACTGACAGGGCGTCGGAATAAAGGCGCCCACCGACCTCAAGGCCAGTCTCAAGAGCAATTTGATTGATGAGTGCGGGACTTGTGACGTTCTCGGCAAATATTGCCGCCGCATCCACATTTTTTAGTTGCTCGATCAACTCGGCTAGTTTTTGAGCCGTTGGTTCTGCATCAGTGTCAATGCCCTTTGGCGCTAGGAACGTAAGGCCATAATCTTCAGCCAGATACCCAAAGGCGTCGTGAGACGTCACCACGGTCCTGCTCGCTTCCGGTAACCGCGATACGCGACGAGCAATATCGCGGTCGATGGACTCAAGTCGCTGTACGTAGGCCTGCGCATTTGCGTTCACTTGGTCGGCTAACCAAGGCGCGATGTCACTCAGCGAAGCAGCAATATTTCTCGCATATACCATGCCATTCTTCAGCGAGTTCCAAGCATGAGGATCAACTGACCCACCTACCTCTATCGGAGTAATACCCTCCGTGGCGATAACTACGACCGCATCGCTAGCTGATTCGGAAATCAAGTTGCCAGCCCATGTCTCGAAACCGAATCCATTCACAAACACGATATCTGCGTCGGCGACCGCTATAGCGTCCGCCACCGACGGCTGATAGATGTGAGCATCAGCATCCGGCCCCACAATACTCTCAACCTCGATCGCTTCACCCGCAACCTCGGACACTATGTCGGCGAGTATTGAAAAGCTGGCGACGACACGTAGCTCGCGCGCGAAAGATAACTGCGCCATGAGACCCAGTACACAAGACAGTGCCCAGATGAAAGTTCGTCGGGGTGAAGGCGTCAAGACCGGCATCCTATACTGGTGCTCTTGTTTGCGGCTTGTCAGCTTTGAACGACCTGAGCCTGATCCTTCGGCCAAAGCCAAATGGCCCAACCAACGTGGACAACAGGAATATAAAGCCGGCCACCAAGATGATCGCTGGGCCTGATGGCGTGTCTGGAAACGCATAGGAGATGCAGAGACCAAGCCAAGAACTCACCAAAGAGAAAACGACACCGAATCCAATTTGGCCGGTGATACTTACCGCCCAACAACGGGCAGCGGTAGCCGGAAGGATGAGCAATCCAACTGCCATCAACGTGCCCATTGTCTTAAAGGCACCCAGCAAGTTGAGGACTAACAGCACCATAAAGGCCTGGTCAGTAACCCACGGCCTTGTTGCCTGTGATTCAAAAAAGGCCGGATCACATGTACTCATGATCAGCGGGCGCAGCAGCCATGAAAATGAAACCAGAGTGACAGTGGCCACCACACCCAGCAGTAACAGCGACTCATCATCGAGCCCCAAAATCGAGCCAAACAGAAAACTCCTCAGAGGCACAGCCGAGCCCGCCGCGGACAATATGAATATCCCCAGCGCCAGAGCGATAAGGTAAAACGACGCGAGGCTGGCGTCGCCGCGAATGATAGTGGTGCGAGAAAGCACCGCAGATAGGGTGGCCACCGCCATGCCCGCCGCCAGCCCTCCGACAAGAAGTGACGTCACGGAGAGGCCAGTAAAGACAAAAGCGATGACTATGCCGGGCGTAATGGCATGTGCCATTGCCTCACCAGCAAGCGAAAGCCTGCGAAGCACAAGAAAGGCACCAACCGGAGCCATCGAAACAGACAAGACGGTAGTCGCTGCGAAGGCACGCCGCATAAAACTGTAGCCCCACATTTCTGAGACTAAATCAAGCACTGCGTTGCAAGCCCAACGAGACTTGGTGGTCGACAATCCAGGCGGCTCGATCGCGTGACAGGTATCCCTGGTCAATCAGATTTTGGGCCGTTAGCACCTCCCCTGGAGCACCAAATGTTGCGCGACCCTCTCCCAATAGCAGGGCAGCATCACAATGTCGCAAGACAGCGGAAAGATCATGAATCGCCAGCACCACTGTGCGGCCCTGTTCTCGCCACTCTAAAATAAGTTCCTGAAGCAACCGCTCTGACTTCTCGTCTATCGCCGAAAAGGGTTCGTCTAAGAACACGAAAGGTGCGTCTTGCATAATGACGCGGGCAAAAAGTGCGCGTTGTAACTGACCACCTGAAAGAATGTGCATTGGCTCGTTCAGAACGCCTTGTAGATCGACTCGCGCAGCAGCATCCAGCAACTCATCGCTGTGCGCCCAACTACGTCGACTCCAAAAGCGAGTGCCTCGCCACTTACCCATGGCGATCAGATCCCTGACGCGGAGAGGGAAAAGCTGATCAAATTCCGTTCTCTGTGCCAGATAGGCAACAGTATGAGTTTTTTGGTGAGGCCAAGTGACTTCGCCCGACAATGGGCTCAAAACACCCAAGAGCGCTTTGATAAAACTACTTTTACCCGAGCCATTGGCGCCCAAAACGGCCAGCATTGTCCCCGCGGGGACATCCATGTCAGGAGCCCTAAACAGAGTTCGGCCAGGGAACCCGACAGTAAGATCACGAATCTGGAGGTCGCTCGACATTAGCGGACCATCCAAATCAGCAACCAAAGGCTTACAGATAGAGTTATTGCAGCTGTCGTCAGAGCATCTCGCCCACATTGAGTTAAGCAAAAGGGGCGCTGCTTTGCTGATTGATTATTCGATTTCATAGTTATGACTTGGAGGAGGTAGGCGACCTAGCACACTCGCTTGGAGCGATGCTGGCCGCTCCCTTCTCGGCATCATCCCGTCGCCGGACTGTAGATAAAGCTGCAGACAGTTGAGGATGTCGGTCACGTCACCATTCGGGTCTTGGTCTCCGAACAAGTAGGTCCAGCTGTTATGTGCAGAGACAGCGATACCACAGGGCCTTGGGCATAGACTGAGACATTGCGCTGGTTTGACTTCAACACGGCCCGCCAATGCGCCGTGCTGTACAGAAGCAAAAAGCTTTTCGTATAGCCGATAGCCAGGGCGCTGTGTCGCTGGATTCCTGCTATGTCCACTCGGCCTACATGAGGTGCAGACGTGCAGGACGCATTCATTGATTGCGATCTGTTGTAAGGCCATGCCTATGAGCTTGGAGTCCAGTATCAAGTCAGATTTTTGGGACGCCACCTTTAGCTGGACTGGTAAATATTTGCATTCAGGTGCGCGATTAAGGCGGATGATACATCATATCATATTAGAATTCTTGGATAGTGAAAAAAGTCAGCTGGCGCTCATTGCGCTCAACCTGGAGGGAGTTTTTGGGATCTGCTCGCTGATTGGTGTTGATTGACAGCTGATATTGGCAGCGTTAGGTTTTGAAGCGTCCACGCGTGTGTTGGCGCGGCCAATCGGCCTTGACATGGTAGAGGTCGGCGGTTCGACCAAAATGCGACCCTGGGAGCATTTGCCACCGAGCGCCCATGGCGCGAAGCCCTTAAGGACGAAACAGGCTTTAGTCTGTTTCGGGTAATCCGCCTGGTCCTACCAAATGACAAACCCTCGCCATCGGCGGGGGTTTTTCGTTTGGGGGTTTAGCTGGCTTGAAGCGCCGAAGGCGGTCGACAAATCACATCCCAAGGAGTGATTTGCATGGAGTCGCTTGCGACGACACCGGAAGGGTCAAAACGCGAGATGCAATCGCGTTTTGATTAATCCGCCTGATCCTACCAAAATCAAAAGCCCGCGCGAGGCGGGCTGTTATGTTGCCTAAGTAGCGACTTACAGCACTGAAACGCTGTACACCGAGAGGGTTCCAGACACCTCGTTGGAGACCAATAAGTACATCTCGTCGTCTTGCGTGATGAATTTGATGTCCTCGGGGCCAAGTGGGCCCGCTAGGTTTGCCTCAACTGCATCGTCATCCACAGTGAAGTCCCGAGGGTTGACGTACTGCACAAATTTCGCGCCCTGAGGGTTGGTGATGTTGTACACCATCACTCCGCCTACGCGCTCGAGTGCAATGAAGGCAAAAGTGTTGCCATTGATTGTGGCAATTTCAACTGCCTCAGGCTCGGGGCCTTTGTCATCGGACCGATCATCGCCCTCGTTGCTGTCGTTACTGGCATTGAAGGAGCCACCCAGCTGCTGAGCGGTGATGACCTCAGCGTCGCTGCCGCT
>JADHQG010000086.1 GCA_016778045.1 Luminiphilus sp. | reverse complement strand
TCCTGAGGCCGTGACGATGCGGTCTTATCAACCCTCAGCAAAAGGTCACTCCGGGCAGATCCGCAAGGCCGCGCGCATGCTGTTGAGTGCCAAGAGACCCGTTATTTATGCTGGCGGTGGCGTGATCCAGGGCGAGGGTTCAGAGAAATTGACGGCGCTTGCCAGACGCTTGAATTATCCGGTTACCAACACCCTGATGGGCTTGGGTGCCTACCCCGGCAGTGACAGACAGTTTCTTGGCATGCTGGGCATGCACGGCTTCTACGAGGCCAATATGGCGATGCATCACTCGGATGTGATCCTCGCCGTGGGGGCTCGTTTTGATGATCGCGTGACCAATACAGTGTCGAAATTCTGCCCGGGGGCGAAGATTATTCATATTGATATCGACCCCGCCTCCATTGCCAAGATCGTACCGGTCGACATTCCGATTGTCGGACCGGTGGATACGATTTTGGAGGAGCTCGACAAGCAGGTGGCTTTGCAGATCGAGGGTGGCGAACGAGCGTTGCCTGACCCCGAGGCGCTTGGCGCCTGGTGGCAGCAGATCGATAGTTGGCGCGAGGCACACGGGTTGTGGCATGGCAGACGTTATGGTGAGTCGGCATCGATCATGCCGCAGGACGCCATCTGCGCGCTCTATGAAGCGACCAACGGCGAGGCTTATGTGACCTCTGACGTGGGCCAGCATCAGATGTTCGCCGCTCAATACTACAAATTTGATTATCCGCGTCGTTGGATCAATTCCGGCGGGCTCGGCACTATGGGTTTTGGTTTGCCTGCGGCGATGGGGATCAAAATTGCACTGCCGGATGCCGATGTCGCCTGTGTAACAGGAGAGGGCAGCATCCAAATGAACATCCAAGAGCTCTCGACCTGCAGTCAGTACGGGTGCCCGGTGAAGATTATCAACTTGAGAAACGACTACCTCGGGATGGTCAAGCAGTGGCAGGACATGCAATACGAGGGCCGCTACTCAGAGAGCCACTATGCAGCTTCGCTACCTGACTTCGTCAAGTTGGCAGAGGCTTACGGCCATGTCGGCATGGAAGTGAAATCTCAGTCAGATCTTCTACCGGCGATGAAAGAGGCTTTTGCGCTCAAAGATAAGCTGGTCTTTATGGATATCCATATTGACCCCGACGAGCATGTTTACCCCATGATGGTCGCGCCGAATGGTTCGATGAAAGACATGTGGCTTAGCAAGACGGAGAGGACCTGATATGAGACGGATACTCTCAGTGCTGTTGGAAAACGAATCGGGTGCTTTGTCGCGCGTTGTCGGCCTGTTCTCGCAACGTGGTTATAACATCGAGACCTTGAACGTGGCTCCCACCGACGACCACTCGCTGTCACGGTTGACGGTCACCACTACGGGTGACGATCTCAAGATTGAGCAAATTACCAAGCACCTCAATAAGATTATTGATGTGGTCAAGGTGGTTGATCTGACCGAGGGCGCTCACGTCGAGCGCGATACGCTTCTGGTGAAAGTGAAGGCCGTGGACGCCCAGCGTGATGAGGTAAAACGCACGACGGAGATTTTTCGCGGCCAGATCATCGATGTGGGCCCGACGACTTACATCGTGCAGCTCACTGGGCCGTCAGAAAAGCTCGACTCGTTTTTGCAGGCTTTAGGCGAGACCGAGGTGCTGGAGGTGGTCAGGTCTGGCGTCGCAGGCATGGCCCGCGGTGAGAAAGTGCTGGCGCCATAGGTCACACTGCCGTCTCTCGAGGCATTTCACTATGAGAGTGACTCAGAGTATTGCAAACATGCGGAAAAGACCGAACATAAAAAAGGGGCCTGATGGCCCCTTTTTTGTTGCTCGTCGGTGATCAGAGTAGCGGTGCAATCACCAGGCTAACGATCGCCATCACGTTGATCAGGATGTTCATCGATGGTCCGGAGGTGTCCTTGAAGGGGTCGCCCACGGTATCGCCCACAACCGCAGCGGCGTGTGTGTCAGAGCCCTTACCGCCAAGGTTGCCCTTCTCAATGTACTTCTTGGCGTTATCCCAAGCGCCACCGGCGTTAGCCATCATCAGCGCCATCAGGACACAACCCAGCAGACCACCAGCGAGCATGCCACCCAGTGAGGTCGCACCAAGACCAAAGCCCACCACCACGGGGGCGAGCACGGCAATGGCACCCGGCACCACCATACGCTTCAGTGCGGCGGTGGTCGCGATATCAACACAGCGTGCCGTATCGGGCTCGGCATTGCCCTCAAGTAAGCCGGGGATCTCGCGGAACTGACGGCGGATCTCATTGATCATGTCAAACGCCGCGTCGCCGACTGCCGTCATGGTGATAGAGGCTATCAGGAAGGGAATGGTGCCGCCAATGAACATGCCAATCAGCACTTGAGGGTCAGACAACTGCAGATTGAAATCGGGGTTATTGACTGTGACGGTCTCCACAAACGCCGCGATGATCGCCAGAGCCGCCAACGCAGCCGCGCCAATGGCGAAGCCCTTACCGATGGCCGCCGTGGTGTTGCCCACCTCATCGAGGCCGTCAGTGATTTCGCGCGTTTCGGGGCCCATGCCCGCCATTTCGGCGATACCGCCTGCGTTGTCTGCAACCGGGCCGTAGGCATCGATGGCCATGGTGATGCCCACTGTCGCCAGCATGCCGACCGCCGCGATACCGACGCCGTAAAGGCCCGCAAGGTTAGTCGAGACATAGATGATCGCAGCGAGGAACAGTACGGGTGCCACGACAGACTGCATGCCGACAGCAAGACCTGTGATCATGACCGTTGCTGGACCGGTTTCACCCGATTTGGCGATGGTGCGCACGGGTTTTCCGCCGGTGTAGTACTCGGTGATCAGGCCAATCGCGATGCCACCTACGGCACCGGAAACCACGGCCCACCAAATGTTCTGCGAAATGCCCATGCTACCTGACAGGAACCATGCCATTGCGATAAAGATCAGGGGTGCGCCCAGCGTACCGCTGCGCAGCGCGGCTTCTGGCGCCGCAGAGGAGCGTGCTCGCACAATCACAATGCCCGCAACCGAGGCCAGCAAACCAATACTTGCCAGTGCCAGCGGGAAGGCCATCATGGCGCTCTGCTCGGCGGCGGTGATCGCCATCGTTGAGGCAATCGCGATGCAGGCGATCATCGAGCCGCAGTACGACTCAAAAATGTCCGAACCCATGCCAGCGATGTCGCCCACATTGTCGCCTACGTTGTCTGCGATCACGCCCGGATTACGGGGGTCATCCTCAGGGATGCCGGCTTCGACCTTGCCCACCAGATCAGCGCCGACGTCAGCGGATTTGGTGTAGATGCCGCCACCTACACGTGAAAAGAGTGCTACCACAGAACCACCCATGCCGAAGCCGTGGATCGCGTGCGCGGTGTGGGGATCACCACCAAAGTAATAATAGAGGCCGCCGAGCCCCAGAAGACCCAGCGACGCCACGCAGAGGCCCATGATTGAGCCGCCGTAAAAGGCAATGTTGAGTGCTGCTGCGGCGCCATCGGTGTTTGCGGCGACAGCCGTACGCACGTTGGCTTTAGTCGCGGCGTACATGCCGAGATAACCCGCTGTGGCCGAAGAGACCGCGCCCGCTATGAAGGCAATCGCGGTGTCGGTGCCGAGCGGGGACACCAAGATGCCCACAATCAAGACGGCAGCGAACGCCGCTAGCAGCTTGTATTCACGGTGCATGAACACCATGGCGCCGATATGGATCTGCTCGGCAATGCCGCGCTCTTTTTCTTCGCCGTCAGAGGCGCGAGACATCACGGTGTAAATCACGAACGCAATTACGAGTCCGACCACCCCAAGAATGGGCGGCAACATCAGATTAAAGCTCATAGGAGTTCCTGGTGAGTACGGTTCAAAATTCGGTGGGGCGCAAGTCTAACGACCGACCGTGCCCCTATCAATGGCATTCTTATGGCATCTCATACGTGGTCTGGGTAAAAGTCGTTCACTGGCGCTCAGTCGGCAGACGAGATCGCCTTCATCCCGGTCATATATCCGCGAAGCTTGGCACCCACCACCTCTACAGAGTGGCTGCGGATCGCTGCGTTGACGTCAATCAGGCGTCGATTATCCACGCCGTGACTGCCTGACACACCGGCACCAATCACGTCGGAACCCAGCCCGGCAACGAAAGCCTTCAGCAATGGCCGTGCGGCTTGATCGAAGAGATAGCAGCCATACTCGGCAGTGTCGGAGATCACCACGTTCATCTCGTACAGCTTTTTGCGCGCGATGGTATTGGCGATCAGGGGCGTCTCGTGCAGTGACTCGTAATACGCCGATTCTTCGATAATGCCGGCAGACACCATGGTTTCGTAGGCCAGTTCTACCCCGGCCTTAACCATAGCGACCATCAGAATGCCCTGGTCGTAATAGGTCTGTTCATCAATGGGGTCGTCGGTGATGTCCTGCAACTCAAAAGGCGTGCCGTTGGTTTCTGCTCGCCATTTGAGCAGGTTGGCGTCTCCGGCCGCCCAGTCGGCCATCATGGTGCTGGAGAAGTGACCGGACATGATGTCGTCCTGATGCTTCTCGAAGAGGGGTCTCAGGATGACCTTCATCTGTTCAGCTAAATCGAAGGCCCGAATCTTGGCCGGATTGGACAGTCGGTCCATCATGTTGGTGATGCCACCCTGTTTTAGACCTTCGGTCACCGTCTCCCAGCCGTATTGCACCAGCTTGGCGGCGTATGCAGGGTCAGCGCCCAGTTCCACCATGCGATCAAAGCAGAGTAGTGAGCCCGTCTGTAGCATGCCGCAGAGAATGGTCTGCTCTCCCATCAAATCAGACTTCACTTCGGCGATAAACGACGACTCCAGGACGCCTGCACGATGGCCACCCGTGCCCGCCGCATAGGCCTTGGCAAGTTCCAGACCTTGACCCTGAGGGTCATTTTCCAAATGCACGGCGATAAGCGTGGGCACGCCGAAACCGCGCAGGTATTCCTCTCTGACCTCGGTGCCCGGGCATTTTGGCGCAACCATAATCACCGTCAGGTCGTCGCGGATCTTCATGCCTTCTTCAACAATGTTGAAGCCGTGTGAGTAAGAGAGGCACGCGCCCTGTTTCATCAGCGGCATCACCGACTCAACGACATTGCTGTGCTGCTTGTCGGGTGTCAGGTTCAGTACCATATCGGCGTCGGGCACCATTTCTTCATAGGTGCCCACTTGAAAGCCCGCTTCGGTGGCCTTGACCCAGGACGGCCGCTTTTCTTCGATGGCTTCCTTGCGCAGGGCGTAGGCGACATTCAGGCCGCTGTCTCTGAGGTTGAGCCCCTGATTGAAGCCCTGAGCGCCACAACCGATGATGACCAGCTTTTTGCCCGCCAGCGGTGTCACGCCCGCCTCGAACTCCGCCGGATCCATAAAGCGGCACTTGCCCAATTCTTGAAGCTGGGTGCGGAGTGGCAAGGAGTTGAAGTAGTTGGTCACTGGCGATTCCTCAAATGGGGCCGAAAAAAAGGGTGCGTATTGTGTCGGACATCGTGCTCGGGGTAAACGGCGCTGTTACAATTATTCGCAATACAACTTGGCTGCACTGTGCAGCGATAGAGAGCTTTAGGCATGTCAAACGCCGATCAAACACCCGATACCGACGAACTGGAGCGTGCCGCTGGGCAAATAGAGGCACCGCTGGCTAGCCTTGTCGGCGACTATGAAGAGTCGCAATCAGACTCTGCCGCACAGGCGAAGGGCATTTTCCTGCTGCCGAACCTCTTCACCTCTGGAGCCCTGTTCTGCGGTTTCTACTCGATCATTGCGGGCATGCAGGGCGACTTCTACGCTGGCGCGGTGGCCATTCTCGTGGCAATGGTCTTTGATGGCCTGGATGGTCGTGTTGCGCGCCTGACTGGAACCGATAGCGCTTTTGGCGCCCAGTATGACAGCCTCGCCGACATGGTGAGCTTCGGTGTCGCACCGGCTCTGCTGACCTTTAACTGGGCGCTGACTGGTTTGGGTAAGGTTGGCTGGGTGGCGGCCTTTATCTACACGGCCTGCGTGGCACTGCGCTTGGCACGCTTTAATGCGCACCGCGAAAACGACGACACGACGCATTTCACAGGCCTTGCCAGCCCGCCTGCCGCCGCGACCGCGGCTTGTCTGGTATGGATGGGTCCGACTCACGGTTGGACAGGGCCGGCCCTAGATTGGGTACATGCGTTACTGCTGACAGCACTCGGCTTTCTGATGATCTCGCGCTTTCCTTACTCGAGCTTCAAGAGCGTGAACTTTGATCGACGTGTGCCTTTCGTCAGAATGCTGTCTGTCGTCGCAGTGCTGGGCTTGATTGCTCTGGACCCGCCGCTCGCGATCTGGAGTATGGCGGTCATCTATGCACTGTCTGGGCCTTTTCAGTATCTAAGAGGACTGCCGGAACACCGCCAGGAGGGCGATCTGCAGCATGACAAAACGGATTTACACTGACCCTACCATCGCCTCATCGGACATCACTCCCGAGCGCGTCTTTCTCAACCGCAGAAATCTGATCAAAGCAGCCGCCGTCGCTACGGCATCTGGGTCGGCGCTTGTCGACCCCGAGGCATCAGCTGAAAACGGAGCAGGTCAGCAAGGTGGCGCCCCCGAGCTGGTTTTTAAGCCTGACAGCGATCGGTCCCTGGCAAGCGAGCAAACGCCTTACGAAGCGGTCACCACTTACAATAATTTTTACGAATTCGGCACGGATAAATCAGACCCTGCGCGCCATGCCCACGCCATGACAACAGATCCCTGGAGGGTCAAGGTCGGCGGGTTGGTAGGGCGCCCCGGTGAGCTTCACCTCGAAGATCTGCTCACCAGCTTTGACCTTGAGGAGCGGATTTACCGGTTTCGCTGCGTCGAGGCCTGGTCAATGGTGGTGCCCTGGATTGGCTTTCCACTCTCTGCGCTGCTGCGGCGCTTTAATCCTCAACCAGAGGCCAAATTCGTTGAGTTCAAGACGTTGTATCGGCGCAGCGAGATGCGCGGCACCCGGTCTTTCACGAGCATCATTGACTGGCCCTACCGTGAAGGTCTT
>JADHQG010000015.1 GCA_016778045.1 Luminiphilus sp. | reverse complement strand
CAGTACGTTCAGCGTAGCTCCACCGGCGCGGTTGTCCGCATCGATGCGGGCTTCGTCAATGGCGATATCAAGCAAAAGCGTGAGGCCCTTGACTTGGGCCTGGCTGGCACCATCGACACGTCGTTTGGTGTGTTCAGCCTGCGCTACACCGGCACCAAGTACCTCAAGTACGAGACCGAGGAAGTGTATGGTAGCGGCAATCTGATCGACATTACGGGAACCTTAGGTTTCCCAGAGTGGCGATCTAACGCGCAAGCGAGCTGGGCATGGAATAACTTCTTTGCCAACCTTGCTTGGGACTACATTGGTGAGTCTGAGTCACGTTCGAGTGACGACAAGTACGACTCATGGGACCAGTTGAACGCGTCAGTTGGTTACAACTTCGGCTCCTGGGGCCAGATCACCATCGGTGCGAACAACCTGACCGACGAAGATCCGCTGCTCAACGACTTCGGTACCGAAGTCGATGAGTACCAGTACCCGAAGATTGGCCGTGTTTACTACGCGGAGTACACCATCGAGTTCTGATGGCTGCGCTTTTGCACCACGAAAAAAGGCCCGCATTGCGGGCCTTTTTTTTGCTGTTTGTGTGGACCCGTTGTGGCTTAATCGCGATGGCATAACAGGGGCGATACAATGGATGCATGGAGTCGTTTTTGGCGTCAGGGCCACACCACTACGTTTGGTGACTACTTTGACAAAGGCTATGCCGGGCCAGTCAAAAACTGGTTGGACAGCCTGCCCGAGCAAATACGATGGCCCGACGGACCCCTCAACGTGCTGGAGCTATGCTGCGGCAATGGTTCCTTGCTGCCCTTTCTGTTCTCTCTCGAGCGTCCCTTTGACTACACCGGCGTCGATACAGCGAAGGTCGCCCTACCCGATAAGCTTCAAGACGGCATGAAACTCGCGACCGGCTCCGTTTCACTGCTGGGCGATACTCCCATCGAATCGTTGCCAGAAAGTATTCAGGCAGTCTCTATGGCTTTATCCATATACGGTATGGAGTACAGCCGTGTCGAGGAGGCATTGGCGAGCCTTCATGGTCGCATGGCACCACAGGGCCAACTATTTGCGCTGATGCACCATAGTGAATCGATCGTCGCGAAAATGTCGGCGCGGGCCGTTGCTGAGTATGACGAGGCGGATATCGAGGCGATTCGTCAGGCTTTGACCACCATTGATCGCGTCTTGATCACATCAGGCAGTATCGAAATGCTCAAAGCAGATCAACGGGCAGAAGACGCCAGAAAGTTCATGAATGGCATGGGCAATAAGTACATCAGAGGCGCGACCATGGATACCGGGAATGCCTTTATGGCAGACCACGTATTAGCCGCACTGCGCTTCTTTAAACTGTTGGGCCACCGCGCAGAAGAGCGTTTGCACTTCATTGACGAGCTCGGGCAAGAGGCGAGCGCCGCGAAAGAGCGCCATCAACAAATGTTATCGGTCGCAAAGACCGCTGAAGAGATGCAGTATTTAGCAGACGCGATGCAATCGGTCGGCTGGTCTGGAGTACAGTATCAAGAATTGATCAACAAGGAAGACATTATCGGATGGACACTTACCGCCTCTGTTTAGCGCTGATCTGCTCAGCATGTTTCAGCACCGCAGCTAATGCACAATCCTTTATGGAGTGCTCAGAAATTGAGCTCGATGCTGAGCGCCTCAGCTGCTATGACGCCGCAGCCGATGCAATAAAGGCTTCTCTGGAGAAGCCCCAGGTCGGGTCCAGTGAGCAACGACAAGAGCAGCGCAACGCCGAAGTGGCGGCGATTGTCTTCGGTGAAGAAGAAGCACCGGTGATCGTCGAAGAAGTACCCGAGCAAATTACCTTCATCATCAAAGACGTGCTCTACACCCAGCGCCGGGAAACCATTTTCGTCGCCGATGATGGTCGACTGTTCAAGAAAATTGCCGATACCCGAGTCACCATCAAACCGGGAGAACGGGTTTCGATAGAGGACGGCTTCTTTGGTGCGATTTTTCTGGTGACGGAAAAAGGGGTGCGGATCAAAGTCAAAGAGCGGTGATCAGCTGTTGCCGAATAAGCCGACAGACGCTTCTTTCAGCTTACCGATCTCTTTTAGCCAATCTTTCATACCAGCCCCATAGGCCAGCCCGGAGTCGATGCCTGCAGTATTAATCGGCTGCCGGACCTGTGCCGCGCTGGGGGTCATGACCGGACGCTCGGTGGCATGGGGTGTGAAACACTCCGGAGCCACCGGCAGCGAACAAAACCCCAGCAACGCCTCAATCTGCGCCTCGGGGGACCCAACCAGTGAGGCATAGTGCAGATGATAAATGCGCTCCGGGAACAGCGCTGACCAGTGACGCATCAGCATCAAGTAGCCCTGCCAATAGAAAATCAATCCGTGGAGGCTGTTGCTATACTCGCGCCCCTCAGGAAAAAAGTGCCGATACTGCGACACAATATTGTCGAGTGGATCGCGCACCACATGCACGAAGCGGGCATTCGGCAGTATTCTCAGGATCAGCGCAACGTGCAGGAAGTTCTCCGGCGCCTTGTCGAGAAAGACCCTTCCCCCTTTGCCACGATAGGGCTCAACCAGTTTCAGGTATTGCTCGCGATAGGCCTGCCATCGATCCTCAGACAGCGCGGTTAGCCGTTCCGCATACCCGCCCTCTCGCTGCAAATCGGCGCCACGGTGGCCCATAAAGGCCAGTTCGTCAGTGGCATCCACGTCTGGATGAGACGCCAAAATCTGTTCGACGAGCGTCGTTCCCGAGCGCGGCTGGCCAATGATGAAAATCGGTTGGGGTGTTTCGGTGTCCGACGCGTCTGTCAGATCAGCCTTGATGGTCAGTAACTCATCGACGAGCCGGCGATATGCCTCACCGTTGAAAGGTCGTGCGCCCGCCACCAAATCATTGCCGGCCTTAAGATGGGGAAACGCCATATCGGGCAGGCCCGACTGATGCCAGATTTCTGCGCGGGCAAGGTGCATCAGCCCCAGATAACCATCGGGCTCCTGCCCCTCGATCAGTCGGTCCAGACCTGCCGCATCAGCAGCCGTGAACTGCGCGGTCTTTAATCCGGCCAAGCTCCACCAGCCCGTTGCCGCATGCCGGCGGTCGTCACTCTCAGTCAAAAGCCGGTAGGCGTGCTCAGCGGCAACGTGATTCCCCAAGGCCTTTTGGGCATGTCCCGTCAGCAGGCTCGCGCGAGGGTGCTGCGCGCGATCGATCGTCGCCACAGCATCCAGCGCGGCGCGGGGCTGGCCTGCTGATAAAGATCGGAAGCCCTCGGCAATCGCCTGGTCCGGCGCGTCTGCCGTCATTCGAGGGACCAATCCTCCGCAGCGGTAGCGCTTAGGTGCTGGTTAAAAAAGGCCTCCACGCGCTCAAACAGTTCCACGGTGTTCTCGGCCGTATAGAAGCCGTGCTCTTCCTTATCCTTCACCAGCCACTCGAAGGATTTACCGGCCTCTTCGAGGGCATCCCTCATCACCTCGGCATGCTCATAAGCGGCACGAAAATCATCTTTGCCGTGCACGATAAACAGCGGCAGATTTAACTCGTCGGCACGCCTCGCAGGGCTCTGGGCTTCGCGTTCTTTAGGGTCACTGGGCAAAGTGGTGTCGAGATAAGCCCCACCCCATCGAGTTGTCGTAATGTCACCTGAGGTGTAGAGCAGGTCGAGGTCATAAACACCCACGTAGCCAATAGCCGCGCGGAATAAACCCGGTGCGACCAGAGGCGCTTGAAACGCCGAATAGCCACCGAAACTGGCACCGTAAATGCCGATTCTCGCCGGATCCGCAACGCCGTCGGCAATCGCCCAGCGAGTGCCATCGACAATATCCTGCTGAGTGACCCGGCCCCATTCCCCATAACCGGCCTCCATAAAGGCGTCGCCAAAGCCGGTAGAGCCACGGAAGTTCACCTGTAATACCGCATAGCCACGAGTGGCCATGGATTGCACGTAACTGTCATAACGCCAACTGTCGCGCGCGTGGGGGCCACCGTGGGGATGCACAATCATCGGAAAGGGCGCTTCGCCGTTGGGTGGCGTAGTGAGATAGCCATGAATGATCTGACCATCCCGCGCTGCAAAGCTGATGCCGTCGGTCTGAGCCAGCAACTTACCCTCCACTTCAGGGAAAACATGCATCAAAAAGCGGAGCGATCCTGATTCTCGGTTAAAAAGATAAAAGCTGGGCGGATCATTAGGCGCCGACAACGAAATCACGAACTGCTGGTTGTCATCGGTCTTGGAGACCAGTGACACATTATGGCTGGGGAAATTGCTCTGTAACGCCAGCTTAATTTTTGTGAGCGGGTGGTCCTTGTTGAGCGGCACAAACTCAGGGTAATGGCGATTAATTTGCACGCCGTATACTGCGTCGTCGTCATCCGTGTAGGCCCACTCGACATCGGTATCGGCGGCGGCGTAAACCTGCTCTGCCTTTCCGGAAGCGGGATCAAAGTGGTAGAGACCCCGAATCGCTTTATCACCTTTGTACGAGCCGATGACACGCAACACGTCGCTGCCAGGCTCAAAACCCAGAACCTGCGCTCGATCTCCGAAGGGCATCTCAAGGTCCTGCCAATCCCGCGACTCACGGGGACGATAAGAAAATACCTGCTCGTTATCGTCATCGATACCCTGCACAAAACGTGGCGCCATGTCCTCGTCGGCGACAAAAGCGGCACCGCGCAATCGAGATCGGGCCTCCCGGCTGATTCGACCACTATAAATGTTGACCTTCAGCGCCTCCGGGATACCGTCTTTGACCCCATAGGGGTAGCTCTGAATCAGGATGTGGCGGTCATCAATTATGCCCAGTACGTCGCCGTAGGCCATGGCCGGCTCATCGGCGTTGATGCCATAGAGATACTTAGGTGCGCTGCCGTCGGCGTTGACCGCGTAAATCTCGCCATATGAGCCGGGCGCCTCGCGGCCATAGCGCTTGCGGACAATGGTCATGACGATACGTTCGTCATTGACCCATCCAAACGCCCCCACCTCGGCGTCGTAAAACCCTGACACCTTGATGACTTCGAGATCTTCGGTGGCCAGCACCGCCAGCGCGCGCCGCTCCTCGTGGACCACATCGACGGCCAGATATTTGCCATCAGGAGAGATTTCCGCCTGCCTGAACTCAGGTTTCGCAGCGAGCTGTTCGTAGGTCGGTACCGAAGGTGCGTCCTCCGCCAACACTTGCGCAGACAGTACAAAGCTAAGCGCATAAATCAGTGCCATCCGCCCGTTTTTACACCAATCTCTCGCTATCACGTGCTCACTCGCCATGCTGCCATCTCCCCCTTTTGACTTTGCCCGAGATCCGAAAAACATCAAGATGCGCAATCGGCCAGCGTTTTGCAAGCTGCAATCGCGGAACCGGGGGCGGTTTGAGACAAAGATAGAGGCCGTATGAAATGAGGTGTGACATACAGTGTGATATGACACCTGCCGCGCCGGCAGCTCCCTGAACCCCTAATCGCTGGTATCTGCCGCACCGGCGCCGTACTCTCACCAAACGTTTTCCCGTCCGCGAGGTCTCCGCAATGGATCAAGACAGTCTGAAACAACAAGTAGCGGAGGCAGCCATCGATTGCGTCGTCGAGCACCCGGATGACTTGCTGGTGCTGGGGATTGGCACGGGCAGCACAGCGGAACGCTTCATTCGTGGTTTGGCGCGTATCCGACATCGCATTGATACCACCGTCTCGAGCTCTGAACGTTCGGCGGCCTTGCTTAGGGAAATGGGTATCCCGGTCAGTGACCTCAACTCAGTCGATCGCGTCGACCTTTATATCGATGGCGCGGACGAGGCTAATGATCAATTACAGCTCATCAAGGGCGGGGGCGCCGCATTAACGCGGGAAAAGATTGTCGCAGCGGTAGCTGAACGCTTTATTTGCATCGCCGACGAGAGCAAACGCGTCACGACGTTGGGCGCATTCCCACTCCCGGTTGAAGTCGTGCCGATGGCTCGCAGTCATGTCGCGCGGGAGCTCCTGGCGCTAGGAGGGCAGCCGGTCTGGCGCGAGGGGGTCATCACCGACAACGGCAACGTGATTCTGGACGTTCACGGCCTGCACATTGATCAGCCCATCGATACCGAGCGGCGCATCAATGATATGACGGGGGTCGTGTGCAACGGACTGTTTGCCCTGCGCCCTGCCGATACGCTGCTACTGGGTACTGCCGGCGGCGTGATCACACTGAGCTCTTAGCGCACCGAGTAGCGCACCAAGCCATACATCAAAATATTTTGATAAAGCGCTCGGCCGCTGTTAGCATGCGCGCCGATGGCATCTTCCGCTCAGATTATCGATCTCGCTGAATCGCGCGATCACGCGTCATTGGCCACCTTTCTTAAGGCGGTCGCAGATGATCTGCGCCTGCACATCCTGCGCGCCCTGGCTCAGGATTCATTTAGCGTCTCTGAGCTCTGCACCATTTTTGCCGTCCGGCAGAGCGCTCTCAGCCATCATCTCAAAATTCTGAGCGACGCCGGCCTTCTCAGCCGCAAAAAAGAAGGAACCGCCACTTTTTACCGTCGCGCGCTCCCGGGCGGCAGTTTGTCCATACTTCAATCGCAAGTTCTGGAGCACATCGACAATGAGCCGGTTACACCAGCAGTTGAAGCCGGCATTGACAGGGTTCAAGCACAGCGCGAGGAAAACTCGGTAGCCTTTTTTAAAGGCCATGTCGATCGCTTCAGACAGCAACAGGAACTGATTGCCCCCTGGCACGACTACAGCGAGGTCACGCTGCAGTTACTCGACCGCTTGCCCAGACAACCGCCGCAAACCGTGGTCGAGGTTGGTGTCGGCGAAGGATGGTTACTGCCAGCATTGCATGAACGAGCGCACGCCGTGGTGGCACTGGATTTGTCAGAGCGCATGCTTGAACTGGCGCGAGAACATACCGCCAAACTGAGCAATATCGAATTTGTCAGGGGTAGCACTGACAGACTGCTCGTGCGTCAAGTCTGCGCCGACGCGGTCATTATCAACATGGTGTTGCACCACACACCGGACCCGCAGCGCATTGTGAGCGAAGCCGCGGCGCTACTGAATAATGGCGGCAAACTGATTGTCAGTGAGCTCTGTGCGCACGATCAGATCTGGGCTCGGGAACATTGCGGAGACCTCTGGTTAGGTTTTCAGCATGAAGAACTCGAGCGGTGGGCAAATTATGCCGGCCTCGAACTGACGGCCAGCGTCTTTCTGGCCCAGCGCAATGGTTTTCAGGTACAGGTGCAGCAATTCAGCCGCACCCAATAAATTTTTTAGGAATCTCTTCTTATGAGCGACTACTCCCTTTTCACGTCTGAATCTGTCTCCGAGGGGCATCCAGACAAGATGTCAGATCAAATATCGGACGCCGTTCTCGACACCTATTTGGCCAAAGACCCTGACGCCCGGGTCGCCGTTGAAACATTGGTCAAGACCGGTATGGTCGTTGTCGCCGGGGAAGTCACGACCTCAGGCAACGTGACCACAGGTGAGTTGGAAGAGGTCATTCGGCAAACGGTACTCGATATCGGCTTCGATTCCTCAGACGTCTGCTTCGACGGCAACACCTGCGCAGTGATCAACGCCATCGGACAACAGTCTGCTGATATCGCGTTGGGCACGCACGAGGCCGATGAAGCCAATCAGGGTGCCGGCGATCAGGGTTTAATGTTTGGTTATGCGTCGGATGAGACGGATGTTTTGATGCCCGCACCCATTCACTACTCGCATCGCTTGGTGGAGAAACAAGCAGAGCTGCGAAAATCAGGCGCGCTGCCTTGGCTGCGGCCCGATGCGAAAAGCCAGATAACCATGCGCTACGGCGCGGACGGCAAACCCGAGCGAGTCGAGGCCGTTGTGCTATCGACCCAGCACAGCCCCGATATCTCTCAGGATGAACTGCGCGCAGCGGTGCGCAAAGACATCATTGAACCCACGCTGCCTGCAGAGTGGCTGCATGCCGACACACTGTTTCACATCAACCCAACCGGTAACTTTGTAATTGGTGGGCCCCAAGGTGACTGCGGCTTAACCGGCAGAAAGATTATTGTCGACACCTACGGCGGCATGGCGCGCCACGGCGGCGGAGCGTTCTCGGGCAAGGACCCCTCAAAAGTGGACCGCTCTGCGGCTTACGCGGGTCGCTACGTCGCGAAAAATATTGTGGCGGCAGGGCTCGCCCGTCGCTGCGAGGTCCAGGTGTCCTATGCCATTGGCGTCGCCGAACCCACCTCGATATCAGTCAATACGTTTGGCACGGCTACCCTAGCCGATGATGCCATCGTTGCGTTGATTCGCGAGCACTTTGATCTGCGCCCAAAAGGCCTTATCAATATGCTCGATCTGAAGCGCCCGATTTATCGTACTACCGCAGCTTATGGACACTTCGGCCGCTCCGGCGACAGCTTCACCTGGGAGCGCACTGACAAGGCCGATGACCTCCGTGCGGCAGCCGGCCTCTAACCCTGACACCTGAAAAGAGAAAATATTATGAACACTGCTGTTGAGCAAAGCGTTTTCGCTGACTACAAAGTTGCAGACATTCATCTGGCCGACTGGGGTCGCCGTGAACTTGAGATCGCCGAGAGCGAGATGCCTGCTCTGATGGCACTCCGAGAACATTACCGCGATGCCCAGCCTCTGGCGGGCGCGAAAATTCTCGGGTGCATTCACATGACCATTCAGACCGGTGTGCTGATCGAAACCCTCATCGCACTGGGTGCTGAGGTTCGCTGGTCTTCCTGCAATATTTTCTCTACGCAGGACCACGCCGCTGCGGCGATCGCGGCGGCGGGCATACCGGTTTTTGCCTGGAAGGGCGAAACCGAGGAAGAATACGAGTGGTGCATTGAGCAAACCATTCTGGCCGACGGCAAGCCCTGGGATGCCAATATGATTCTCGACGATGGTGGCGACCTGACGGCCATGTTGCACGAGCAGTATCCTGAGATGCTCGAGCGAATTCACGGCATTACCGAGGAGACCACCACCGGCGTACACCGCCTCTACGACATGCTGGCCAACGGCGAGCTTAAGGTTCCGGCCATCAACGTCAACGATGCCGTCACCAAGTCCAAAAACGACAACAAGTACGGCTGCCGACACAGCTTGAACGACGCGATTAAACGCGGGCTCGACCACCTGCTGGCGGGCAAGCGGGCACTGGTGATTGGCTACGGGGATGTCGGTAAAGGCTCAGCACAGTCGCTGCGTCAGGAAGGCATGATTGTGAGAGTCACCGAGTGTGACCCAATCTGCGCCATGCAAGCCTGCATGGACGGTTTTGAAGTGGTATCGCAGTTTATTGATGGCGTAGACGATGGGACTGAAAGCTGCATCAACACCGACTTGTTATCGACCACTGATCTGTTGGTCACGGCGACCGGCAATTTCAACGTCTGTACCGCAGCAATGCTCCGCGCGCTGAAGCCCGGGGCTGTGGTCTGCAACATTGGTCACTTCGATAACGAAATTGATACCGCTTACATGCGCGACGCCTGGCAGTGGGAAGAGGTCAAACCCCAAGTGCACAAAGTCGTTCGCGATGCAGCCAGCAATGACCACCTGCTGCTCCTCTCGGAGGGCCGCTTGGTCAACTTGGGGAATGCGACGGGTCATCCTTCTCGCATCATGGATGGTTCCTTTGCTAACCAAGTTTTAGCGCAAATCCACCTCTTTGATAAGAAATTCGCCGACCTGCCCGCCGACCAGCGCGCGGACGCGATCACGGTTGAAGTGCTTCCCAAGCACCTTGACGAGCAGGTAGCCGCCTATATGGTGAGAGGGTTTGGCGGAGTGATGACCAAACTGACGCCGAAGCAGGCCGAGTACATCGGTGTCGGCGTAGAGGGTCCGTTCAAAACCGACTCCTACAAATACTGACTCTGTCCAGCGGCTCGAAAGTCGCACATGAATCGTCATACACTGCCCTCTGCTCAGGAGGGTTAATGTGCGCATCACGCGGCTATTCACTGACCAGCCGCTGACGACCGGTGAGTCTGTGTTGCTGGAGGGCGACACAGCACGCCATCTGGGACGGGCGCTGCGCGCCCGAGTTGGCGACAGCGTGACGCTGTTTAACGGCGATGGCCGAGAGTTCACAGCGCGTATTCAGGAAGTCAGTAAGCAGTCCATTGTTGCCGAGATTCGCGAGGCATTCAGCCCAGCCACCGAGTCCACCACAAAGACCGAAATAGGCCTGTGCCTGAGCAAGGGCGATCGCTTTGACTGGGCCATCCAGAAAGCCACAGAGATGGGCGTCGGCAAAGTGGTGCCGCTACTGAGCGAGCGGGTCGACTTCACCATCCCTCCAGAACGTATCGAAACGCGCCGATCGCACTGGCAGCAAATTGTCACCAGCGCCTGCGAGCAGTGCGGGCGCGTCCGGGTGCCCCCGGTCACACTGCCACAAGCGCTGCATCATTGGGTGCAAGGCGTGACGGCTGATCACAAGTGGGTCTTGCACTGCGGCACACCGGCAGCGTCTTCAGGGCGCTCGGTGCCCGACACCGCGGCGCTGTTGATCGGTCCCGAGGGTGGGCTATCAGAGGGCGAGATCGACCTTGCCCTGAATCAGGGCTTCAAGCTGTTGCAATTGGGTCCGCGTGTTTTGCGCACTGAAACGGCGCCGGTGGCTGCACTAGCCGCTTTGGCGGCCACGTGGGGAGAGATACAGCCGTAGGCGCTGCACGCCGTGACCCGGCCTGGCGTTGTCGGCAAGGTCTGACTTGGTCCAACGCCGCAGTGACGCGAACATCGTATCTGCGGTGTGGCGCGCAGTCGGGTGCTGTATCCCCGCGTCAATCATAGTGAGCTTCCTCACATCTCGACGGTTCGGATAGTGTGTGGTGCACTCGATGTTGCGCATAGGCCCACTCCAACCAGCAGGAGGCCGCATTCAGATAATGGCTGGTTCTGGGCGAGTGAAAAATCTCGAAAGCATGCTGCGCTCCGGGGAGCTCCGCGTAGACCAATGGTGACGGGATGACCGGCGCCAATTCGGCGACAAACCGACGCACCTCTTCTACCCAAACCAACGAATCGTGGGTGCCTTGCACAATACAGAACGGCGGTAATCCCGATGCGACATCCGGGCGATGGACCCAGGAAGTCGGCGAGCCATCCTCAAAGACTTCCGGCGCCTCTTCTCGTGTTCTCTGAATAATGCGGCGGGTGATAAAGCCGTCCATGCGGTCTTGTTGACGAATGCCGTAACGATTGGTCAGGTCCACAACAGGATAGAGCGCCAACACGCCCTGCACCCCGGTATCTGCCGCTTCAAAGCCCTCTTGCCAATCCCGGTGGCCGCTAGACAGGCCGGCGAGGAGCGACAAGTGACCGCCTGCCGAACCACCCGTGATGACAATGAAGTTCGGGTCGCCGCCGTGCTCGGCAATGTTTTCTCTCACCCAGGCGATCGCCTTTTTTACGTCGATAATCTGGGCGGGGTAAGCATCCCGGGGCGCCAGGCGGTAGTTAATGGATACGCCCACCCAGCCCAATTCCACCATCCTGTGCAACAGTGGCTGCGCCTGCTCCGATTTATGGCCCACCATCCACGCTCCGCCGTGAACCTGAAGCAGCACTGGCCGCTGCTGCCCCTGGGTGACCGGCACATAAATATCCAGCAAGCCTCTTTTGCCTGCAGACGAATAGGGGATGTTGCGCACGTAGCGAACCGCGGGTCGTCTGAAACGAAAAGGCCACAGCCATTCTCGGCTGTGGATCTGCTGCTCGAGCTGTGCACGTCGGCCCAATGGAATTTGCTCCATAAAATCTGGGCCCAGTGCCATTTTCATTGCGCGACTGAATGCCGCGCCCGCATCAAATCCGTCTCTGAGTGCCAAGAGAAGCAATGCCCAAGTGGCGAGGAATAGGGTTAGCCCCAGCGCAAAGCCCGCGGTGCCCGCTCCAAAGAACATGACCCACAGTGCCACGAAGGCAATCTGTGCACCCAGACACCACGCTGCCAGCTCTCCGGTAATCCATCCCGAAAAAAACCACAGCCAGACCGCCCACCCAATTTGGCGGACTCGCAGCATAACGGTGATCGCGCAGAGAAGGCTCGTCCCCGCTACCACAACAAAAAGAGTTTCCATGAGAACTTCCAAAGGGTTCCAAAATACCCCGCTTTTAGGGCGTAGAGAGCTTGCGGCGGTTTGCTCTGGATCGCAAGATACCCAGCCGTACAGATGAGAAACCCGCCATGAGCCGCAAGCTCGGTGTCGTGATGGATCCCATCGGGTCCATCAACTACAAAAAAGATACTACTCTAGCGCTGTTGTGGGCTGCGCAGGAACGCGGCTGGGCATTGTTCTACATTGAGCCCAGTGGCTTGTTCCTTGACGGCTGCACACCCATGGCCAGAGGGCGACCGCTGGCCGTTCATCGAGATCCGGGGCGCTGGTACGACCTTGAAGACGAGACAGAAACGGCGCTGAGCGAGCTCGATGTCATCTTGATGCGCAAGGATCCACCTTTCGATCTGGAATACATCTACGCGACTTATCTTCTGGAGCGCGCTGAACAGCATGGCACGCTGGTTGTCAATCGATGCCAGAGTCTGCGCGACTGCAATGAGAAATTGTTTGCCACAGTATTTCCCGAATGCTGCCCACCGCTCGTTGTCAGTCGTGACATGAGCATACTCAGAGCTTTTCATGCAAAGCACAAAGACGTGATCTACAAGCCCCTCGACGGTATGGGGGGCAGCGCGATCTTCCGTGTGCGCGAGGACGACCCCAACCTGAGTGTGGTTCTCGAGACACTAACAGGGTCGGGGCAACAGACGATCATGGCTCAACAATATCTGCCCGAAATCGCCGAGGGAGATAAGCGGATTTTGATGATCAACGGTGAGCCGGTGCCCTATTGCCTCGCGAGAGTCCCGCTGGCCGGAGAAAGCCGGGGCAACCTTGCGGCAGGCGGCTCAGGCAGAGTGCAGCCACTCTCACAGCGGGATCAGTGGATCGCTGAGCAGGTGGGACCCGCGTTAAAAGCGCGAGGACTCTTTTTCGTCGGTCTCGATGTGATTGGCGAATACCTGACGGAGATCAACGTCACCAGCCCAACCTGTCTGCGGGAAATTGAAGCGGAGTCCGGATTGGATATTGCCGGGCAGTTACTGGACTGCCTGCCACTGCGTTCGGTGGCGCCTTGAGTAGCGAGCAATCGCTTATGCGCGCCGGCGTGCGCCCTAGCATGCCGCCTGCGGTATTGCTGTCGATCGGCATCCATCTGGTAGTAATTTTCGGGTTCCTGGTAACACCTATGGGAGACTCTGCAGCAAGGGTTGCCAGTCGTGCCGTCTCTGTCTTGCTAATGCCGTCCGAGCGCGCACCCACCGCCGCGCCCGCCGATGCCCCCGACAACCAAACCGGGGTCCTAGAGACACTGGACAGCCAGGTCTTCGCGATGCCGTCTGAGCCGGTGGCAGCCGACACCGGTAATAAAGTCACCCGGAGAACATACAGCGGACTGACAATGGCCGCCCCCGCAGGCGTTGCCAGCCCGCGAGTTGCCGCTCGCGCGACGCCAGATGCTGCGTACCTGAAGGCATGGCAGGCTGATATCGAACGCTTCGGAAACACCTATTACCGGGGTTTAGCCCTGCGTTATGGCGACGGCGATGTGCGATTGAGAGTGACGGTAGATGCAAATGGCAGGCTCAGAGGTATCGATCTACTCACCAGCTCGGGCATTGATGCGCTGGACCGGGCGGCAGTGCATACCGTTGAGCAATTGGCGCCCTTTGCTCCCTTCCCGCCTGCTCTGGCCGCGACCACTGCAGAGCTCGCCATTATTCGTACTTGGCAGTTCAGGCGCTAAAGCAATCGTGAGCAACCAAACAACCCATCACCAAGTGGCGTCTCTCAAGGGCCATTTTTTAATCGCTACGCCGGTGATCGGTAGCGGTTTTTTTAATCGTTCGCTGACGTATCTTTGTAATCACGGCTCAGAGGGCGCGATGGGCATTGTCGTAAACCAGTGTCTGGAGGTGGGGCTGGCAGACATGCTGTCGCACCTCGACATCGACGCCGTCACATCCTGCCCCGATCCGGCCATTCTCGCGGGAGGGCCGGTTGCGACCGATCATGGCTTTGTGCTGCATCGCGGTGGCGCAGACTGGGAAGGCAGCCAGCCGGTCACCGACGAGATCAGTTTGACCGGCTCACGGGATATTTTATGCGCCATCGCCGCCGGCGAGGGGCCTAGCGATTACCTGGTCGCTCTTGGTTATGCGGGTTGGGCAGCTGGGCAATTGGAAGCCGAGATGGCTGAGAATAGTTGGTTGAGCGTGATCGCCGACAGCGACATTCTCTTTAACACCGAGCCCGAAGGACGGCTGGGGGCGGCGGGACGGCAGCTGGGGATTGATGTCGATTTACTCACCGCCGATTCAGGACATGCCTGATGACCGCACATGAGACGGTGATCGCCATCGATTTCGGACTGCGCAATCTCGGCGTCGCGGTCGGCAACACACTCTCCAATACTGCCAGGCCTCTTACCGTCATCAGTGCACGGGACGGTAACCCAGATTGGGAGGCGCTGATATCACTCCTGAGAGAGTGGCAGCCGGATCAAGTGCTTGTCGGTCACCCGCTCAATATGGACGGCACCGAGAGTGACATGGGGCTGAGGGCGCAGAAGTTCGCCCGTCAAGTAGAGGGGCGACTGAATATCAAGGTCACCATGGTCGACGAGCGCCTATCAAGTAGGGAGGCCAAAGCGCTGGCGCGCGAAGCGGGTCACCCCGGGGATTTCTCCAACGAGCCAGTCGATGATCAAGCGGCAGCCATCATTCTCACTACCTGGTTAAACGCGCGATAAGCACTAAACCGTGATGCTGTCGGGTTGTCGGGCTTTCTCGCGGGCGGCCTCAACAGAAATGATGCGTTTCTCGACCAGGTTCTGAAGGCATTGGTCCATTGTCTGCATACCAATCGCCTGGCCCGTCTGGATCGCAGAGTACATCTGCGCCACCTTGTCTTCACGAATGAGATTCCGGATAGCCGAAGTGCCGCGCATAATTTCATGAGCGGCCACGCGGCCACCACTCTTCTTTTTTAGCAGTGTCTGGGAAATCACCGCCTGCAAAGACTCCGAGAGCATCGACCGCACCATGGCCTTTTCAGCCGCCGGAAAGACATCGATCACGCGGTCTATGGTTTTCGCTGCCGATGTAGTGTGCAGGGTGCCAAACACCAGATGACCCGTCTCCGCAGCGGTCAGCGCCAACCTGATGGTTTCCAAATCGCGCATCTCGCCAACCAAAATAATATCCGGGTCCTCACGAAGCGCTGACCTCAGCGCCTCCGAAAATCCCAACGTATCGCGATGCACTTCCCGCTGGTTGACCAGACACCGTTTGCACTCGTGAACAAATTCGATGGGATCTTCAATGGTCAGAATATGGTCGTAGCGGTTATCGTTGATGTAATCGATCATGGCGGCGAGGGTCGTCGACTTACCAGAGCCTGTGGGGCCTGTAACGAGCACCAGCCCGCGAGGCAGCATCGAGATATCCCTAAAAACCTGACCCATGCCCAGGTCGTCCATGGACAACACCTCAGAGGGAATGGTTCTGAAGACTGCTCCAGCACCCCGATTCTGATTGAAGGCATTGACTCGAAAACGCGCGACACCCGGCACTTCAAAGGAGAAGTCCGTCTCGAGGAACTCCTCAAAGTCTTTGCGCTGGCGGTCGTTCATAATGTCGTAGACGAGCGCCTGCACTTGGGCGTGATCCTGAGCGGGGGCGTTGACTCGACGCACATCACCGTCAACGCGAATCATGGGGGGCAACCCTGCCGAAAGATGCATATCCGAAGCGCCCTGTTGGACGCTGAAGGCGAGTAATTCAGTGATATCCATGTCACAGTCTCCTCTGATACCGGGCTACCACATGGCGAATCAACTTCCTTATGATGGCGCCATGATGCCGGCTGAACTGGAACGCAATATATCAGAAGTCGAGGCCCGAATTCGCGCCGCGGAACGCCGTGCCGGGCGGCCGTCGGGCTCGGTTTCTCTTCTCGCGGTCAGTAAAACCAAGCCCGCCGAGCTGGTGCGGCAAGCCCATCGCGCGGGCCTCACCGCTTTTGGTGAAAATTACGCACAAGAAATGAGCGAAAAAGCGCAGGCATTGGCCGATCTTCCGCTGTCGTGGCACTTTATTGGCCCCATTCAAAGCAACAAGACCGCCCTCATTGCTGAAACCTGTGACTGGGTACACAGCATTGATCGCTTGAAGGTCGCTCGCCGTCTGAGTGAGCAGCGACCACCCGACAAAGGCCCCCTGAACGTGCTGATTCAGATCAACACCTCGGCAGAAGTCAGTAAATCGGGGGTCACCGTAGAGGCGGGGGAAGAATTAGCGGCGGCCGTCTCCGAGCTGCCAGGGCTTGCGCTCCGGGGCCTGATGACGATTCCAGCACCTGCACAGGGGCGCGATGCGCAACGGCAACCCTTCAATCAGTGTCGTATCCTGATGGAGCAGCTGTCGGCCACCCTGCCACAGCTGGATACCTTGTCGATGGGCATGTCCGGTGACATGGAAGCGGCCGTCGAAGAGGGCGCGCACATTGTGCGGATCGGCACAGATATTTTTGGCCCGCGGTATAATTAAGTTCGCCCTTAACGGATATCCATCATCCCATGTCGCCCCAAATCGCTTTTCTCGGAGCGGGCAATATGGCCAATGCCATGGTCAGCGGTCTGCTCGCCAATGGCTTTGCGCCAGAACAACTGCGTGCCAGCGACCCCAGTGAGGCGGCGCTGGCGCGGTTGCAGTCTCTCGGCCTTACTCGTGTCGATGCAGTACCGGCTTCGGTATTCGAGGGCGCGGATCTGGTGGTCGTTGCCGTCAAACCCCAAATCGTTCCCACCGCACTCGCCGCGATAAGGGATCAATTGAGCGCTAAGTCGGCGTTGCTGTCGATCGCGGCTGGCATCCCCATTGCCTCGTTGCGATCCCACGCCGGCAACGAGGTCGGTGTCATTCGTTGCATGCCCAACACCCCCGCGATGATTGGTTTAGGTGCCAGCGCCCTGTTCGCTCCTGCATTGGTCAGTGACGCCCACCGGGCACTGGCAGAAACAGTGACAAACGCCGTCGGCACGACCGTTTGGGTCTCATCTGAAGAACTGCTGGACGCGGTGACGGCAGTATCCGGCAGTGGCCCTGCCTATTTTTTTGCGCTCATCGAAGCCATATCCCAAGCCGGTACAGCGCTCGGCCTGGATGAGGAGACGGCGATGACACTGACGTTGCAAACTGCTCTGGGTGCCGCCGCATTGGCACAACAATCCAGCGAGGGCGTAGCGACCCTGAGACAAAATGTCACCAGTCCAGGCGGCACAACGGAAGAGGCTCTAAAGTCCCTCAACGCTAATCAGTTTGACACTGTCATTGCAGAGGCAGTCCGGCAATGTGCAGCAAGAGCGAGCACGCTTGGAAAGGAGTTCGGATAAATGGGCGCTGGAACTGAAATCAGTCTGTACCTGGTCCGCAACCTCGGCGCTCTGCTGTTGCTGATGGTCGTCATGCGCGGTGTTCTACATACCTCAAGGGTGAATTTTTATAACCCCATCTCGCAGCTTATTGTTCGCCTGACCAACCCGCTGCTCGCGCCATTCCGCAATTTTTTACCCGCCGCAGGCCGCGTGGATTGGGCGGTCGTCGTACTCGCGGTGCTGGTCCAATCTCTCATTCTGCTAGCAATCACGGTGATCGCCGGTGATGGCTGGGCTACGCCGGGCCTCCCCATCCTGCTGGTATGGGGTGTGATCGGCGTATTGGGTTTGTTGATCAATCTCTACTTTTTCATTCTGATCGCCATGATCATCATCAGCTGGGTGGCACCCGGCAGTCGCCATCCCGCTATCGAACTCATCTGGCAGGTATCGGAACCCGTTATGGCGCCCGTGCGATCACTGCTGCCTAATATGGGCGGCATCGACTTCTCCCCCATCCTGCTGTTTATCATCATTAACGTCGTCCAAATCGGTTTACGACATCTTGCGGTGGGCGTGGGATTACCACCGGGACTGGTGTTCGGACTATAAGCCGTGGCTGAGCAATTTCCCCAAGACAGTGTCGGGTTGGTCACGGCCCAGGTAGCGCGCTTCGACGAGCCGTTCACATTCGAAAACGGGGCCGTATTGCCGCGCCACGAGTTGGTGTATGAGACCTACGGAGAGCTGAGCCAGGCTCGCGACAACGCCGTCTTAATTTGCCATGCCTTGTCCGGCTCTCATCACGCCGCTGGGTTTCACTCTCCAGAGGACGGGCGACCTGGCTGGTGGGACCTCGCCATTGGTCCCGGTAAAGCCATTGATACCCGTCGCCTGTTTGTCGTCTGTTCCAACAATCTGGGATGTTGCGATGGATCGTCCGGACCCAACACATCAAACCCTGACACAGACATGCCCTGGGGCGGGCAGTTCCCACAGCCTCAAGTCAAAGATTGGGTGCGCAGCCAAAAACAACTTGCCGAGCACCTTGGTATCAGCCGCTGGGCAGCCGTTATGGGCGGCAGCCTTGGGGGCATGCAGGCACTGCAATGGGCCATCGACTTCCCGGACTGGGTCGATCATTGCGTCGCCTTGGCGGCCGCCCCTGGTCTCACTGCACAAAACATCGCCTTTAATGAAATCGCGCGGCACGCCATTTTGTCTGACCCGGACTGGAGTAACGGCAACTATTTGGCGCAGGGCACTTTGCCTGCACGGGGTGTCGCTTTGGCCCGCATGGTCGGCCATTTAACCTACATGTCAGCAGATGGCATGAGCGACCGATTTGGCAGAGAGCTGCGAGAAGGCAGCTTTTCGCCGGGCGATAACAGCGAATGGGTGTTTCAGGTTGAGAGCTACCTTCGCCATCAGGGCACGCGGTTTTCCACTCAGTTTGATGCCAACACCTACGTGCTGATGACACGGGCGCTGGATTTATTTGATCTCTCCGCAGGTGACGGAGGCAGTCTGGTCAACGCCCTCTCGCGATCAGAGGCGGACTTCTTAATCGCGTCTTTCAGCTCCGATTGGCGTTTCCCGCCGCAACGGTCAATTGAGATACGTGACGCTTTGCTGGCGGCCGGCAAGCGCGTGACCTACGCCAATATCGAGACCGACAACGGGCATGACGGCTTTCTGCTACCCAACCCAACTTATGAGGCGTTGCTGAAGCAGTGGATGCAGCGTGTGGGGCCGTTATGAACCGTCTCGATCTCAACACAGTTCTTGACTGGGTACCCACGGGTAGTCGCGTGCTGGACCTCGGTTGCGGAGACGGCGATTTTCTCGCGCGCCTGCGTGACGAGCGCAATGTTGTTGGCGTGGGAGTCGATATCGACCCCGAAAATATTGTGACCGCGGTGAGCAAGGGCCTCGATGTGATTCAGGAAGACATCAACGATGGGCTACACTGCTTTACAACCAATCGTTTCGATGTCGTCCTGCTCGCTCACGCACTCCAGGAATTAACGCATCCGCATATTGCGCTAGCGCGTATGGTCGATATTGGCGAGGAGGCCATTGTATCTTTTCCTAATTTTGGCCACTGGTCATGCCGACTCCATCTTGGCATCAAAGGACAGATGCCTATGTCCCGCGCAATGCCACTGCGCTGGTACGACACGCCTAACATCCATTTTTGCACTGTCAGGGACTTTGAAGCGCTGTGTTTAACACTACAGATCGACATCATCGAGCGAGCAACAATCTCAGGCCTCGGTCAGAGCGCATTGGGAAGCTGGTTGCCCAACCTGTTCGCCACCAGCGCCATTTTTCGGATTCGGCGCGCAAACGGCTGATCGCCCTCCTGCTATTGGGCTTTTTTGCGGGCCCGGTACTGGGCCAACAGTCCACTCGCTACGACCAGTTCGAGCTGCATCACAGTATTGTGTACACGACCTTCCTCTCTGCAGAGGTCGCCGCCGAGTACGGTATTACCCGTGGCGCCGACAAGGCCATCCTGACGCTATCAGTGCGTGACGTGAACTCTGGAGAAATCGCCGGGCGGCCCATGGTTATCGAGGGTCGCACTTGGGACTTGATCACCGGTGGCAACATGTCTGTTAAGGAGATTCGCGAGGGACGCGCAACCTACTACATTGTGCCCTTCGAATTTTTAGATCGCGAATACCGATTCTTTGAGTTCACTTTCTTGCCCGAGGGAGCGGCATCACCCTACGAACACAAGATGAAAGTACAGCTCTGGCGTCAGGGATAAGCATGAGTCAGCGAGAGCGCCCACGGTTGGTGATTGCTAGTCACAATGCGGGGAAAATCTCTGAGTTTAAAAACGTACTTGGCGAGCACTGGGAAGTGTGGCCGCAAAGCGAGTACGGTGTATCGGAAGTCCCTGAGACGGGTAGCACGTTCGTAGAGAATGCCTTGATCAAGGCCCGGCATGCCTGCGCGTCGACTCACTGCGCGGCGCTGGCCGACGACTCCGGCATTGTTGTCCCAGCGCTGGGTGGAGATCCTGGCTTGCGCTCAGCCCGCTATTCAGGCGCTGGCGACCAAGCCAACAATGAGCTCCTCCTGACAAATATGGCGTCTCTCTCGGGTTCGCAACGAGTGGCATTTTATATCGCCGTGCTGGTATTGCTTCGCCACGCAGATGACCCTACGCCCCTAATAGCCGAAGGGCGCTGGCATGGCCAGATTGCCAACGCTGCGCGCGGCACAGGAGGCTTTGGCTATGACCCCCTGTTCGTCCCTGACGGCGGCAGTCGTCATGCCGCAGAGCTGTCCTCGGATGAGAAAAACCGCGTCAGCCACCGAGCGCAGGCCGTGGCCCGGCTACTGGAACAACTCGGGGGATGATCAACCCAGGGGCGGTTCCACTCTCGCTGTATATTCATCTGCCTTGGTGTGCACGCAAGTGCCCCTACTGCGACTTCAACAGCCACGAGGGGTTTTCAAGCGCCACACAGGAACCTTATGTCACTGCCCTGCTGGCCGACCTCGACAGTCAGCGGCAATGGCTATCTGACCGACCTATCCAATCCGTTTTTATCGGTGGTGGCACACCGAGCTTGTTCGAGGGCGATTGGATTGCGCGACTTTTGCAGGGTGTGAGCACTCGGCTTTCACTTGCCCATGACGCTGAAATCACACTCGAGAGCAATCCGGGAAGTGCCGAGACCAGCCGGTTTAAAGCCTATCGGCAAGCGGGCGTTAACCGGCTGAGCATCGGGGTGCAGAGCTTCGATGACCGCGCGCTGCAAACGCTGGGGAGAATCCACAGCGGCGACGAGGCGCGCAAAGCACTGGACCTCGTTTCTAGGGCGGGCTTCGATCGGTGGAATATCGATTTGATGCACGGCTTGCCTGGGCAGCATGCTGACTCAGCAGAAGCAGATCTCGTTGAGGCCATCGACAGAAGTGCGGGACATATCTCCTGGTATCAACTGACGATTGAGCGCAACACCCACTTCTGGTCTGCGCGGCCTGAGCTACCCGATGAAGCTGCGTTGGAGGCGATCCAGACTAGGGGTGAAGCACTTTTACGTCAGGCCAGGTTTGAACAATATGAGGTGTCGGCCTTCAGCCGGTTGGCCGAGCAGAGTCAGCACAATCTGAATTACTGGGGGTTCGGCGATTACATTGGATTGGGCGCCGGCGCCCACGGAAAAATTTCCCTTCCTGATAGCAAGATCATTCGCACTCAACGCACCCGCTCGCCGAGCGACTACCTTCAGCAACTGTCAGCGTCTCCTGCACCACAACCACCATTCCGGTCAGTCGCCAACGGGGATCGCATCGTAGAATTTGCGATGAACACGTTAAGACTCCGGGATGGCGTGCGTCTCGAGCATTTCACTGAACGGACAGGTCTGCCTCAGGACGACTTGGTCGGTGCTGCGCAAACCGCCGTAGCACGGGGCTGGCTGACAGCGCCCGAAGAGGGTCGCTTTGCCGCGACGCCGCTGGGCTTCCGCTTTTTAGATAGCGTGGTCGAGACCTTCCTCTAAGGGGCGCGCTTTAGATAAATCAAATCGGCGACACGGTGTCCCAGGCGCTCGCCCCTTGCCTCAAACTTTGTCAGCGGCCTGTAGTCGGGGCGCGCTACGGCCGTTCTAGGCGCACCACCCGCATTCACCAGCAAAGGTTCAGCATCCAGCACGTCGTACATGTGCTCGGCATAGGGCTCCCAGTCAGTAGCCAGATGCAGGTAACCATGCTGCCGGAGACGCGCCACCAGGTCGCGCACAAAAAGCGGTTGGATCAGGCGTCGTTTGTGGTGCCGTTTTTTATGCCAAGGATCCGGAAAAAAAATGTGGATGCCATCAATGGAGTCTGGCGCCAAGCATTGGGACATGACCTCTACGGCGTCATCTGCAAAGACGCGAAGATTAAAGACTTCTTTCGCCATAACCTGAGCGAGCAACCGGCCAACTCCAGGGCGGTGCACCTCGATACCAACGAACTGGGTTTCAGGGTCAGCCTGCGCCATGCTGAGGAGACTATCCCCCATCCCGAAACCGATCTCCACCACGCGCCGGCCCGCACCACCGAAGCTGGCATCCCAATCGAGGATACCGTTGGTGAGCGTGAGACCGAATTCGGGAAACCCTTGCTGCCAGCCGCGCTCTTGACCGGCGGTCATGCGCCCGGCGCGCATGACAAAGCTACGCACTCGCGCCGTCAGGGGTTGATCTGTGTAAGCCACAAGGTTGCGAGGGTAAACAGTGGGGCGTCTGGGGCGTTCAGGCCACCATTGCGGTGCGCAATTTTTTCAGCGCGTTGGTCTCCAACTGCCGGATGCGCTCGGCAGAAACGCCATACTCTGCGGCCAATTCGTGCAATGTGGCCTTATCCTCAACCAACCAACGCCGCTCCAGAATGTCACGGCTTCGCTCGTCAAGATCGATGAGCGCTACCTGTAACTGTGCCGCACTGCTCTCGGCAAAGTCTTCCGCTTCTGCCAGTTGACTAGGATCCATCTGACCGTCAGACAAAAAGTGCTGAGGCGCGTGCCAACTTTCCTCTTCGTCAGTGTCGGCCGGTGCATCAAAGGCAATATCGCGACTGGCCAACCGGCCCTCCATCCGCGTCACTTCTGCCTCATCAACGCCCAGATCGGCGGCGATAGCCCGCGTTTCCTCAGCCGATAACCAGCCAAGCGCTTTCTTCTGACTGCGAAGATTAAAAAATAGCTTTCGCTGCGCCTTGGTTGTCGCCACTTTGACGATGCGCCAGTTACGCAGGATGTATTCGTGCATCTCCGCTTTAATCCAGTGCACCGCGAACGAGACCAGACGAACGCCCTTATTGGGATCAAAGCGCTTTACCGCTTTCATCAAGCCTACGTTACCTTCCTGAATTAGATCGGCTTCTGCCAATCCATACCCAGAGTAGCTGCGAGCAATATGCACAACGAATCTCAGATGGGCGAGCACCAGCTCACGAGCAGAATCGACACACTCGCCGTAATAGAGTCGCTCAGCCAGCTCCTGCTCTCGCTCGGCTGAGAGCACCGCGATCCCGCTGACCGCCTGGACATAAGCGGCCAGATTGGCGCCGGGTGCCATATTGAGCACTGCGCTGTTGGGGACAGCGAGCACACGGCTTGTCTCGGTCATATTTCACGCCTCCAGAAGGCTTCTATATTGATATTTTAGCACTCTCCCCCGCAGAGTGCTAAATACTGAAAAATACCATTTTTCAGTGCCTTAGCCTGATTTCAGGCGGCTTAAATAGCGCTCGGTCGCTACAAACGAAGCCAACCAGCCCAAACCGGCTCCCAGCGCGGTCAATATGATCGGGTAAATCGGGCCGGGACCCTGTAGCTGGCCAGGTGAGTCATACAATTGAAAAAGCGCGTTAACCGGCGCAGCGAGCCAGATACTGACTAGCCACAACAGCAGCGCCGCCAGCAGACCGCCACCGCCCCCATAAAAGAGTCCTGTATACAGAAAAGGCCTGCGGGTGAAGGCCGCTGAACCGCCGATCAATCGCACCACCAGAATTTCATCCCTGCGCGCGTCAATGGCCAAATGCAAAGTATTCACCAGTGCCAGCACCGCACCCAACACCATAGCGCCCCCTAGCGACAATGCCCACCGCCAGCCGGCCGCCAAGGATTCATTCAAACGCGCGATCCAACGAGTATCTCGCACCACCTGGTCCACCTGCGGTAAGGACTGTAGCGTCTCGACGAGACCACCCACTCCTGCCTCATTGACGCCGGGAACCAGCGATACCGTCAGCGTATGAGGTAGCGGATTTCGATCCAACGATGCCAGCAAGGTCGACAGCCCCGTTTGCTGTGCGAACTCCGCCAGCGCCTGCTCCTGCGAGATGACTGACACCGCATCAACATCGGCGTAGCTGGGAAGTTGATCGCGCAATATGTTGGCTTCATCAAGCGGCACATCGAGATTCAACAAGACCGACAGTCTCACTGACGTATCAACATCAGGGGCGACCAGCTGGAGATTGTCGAGCGTCAATAACAGTGTGCTCGGTAGTGCAAATGAAATGGCGATCACCAACCAGACCAAACCGGTGGTCAGCGGCTGAGCCCTCAGCTTTTGCCAGCTACTTTGCGCCGCCGCGCGATGTTGCGCACGCCAAGCCGCTAACCGGCCCCAGGACTCTGCGGTCGAGGTGGGCGGAGATTTCATGTGGTGCCCGCGCCGGCAAGACGCCCCGACGTTAACGTGATAATGCGATGCCGAAATCGCGAGATCAGCGGCAGATCGTGCGTTGCGACCAGCACCGTTACGCCAACCTGATTGAACGCCTGGAACAGTGCCATGATCTCAGCGGACAACTGAGGGTCAAGATTGCCCGTGGGTTCATCGGCGATCAGAAACTCCGGCCTGGCCACAACCGCCCGAGCAATCCCCACACGCTGTTGCTCGCCGCCCGACAGGCTCTCCGGGTTGGCATATTCATTGGCCAGAAGGCCGACCTTGTCTAAAGCCGCTCGCACCCTTCTCGCTGTGTCGCGAGGCGAAAATCCCGCCATCACCAGCGGCAGCGCGACATTTTCGTGAACGTTGCGGTCAAACAGAAGGCGATGATCCTGGAACACCACACCGAACCGGCGCCGATACCTGGGTAGCGATCGGGGCCGTATCTGCCGAGTGCTCTCGCCGTTGACGCGAATCTCACCGCCTGTGGGTCGATCCAACAGAAGCAACAACCGTAGCAGGGTGCTTTTGCCGGCTCCGGAGTGGCCCGTCAAAAACGCCATCTCACCTTGTTCGATGGTTAAATTGAGATTCCGTAGGGCGTCCAGGTCACCGAACCGACGGCTAACCCTGTCAAACTCAATCACCTTCGGCAACCCGCACGGCGCAGCGAACCAGAGAACTGTCAGTCACTGAAAATCAACCAATGCATCGACAAATTCAGTGGCAGAAAAATCGCGCAAATCATCGGGTTGCTCGCCCACACCAATAAACCGGATGGGCCTGCGCAACTTATCGGCAATCGCAAAGAGCACGCCACCGCGCGCGGTGCCGTCGAGCTTAGTAACCGCCACGCCGCTGATACCAACAGCCTGATCAAACTCCACCGCCTGGGAAACAGCGTTCTGGCCTGTACCGGCATCTAGCACCAGCAATACTTCGTGCGGCACTGCGTCATTGTGTTTTTTCATCACCCGGACGACCTTGCTGAGTTCATCCATCAGGTGGGTTTTGTTCTGCAGTCGGCCGGCCGTATCGGCAATCAATACGTCAACTTTTCTTGCCGTGGCCGCCTCGATCGCGTCATACAGGACCGAGGCACTGTCGGCTCCCGTGTGCTGGGCAATCACGGGAACGTCATGCCGCTCCCCCCACACCTGTAACTGCTCGACCGCTGCCGCTCGAAAGGTATCCCCCGCTGCCAGCATCACGTTCAAGCCTTGCTGTTTGTAGCGATGTGCCAACTTGCCAATGGTGGTGGTTTTACCGGCGCCATTGACGCCGACCACCAGAATGACGAACGGCTGATCCAGACGGACATCCAGCGGCGCTTGATGCTCCGCGAGCAAGTCGACCAATGTCTCTCTCAACGCGGTCATCACCGGCTCCTCAGCCGCCAAGTCCTTGCGATCCAGCCTGTGGCGCAATGATTCAAGCACCCGCTCGGTGGTATCCAACCCAAGGTCTGCCATGATGAGCTGCTCCTCGAGCGCCTCCAGCAACGCCGGGTCTAGCTGCTTTTTGCCCAGAACCACATTGGCTAGGCCTTCGGCAAACTGCCCGCGGCTGCGGCTGAGGCCTGACCGCAAGCGCTCGAACATCCCCACTTTCTCATCAGGATGACCGGCAGAGGGCTGGCTCGAAACCGGCGGATCCTGAGCTGCCTCCTGTTTCACGCGATCAGCCCCATCACGGTTACCGTCTTCCTGCGGCGCCAATGGCTGCGCAGACGAGGGGGCGTTAACGCCATCCGATGACGATTCAGCGTCGGCGCCACTCGCTGGCTTAGTGCGGCGTTTGAAAAACTTCATGATGTGTTTGACTCGAATGGGGGCATCAGGTCCACTGCACAAACAGGCGGGCGAACAAACAGAGTTTAGCACCGGAACACAAACCAGTATGAAACGGACTCCTGCCCACAACGCATCTCAGCTCCGCATCATCGGCGGGGCTTGGCGCGGTCGCAAACTCACGTTCACCGAGCGCCCGGGGCTGAGACCGACCGGAGACCGGGTACGGGAAACTCTGTTTAATTGGCTTTCGCCCTATTTACACGGCGCACGTTGCCTCGATTTGTTCGCCGGTTCCGGTGCACTTGGTATGGAAGCGCTGTCGCGGGGCGCTGAGCACTGCGAATTTGTGGACTCAGATCGCCAAGCGGCAGCCTCGCTGAAAGCCAATATCACTGCATTGGGGTCCGACTGCCCTGCGGAACGCGCTCAGGTGACCCTGAACAGCGCCCAACAATTTCTGAGCACCAGCCCTGCAGAATGGCACATCGTCTTCGTCGACCCGCCCTTTGGACAGGGGCTGGCTGAACCCGCACTGACCCAGCTGATCGACCATAACTGCCTGGCACGTGACAGCTGGGTCTATTTTGAGACGCGCCAATCTCAACCGGAGCCCATTCCCGAACATCTCTACACAATGTACCGCGAAAAAACCGCAGGGGATGTGCTATATCGATTATTGGCGCCCGTTGCCAGGGACTGACGGGGAGTTTGTCCGCTCAGGGAGACTTGTGTAGTCTCGAGCAAAGCACTGAAGGATGCCTGCCGTGTTAACTCATACCGTCGTGTATCCGGGGACTTTTGACCCGGTAACCAATGGCCATATCGACTTGGTGGAGAGGGCGGCACGGCTATTTGAGCGAGTCGTTGTCGCGGTCGCGACCAGTGAGAAAAAAGCCCCCCTGTTCTCCCTCGAAGAGCGCGTCTCCCTGCTACAAGAGAGTTTGCGCCAGGTTCCTGCCGCAGAGGTGGTGCCTTTTCAGGGATTGCTCATCGACTTTGTCACAGCACAGCAGTCCCACTGCGTTCTGCGGGGACTGCGTGCCGTCGCAGATTTTGAATACGAGTTTCAACTGGCCAATATGAACCGTGCGATGAACCCCGAGTTTGAAAGCGTTTTTTTGACACCCAGTGCCGAACTCTCTTACATCTCTTCCTCTCTGGTCAGAGAGATCGCGAGTCTTGGCGGCGATGTCAGCGGTTTTGTAACGCCCAATGTCGCTCAGGCGCTGAAACAGAAATTCGGCTAGCGAGTTTTTGATCCGACAGGGAGCTTTGCCGGCCGACCCAAATATGTGAGGCAACCTGCGCTAACGCTGACAGCGCGTGCACAAAACTGTGCTTCTGCCGCCCTGCCGGATTTCCTTCAATACCTGCTGGCATATGCGACAAGGCTGACCTTCGCGCCCATATACTCGCAACTGCTGTGCAAAATACCCCGGGGCGCCATCACCCCCCACAAAATCGCGAAGCGTGGTGCCCCCCTGTGCAATCGCGTCACCCAGCACCGTTTTGATGGCGTCAACCAATGCCTCGTAGCGCGCCTGCCCGATGCGCCCAGCGGCACGGATAGGATGAATCCCTGACATAAACAACGCTTCGTTAGCGTAGATATTACCGACTCCCACGATGATCTTACCGTCCATGACGAACTGCTTGACGGGGATGCGACGCCCGCGGGAGCGCCCGTAGAGATACTTCCCGGTGAAATCCTCAGACAACGGTTCAGGGCCCAGGTGATCGAGAAGCGGGTGCAGCCGGGATGCACCCAACCAGTGAAAACTCCCGAAGCGTCTGGGATCGTGATAGCGAAGACAACGACCGTCATCGAGCAGAATGTCGATGTGATCATGGAACATCGGCGGGGTCGTTGCCGGGAGGATGCGAAGACTGCCCGACATCCCCAGGTGCACCATCAGCGTACCGTGATCAGTTTCGAGTAACAGATACTTCGCCCGTCGACTGACCGAGATAAATCGCGACCCAGCTAAAAGCTGGTGCAAGCGCTCGGGAACAGGCCACCGCAACCGCGGCTCTCGCACGACCACCTTGGTCACCTTGCGATGGAGTACGTGCGGCGCTATACCACGACAAGTGGTTTCGACTTCTGGCAGTTCGGGCATGCTGGTTACAATCGGGCGGGGCGTAGCGATCGGCTAGGGAGCAGCTATCGGACCACAAAGCACGACCACTGACCAGTTTTCACATCTGGCCACGAGACATCTTTTTGATGCGCAAAAAAAACCCCGGCATAGCGCTGGGGTTTTTGTCGACTGGCACCAAGCTTATTTAATCTTGGCTTCTTTGTAGATCACATGCTTGCGCGCAACGGGATCGTACTTTTTCATTTCAAGCTTGTCGGGCATGGTCCGCTTGTTCTTATCTGTGGTGTAAAAGTGGCCGGTACCTGCCGTCGAGTTCATTCTGATCTTTTCACGCATGGTTTATTCCTCAGACTTTCTCGCCGCGAGCGCGCAAATCCTCGAGCACAGACTCAATACCGCGCTTGTCGATAATTCGCATACCCTTGGATGAGACGCGCAGGGAAACAAAGCGCTTCTCGGACTCAATCCAAAAACGGTGGTTGTGTAGATTCGGCAAGAATCGACGTTTGGTGCGATTCTTGGCGTGCGAAACGTTATTACCGGTTACTGGTCGCTTACCCGTAACCTGACAGACACGTGACATGGTGTTACTCGTCAAGGCTTATAAAGGGGCGCGATTTATACCAGAGGGGCCCTGTGTCCGCAAGCAACTGAGGCCCGCTAAGCGACCAAGTGTGCAAAAACGCCTGCAAATGCTAGTGTGCCAGCGTTTTGATCGCTGTCTTGAGGGCCTATGGGCCATTTACACCAACGCCACATCCTGGTCGCCATCTCCGGCGGTATTGCAGCGTATAAAGGCGCAGAGCTGGTCAGATTGCTAAAAAAGCAAGGTGCTCACGTGCGTGTAGTGCTGTCTCGGGGCGCAACGGAGTTCATCACACCACTCACCATGCAAGCGCTTTCGGGTGAGCCAACCCACACCGAGCTGCTCGATGAGGCAGCAGAGGCCGGCATGGGCCATATCGAATTGGCGCGATGGGCGGACATGCTGGTAATTGCACCGGCGACAGCCGACGTCTTGTCACGGCTCGCTCAAGGCAGAGCTGACGACCTCCTGACCACCGTGGCACTGGCCACTCCTGCACCGGTTGCGGTAGCGCCGGCCATGAATCAACAGATGTGGTCCCACGCGGCCACTCAGGAAAATGTGCAGCAGCTCGCTGCACGGGGCATCCAGATTATCGGGCCGGAGCAGGGAGAGCAGGCTTGCGGCGACGTGGGCCCGGGCCGCCTTCTTGAACCCGACGCGATTGTAGCGGCATTGAATCAACGGTTTGAGAGCCGATTGCTGGAGGGGCGTCGGGTCGTCATCACAGCCGGCCCGACGCGCGAGGCCATTGATCCGGTTCGTTACCTGAGTAATCACAGCTCGGGCAAGATGGGTTATGCGCTAGCAGATGCGTGTGCCGCAGCTGGCGCAGAAGTCGCATTGATCAGCGGGCCGGTGACTTTAGAGCCCCCTGCACGCGTGGTGCTGCACCACGTCACGACGGCAATCGAGATGTGCCATGCCGCAACCACTTTGGCCGAGGGTGCTGACCTGTTTATTGCCGCCGCCGCCGTGGCCGATTATCGGCCCGAGGCGCCTTCCCCGGAAAAACTGAAAAAGCGCTGCGGCGAGCCAATGAACCTCAGATTGATAGAGAATCCGGACATCGTTCAAAGCGTTGCCCAATTGACTCGACGGCCCTCACTGATGGTGGGGTTTGCCGCGGAAACCCATGAGGTACTCGCTCACGCGCGCCAAAAGCGCGTGCGCAAATGCCTCGATATGATCATTGCCAATGATGTGAGTGACCCGCAGACAACTTTTGGCTCAG
>JADHQG010000085.1 GCA_016778045.1 Luminiphilus sp. | reverse complement strand
AAAGACTTTGGGTTTGGGACCCAGATCCGGAAGTCACCATTTTTTAATGGGACAGTCAGGTGGGGCGCCACCGACTTCTCGGTCTATAACCACATGTACATTCCGCGGTCATTCGGCGACCCCGAACAAAACTTTTGGAACTTGGTGAACGACGCCATCCTTTGCGACGTGGCAGTAGAGCGTCAGGTCGAGATTGCCGGGCCAGACGCGGCCGCCTTTGTGCAGTTGCTGACACCCCGCAATCTTTCGCAGTGCGCAGTCGGTCAATGTAAGTACGTACTCATCACCAATGAGGCGGGCGGCATCTTGAATGACCCGGTGCTGCTACGCCTTGAGGAGAACCGGTTTTGGTTGTCGTTGGCGGATAGCGACGTGCTGATGTGGGCACAAGGCGTTGCCACCCACGCGGGCCTCGACGTCACCATTTGTGAACCCGACGTCTCACCACTTCAGCTGCAAGGCCCCAAGAGTGGCGACATCATGGCTGCGCTATTTGGCGAGGGAATCCGTGACCTCAAGTACTACTGGCTAGATCATTTCGAGCTCGACGGTATTCCGCTGGTGATCTCACGCACCGGTTGGTCGAGCGAGTTGGGCTACGAGCTTTATCTACTGGATGGCAGCCAAGGCGAAGCGCTTTGGGAGAAGCTGATGGCAGTGGGTGAGCCAATGGGATTGAAGCCGGGTCATACGTCATCGATTCGACGCATTGAGGGCGGCATGCTCTCCTACCACGCGGACATGGATGCCCACACCAACCCCTTTGAGCTCGGTTTGGACAGGCTGGTAGATCTTGAGATGCCCGCAAACTTCATTGGGAAAGCCGCACTTAAACAGGTGCAGCAGCGAGGGATTTCCCGCCAGCAGGTTGGCCTCGAGCTTGGCGGTGAGCCGCTCCCGGGCCCCAACACGCAGTTCTGGCCCGTTGCGGTAAACGGCGAGGTGATCGGCAAAGTGACCTCGGCGGTGTATTCGCCACGCCTGAAAAAGAATATTGCGCTGGCGATGGTGGCGAGTGCCCACAGCGCTGTTGGCACCGCCTGCACCGTCCAACTCACCGGCGAGACGCGGAGCGGAACGATCGTCCCCAAACCGTTCTACGACCCCAAAAAGCAAATCACCGCCGGCTCGACGACAGGAGCGTAATAAACCATCGCAGGCCAGTCATTAGCGGTTGGCGGTTGGCGGTTGGCGGTTGGCGGTTGGCGAAAGTAATCTCAATGACAGCCGGGTGTCTTTTCAATCGCACGGTGCGGCGGGTCACACAGCGTTCGGCCGATCGAGGCCCGGATATGAGCGCTGAAGGCGTGGCCCTTTGAGACTGAGGGCAACTCGCGTCAGCTCAAATCTGCAACACGCTCACGAAGTACATTCTTTCGGATCTTCCCGGTCGAGGTTTTGGGCAGTTCCTGAAAAACGATGCGCTTTGGCCGCTTGAAGCCTGCCAGTTGGCCACGCGCATGCTCAATCAAATCATCCTCACTGAGCTCACTGCCCTCTGCTAGCTCAACAAAAGCACAAGGCACTTCGCCCCACTTCTCATCGGGCATCGCCACCACTGCTGCGCAGACCACTGCAGAATGGCTGTAGAGCGCATTTTCGACCTCAATGGATGAGATGTTCTCGCCCCCTGAAATAATGATGTCTTTAGAGCGATCCCTGATCTCGATGTACCCATCGGGATGTTGCACTGCCAGATCCCCTGACCAGAACCAGCCGTCTTCGAATGCCTCGCCAGTGGCTTCGGGCTGTTTTAGATAACCCTTCATGACAATATTGCCGCGAAACGCGACTTCCCCCTGAGTTTCACCATCCCAGGGCACGGGGGTGCGGGTGTCCGGGTCGAGCACCAGCACATCCTCCTGCAGTTCATAGGCCACACCCTGTCGGGCTTTTAGCTTGGCCTGCTCCTCATCACTGAGCGTCGACCAAGTCGCCCGCTCCGCGCAAACCACGGCTGGGCCATAGACTTCGGTCAGCCCGTAGACATGGGTAATGGAGATCCCCATTTTTTCCATCGCCTGAATCGTTTGGGGCGGTGGTGGTGCAGCCGCCGTCATCATGCGCACTGACTGCGAGAACGGTTGCCGCTCGGCGTCACCCGCACCGGCAATCATCGACATAATGATGGGCGCGCCACAGAGATGCGTCACACCATGCTGCGCGAAAGCGTCATAAATGCCTTCAGCCGAGGGACTACGCGAAAACACATGGGTGCCCGCCAGCATCGTGATCGTCCATGGGAAGCACCAGCCGTTGCAATGAAAGAGCGGCAGCGTCCACAAATACACGGGATGGTGTGGCATCTCCCAAGTCACAACGTTGTTCACCGCATTGGTCCAGGCGCCGCGATGCGAGTAAACCACCCCTTTAGGCTGCCCGGTCGTGCCAGATGTGTAGTTCAGGGCCAACGCATCCCACTCATCATCTGGCGGGGTGTAAGGAAAGTCAGGCGCGCCCTCTGCCAATAACGCTTCATAGGTCAGCTCACCGATACAGGCGCCGCCCGGCCCCTCTGTGTCTTCAATATCGACAACTAACAGTTCGCGCCCGGATTGACTGACCGCCTCTAGCGCCAATGCGGAGAACTCGGTATCAACGAGCAATACCTTGGCCTCACCGTGCTCGAGAATGAAACCCAGAGTCGCAGCATCCAGCCTGACGTTGTTGGCGTTGAGCACAGCACCCAACATGGGAATAGCCAGCGCACACTCAAGGGCTTCGGGGATATTGGGCGCGATAAGCGCCACAGTATCGCCTTTGCCGACGCCGCGCTTGGAAAGCGCCGAAGCCAGACGCTTACAGCGCCCGGCCACCTCCCCCCAGTTGCGGCGGATACGGCCGTGAATCTGAGCCGGCAGATCGGGATAGACCCGCTCGGTGCGCTTCAGCACCGAGACGGGGGTCAGCGGCGCAAAGTTCGCCTGGTTTTTGTCGAGCTCGGGCCCGGCATAAAGCGTCATATCTGGGCGGCACTCCCTGAGTCAGCGGCCTGTAAGCCCGGCACCGTATCATGCAGGCACCCTAGGGCGGGTAGTCAGAAAAATCAGGCAGTAAAGGCCTTTGCACAGGCCGGCCGGGTCATGAGGCGATCCGCGTAGGCACTGAGATTGGGAAACGCCTCATCGGTAACAATGCCCAGTCGCTTGGACATGATGCAGGCGTGACCCAGCATGGTGTCGGCGGCAGAGAAGTCCCCGATCAGATACTCCCGACCTTCCATCGCCGCCTCCACGGGTGCCCAAGCCTTGGCCAACAATCGCTCCGCCTGACCGCGAACCGTCTCGTCCTGGCGCTCGGGTGGGAGCAGTAGGGTGTGCACGACAATTGTGTTGACCGGGGGCATCACCATCCCCTCGCAGTAGTGGAACCACTGCAGATACTCGGGGAAGCGCGGGTCATCCGAGCCAGGCTTCAAGCCGCCGTTTTTGTGGCACTCTAGGATGTACTCGGCAATCGCCCCCGACTCGTAAATCGATACGTCTCCGTCATCCAGCACCGGGATACGACCCAGAGGATGACGGGCGCGGTGCTCGTCGGACTTGAGGTCCTTGGGGTGAAAGTCCATGCGGTTCAGTTCGTACTCGAGGCCGAGTTCCTCGAGCAGCCAAAGGGTGCGACTGGCGCGGCTGTTGGGGGCAAAGTGCAGTGTCAACATGGCGTGAATTCCTCAAATAATAGGCGGCAGAGTTATTGGCTGGGGTCGCCGCAAAACCCTCGGCCACAAGGAAGGGGTTGTGGCTACCGGCTTCATTGATATTGGCATATTGCCTGCCAATAATTAACCCTGTCCTTCAGCTTCAGCCACAGAGGCTTCCGAGAAGGGTAACCGCGCCGAGGCAACATCGCCCTCATCACTGAGTCGCACGCCCAAGCCAATCAGCCGCACGGGTTTGGATTTTCGCTCCCAACCCTCCAGTAGCAAATCTCGGTAATCGTCTTCGACCGCTTTGGTGCCCACCCGCTCCACAGTGGTCGTGGTGAAATCATTGAACTTCAGCTTAATAAACGCCTTATCGATCGCATGCCATGCCTTGGCTGCCTCTATCCGCTCCATCAGGCTGATATACAACCGCTCAATCACAGGCGCCCACTCTGCGGGCCCACTGACATCCTCCGCAAACGTCCGCTCCACGCTCACCGATTTGCGCACTCGGCTGGGCTGAACGGGTCGCTCGTCTCGACCCCTCGCTCGTTCATGCAACACCACGCCGAATTTGCCAAAGCGTCGGCGCAAATTATGCAAGCTCCATTGCCGCACATCGGCGCAGGTTCTGAGGCCATACCGGTGCATTTTGTCCGCCGTGACAGTCCCCACCCCCGGAATTTTTTTCACTGAAAGGGCTGCGACAAAGGCATCCACCTCATCAGGTGGCACGACCGTCAGGCCGTCAGGTTTCTTCCAGTCGGAGGCCACCTTAGCGATAAATTTGTTGACCGATACGCCGGCGGACACCGTGATGTCCAATTCTTCGCGCACTTGCTGACGGATGGCCTTGGCAATGCGCGTCGCGGTGAGCGTCTCATCCGATACCTCACTGACGTCTAGGTAGGCCTCATCCAACGACAATGGCTCAATGATTTCGGTGAAGTTGGCAAAGATGCCACGCATCACTTTGGAGGCCTCGCGATACTTGTGCATCTGAGGCGGTACAACGGTCAGCTGAGGGCAGAGCCGCATGGCCTGCGCGGTGGGCATGGCGGAACGGACCCCATAGGCGCGCGCATCGTAATTGCAGGTCGTCAGCACGCCACGCCGCTCAGCGCTGCCCCCCACCGCCATAGGAATCCCCCGTAGCTCGGGGTGATCGCGCATTTCAATCGCGGCATAGAAGCAATCGGCGTCGATATGGATGATCTTGCGCTGCATGGTTCGAGATTACACTGAAAATCCAAGGCTTTACCGCAGGGGAAAATTCACTCAGTCTCACAGGTCCAGTGTTGAAGCGAACTCATGACTAGTCAATCTACCACCGACGCTTACCGCCCCACCCCCCTTTTGGATGACGTAGCCCTGGCCGAGCGTATTTTTCGGCACATTGATGACGGCACCACCGACCTCGGTGATTCCGTGTGGCGAGAGCCGGTATCACATTACTTGAGCCGTGAGCGCTTTGAAGCAGAGTGCGCTCTGATTCGGCGGCACCCCACCCCCTTTTGCCCGTCTGCCGCACTGCCCGAGAACGGTAGCTACCTTGCCCGCTCAGCGGCTGGCAATCCCATCGTTGTAACTCGCGGAGACGATGGCAATGTCAGCGCCTTTATCAACGCGTGTCGCCACCGAGGTATGCAGGTGGCCTCGGGCAGCGGCTGTGCCAAGGCGCTGTCTTGCCCCTATCACGGCTGGACCTAAGGTCTTGATGGTGTCCTCAAGGGGGTGCCGGGGCAGAGCGGGTTCCCGGATTTGGATCGGGAGCAACATGGCCTCAAATCGGTTTCGGTAATTGAGCAAGGCGGTATTGTGTATGTGCAGCAGGAAGGGGATATCGATCCGACGCACCTTACCCACGCGTTGGAGCACTTTTCAGTTGATCAGCAGCTGTTTAATCAGCAGGTCCTCACAGATGCCGCCAACTGGAAGCTGCTCTATGAAACGCTGATGGAGGGCTATCACATCAAGTCTCTTCATCACGAATCCTTTTACCCATTTGGCTACGACAACCTCAACGTGGTGGAAACCTTCGGGCCCCACTCACGCGTGGTTTACCCGTTCCAGCGAATCGAGCAAATCCGATCAACGCGAGCCGAAGACCGGAGACTGAATGGCCTGACAACGTCGGTTTACATGCTCTTTCCAAATGCGAGCATCTCGGTGCTATCTAAACACAGCAACCTTGTCATTCTTGAGCCTGTCTCGCCCACTCAGTCTCAATGGGTGATTTACAGCATGGTGAATAAGGCCCCCTATGGCAGCCCCATCACCTTTGAGGAGGCCAGACGAGACGCGGCGTTTGTTAGCGACTCAGGCCAGGAAGAGGATCGCGCCGCCGCCACTGCTATTCAGGAAGCGTTGCCCAGTGGCGCTAACTCTCACCTGACTTTTGGCCATTTTGAGAAGGCCATCGTGCACTTTCATCAGCAATTGGCGCGAGCACTCGACCTCTGATCCAACGGCTAATACCTTTTTCTATGCAGTCAGGGAGTCATCATGACACGCCTATCAGCCCCCTCACCTGAATCGCTTAAGCAGTGCGAAGCCCAGCTTGCGCAGGCTGAGACACACATGGGTTATCGACCCAACGACGTCTTGAGTTTGTGCCACTGGCCTGAGCTACTGCAGAGTCTGGGTGGCTTGGTACATACGGTGCTGCAGACGGGGGAAGTCGACCCCACCTTGAAGCGACTGATCGGCATCATCAGCAGTCGCACCCAGGGATGCACCTACTGCACCGCCCACTCAAGTTATGGCGCGAGTCAGTTGGGGGTCGATGCAGAGAAAATCGCCGCCGTGTTTGAGTTCGAGACCTCGCCTCTGTTTACCGACGCGGAGCGCGCGGTGCTTCGGGTTGCCTGGCACGGCGCATTACAGCCCAATGCAGTGACGGATGAGGAGATTGAGGCATTAAAGGCCCACTTTTCAGATCGCGAGATTGTCGAGATCGTGGCCGTGTTGTCGCTCTATGGCTTTTTGAATCGCTGGAACGGCACGCTGAATACGGAACTGGAGGCGCCACCCGCTGCGTTTGCGGCCTCTCTGCCAGAGTGAATCCATGTTAACGGCTCACTCGGTCACTCTGCGCTAGCTGTCCTCGCCCGCCTGCACTTTCTCAAAGTGCGCCTCAAGGATCTCACTGCCGAGGGTTGAGCCGTCGTTGTTGCCCAGCTTGATCGCAGGCCACGCCCCGGTAGCGAACATGAACAGCACCGTCGTGCCCTCGGGGCCCGCGACCAGCGGTCCGTATCCCCGGTTGGCCAAACCAATGCGGATGTCACCGGCTTGATGCCAGGTCGCACCGACCCGTTGCGACCCTTCCAGAATAATTTCGGTGTAGTCACAGTCGTGGGTGTGCGCCTCAATCGTGCAGCCGGGCGGATAGAACACCTTAAAGACAGTGGGAGACTCTGCCCGGGTCGGGTCGCCAACGCGGTACATCGATGAAATTACTCCGGTGGGGAGCTCTATCTTGTCGAGGTCTTCCCAGTTGAGCGC
>JADHQG010000084.1 GCA_016778045.1 Luminiphilus sp. | reverse complement strand
GGTATCGATGGTGCCGGCGAGGCCCAAGTCAAGCGCTTCACGCTTCTGCTTGATATTGCCATTGACGAAGCCCGCGTCGATGCGAACGACTGCGCCAGTAGAGCTACGCTGAACGTACTGGCTACCTGATCCACCTGAAGAGCGTGAGGAGTAGTCCTGGTTCAGCAGGTCCCCCGCTGACACGTAGTCGATAGTGTTATCGAGCTCAAGGCTGATCCATGTGGCGCTGGCTTTCCAGCTCATCATGTCACTTTCCCAGAAGTCCCAATCAGCACCGAACGACAGCGACTCAGACTCTTCTGCGTCGAGGTTCGGGTTAGAGCCGATGTAAGTATCAAACTGCCGGCTCGGGCAAGGGCTCTGGTTGTTCTGCTCACAACCCCAGAAGTCAGTTGCTGACGACGCGGAGAATGAAGTTGCGCCGTATAGATCCGACAGGTCGGGAGCACGGAAGCCTTCACCCCAGGAAGCGCGCAGTCTCAGCTGCTCGTAGCCGGGAATGGCGATGTTGATACCAACACGTGGTGAGGTCGCGTTACCGAAGTCGGAGTAGTCGTCTGCGCGGAAAGCCGCAGACAGCTCCATCCAGTCAAGAATCGGGAACACACCCTCAATCATATAAGCAGTGACGTCGCGGTAGCCCTCTGCGGAGTTACCCGCAGAACCACCTACTAGTCCGGCCTCTGATTGAGCGTCTACCAATGCAGAATATTTGATCTCGTAGTACTCGGCGCCCAGATAGATCGCCGCAGTACCACCCGCCATGTCAAACATATCCCACTGAACGCCACCCGACCAACGCGTCAACGTCTGACGATCGTCGTTAAGGGTGGTCGTTTTGAGGTTGGCGATAAACTGATCGAAATCATCGATGTCGTAGTTAATGTTGTATTCCAGGCCACCGTAGCTCAGGTAGTACATGCCCACTGATGCAGATCGGTACTCTGAGTGCGAGTAGTTCATGTCAACTTTAACGTTGTCAGAAACTTCCCACTTCAGGCCGGTGTTGATGTCGACCATGGTGTCATTAACGATGTTGTCACGGGTACCGATGTCAGTCCATCGGAAGTAACCGAAGGTCGCACCGATGTCATTGCGGGGGTCGCCCGGAATGGTTGGGCCAGGTGCCGCAGGGGGCGCGTAGCGACCGAATGACTCGTTGTCCGAGACAATCGCATCGAGATACACGTCGAGGCTGTCATTGATTTCGTATTCAGCTGAAACCCATGAGTTCACTCGCTCAAGACTCGCGCGGTTAGCAGAGACTAGTGCATAGGCGTAACCACAGTAGTAGCCGGCTTCTGGGCCGAATACCAGGTCAGCGCGCATGACACCGACGAAACCGGTGCCCGATGGGTCGTCCTGACAATTAGCGCCAGGCGCGACATACCAGGTGTTCTTGTCGTTAGGATCGTAGGCTACGTCGGGCGACCAGTTGGGGTTGATCGCTGAGTAACCATAGAAGCTGACACCCACAGTTTCAGCATAACCCACGATGTCGCCGTCGCCGTCGTAGTCACCATAGCTCGCTGCAGTGAAGTCTCGATCGGCGTCAAAGATGGGATCACGTCTGTCGTATTCGATGCCAAACGTCACGCTACCCTTGTCCGAGCTGGCGCCGAAGAGCATAGACAGCGACTCTTCCTCGCCGCTATCGCGGTCACGGTCGCCAAATCGACCCGACAGCTTGAAGCCGTCGTAGCCGCGCTTCAGGATGATGTTCACAACACCCGCTACCGCGTCAGAACCGTAGATCGCTGAGGCACCATCCGCAACGATCTCAATGCGGTCTACCGCAGAGAAGGGAATCATGTTCAGGTTGACGGTACCGCCGCCACCCAAAGAGGGTGAGCCTGCGACACGACGACCGTTGATCATTACCAGGGTTCGCCCTGCGCCAACACCGCGCAGATCGATCGTCGCGTTGGACTGCGCGCTGTTACCTGATGACTCGCGGAAGGAACCGAGCGAGTTCAGGTTCGAGCTTCGCAGCGCGTCAGCGACTGAGATATCACCCTGAATTTTCATATCTTCCGCAGAGATGACGATTGTCTCCTGCGAAATGCTGTTCAGCGTGCTTCGGGTAATGCGCGAGCCGGTTACCAGAACTTCTTCGGTTTCCTTAACTTCGGCATCATCCTCCTGCGCTGAAACAACCCCCATATTGAGGGCCAGTGCACCAGTCGACGCAAACAGCGCGTAACGAACTGCATCGTGCATGACGTTTCTCTTGGTCATGAGTTTCTCCTCAAGTGTGTCGAGCCGCTACATGCGTTAGGAAGAGCAAAACACCCCCCCACGCTCTCACGTGCTCAATACCATTTTCTGTCTGTCTATACGTATAGATCCTGACGCCCCCGAAAACTTCGGGAAATGAGCGCCAAGATGCTTTACAGGATACAGGAAACTGCGGCCGTCACAAAAACTTCATTTGACACTAAATTGGTAATTTTAGGCGCTGTTTTTAAATGCAATTCGCGCGTAACCGGCGTCGGAAAACAGACGTTGCTGATGGTTTTGGCCCGAGCGGCATCGGAATTCATCATTGAGGATCGCAAGGAGGTTGTGGATTGCACGCGTCAAAGTGGGAATGATCGCGGTCAATAGCGGGCATTTTCGCCAAAGTTTGCCGATTTTCTCTGCTTGGCGGACAATACGCGCCTTCCCGCGACCCCGGAGTTTCTATGCCCTCTCAAACTGAACTGGCCAACGCCATCCGCGTCCTTGCAATGGACGCGGTGCAAGCCGCGAAAAGCGGTCACCCGGGCGCGCCAATGGGCATGGCAGACATTGCTGAGGTGCTCTGGAATGGGTTGCTGAGCCACAACCCCGCCAACCCCAAATGGCCTAACCGGGACCGATTCGTGCTCTCTAACGGGCACGGGTCTATGCTGATTTATGCGCTGTTGCACCTCACTGGCTACGACGTCTCCATTAAGGATATCAAGCAGTTCCGCCAGCTACACAGTAAAACCCCGGGGCACCCCGAATACGGCTACACCCCCGGCGTCGAGACAACCACTGGGCCGTTGGGTCAGGGTTTGGCCAATGCGGTGGGGATGGCGCTGGCGGAAAAGACGCTGGCCGCGCAGTTCAACCGCGAGGGTCATACGATTGTCGATCACCATACCTGGGTGTTTTTGGGCGATGGCTGCCTGATGGAAGGGGTGTCTCATGAAGCCAGCTCGCTAGCGGGCACATTGGGCTTAGGCAAGCTGATTGCCGTTTACGACGACAACGGTATCTCGATCGATGGCGAGGTCGAGGGTTGGTTTACCGACAATACCCCGCAGCGCTTCGAGTCCTATGGCTGGCATGTGATACCCGCTATAGATGGGCATGACCCCCAGGCGATTCGGGCGGCGCTTGAAGCCGCTAAGGCCGACACGACGCGTCCGACGCTGGTTTGTTGCAGGACCATTATCGGTAAAGGCAGCCCCAACAAGCAGGGCACAGAGAGCTGTCACGGTGCGGCGCTGGGTGAAGAAGAAGTTGCCCTGACGCGAGAAGCGCTGGGCTGGGCCCATGCACCGTTTGACATTCCTGACGAGATCCGCGCCGCTTGGAATGGATGCGCACGAGGCGCATCACTCGAGTCTGATTGGCAGGCGGGTTTTGACGCCTATCGCGCCGCCTACCCCGAGCTGGCGGATGAATTCCTGCGCCGTCTGCAGGGCGACCTCCCGGCTGATTTTGCTGAGCGGGCGGACACTTTTATCGCAGAGTGTCTGACAGCCGGGGCTGATGTGGCCTCGCGCAAAGCGTCTCAGCAAACGCTGAATGCCATGGGTCCGATCCTGCCCGAATTAATGGGTGGCTCGGCGGATCTGGCCGGCTCTAATTTGACGTTGTGGGAGGGTGCCAAGGGCATATCGGCGGCCGACTCGGCGGGCAACTACGTGTACTACGGTGTCCGCGAATTTGCCATGGCGGCCATTATGAATGGTGTGGCGCTGCATGGTGGTTTTATCCCCTATGGCGCGACTTTCCTGATCTTCATGGAATATGCGCGCAATGCTGTTCGCATGTCGGCCTTAATGAGGCAGCGGGTGATCTATGTCTTCACCCATGACTCTATTGGCCTCGGCGAGGATGGGCCGACTCACCAACCGGTGGAGCAATTGACAGCGTTACGTGCCACGCCGAACTTATACACCTGGCGGCCCTGCGACGCGGTGGAATCAGCGATCGCCTGGAAGCTGGCCATTCAGCGCGAATCGGGTCCGACAGCCCTGATTTTTTCCAGACAAACCTTACCGGCACAGATCGCCGATACCGCTCAGGTAAATCATGCCCACCGAGGAGGTTATATTTTGGTGCAGGAGGAAGGCGCGCTCGACGCGATTGTGATTGCGACAGGCTCGGAGGTCGCTCTGGCAGTGGAGGCTGCTGAGCGCCTCAAGACAGCGGGTCGAGGGGTCCGCGTGGTGTCCATGCCCTGCACCGAGCTCTTCGATTCTCAGGAGGCGGGCTACCGAGAGACAGTGCTCCCCAGCGACGTGTTGGCCCGTGTCGCGGTCGAGGCGGGGCACCGGGATTTCTGGCACAAATATGTCGGCCTCGATGGCTGGGTCGTTGGCATGGATTCTTTTGGCGAATCCGCGCCGGCGAGCGCACTTTTCCAACACTTCGGTCTGACGGCGGACAACGTGGTTGCCGCGATCGAGGACGTCATTCTGGACTAATGCGTCATGCGCTTTGCGATTAATGGTTTTGGGCGCATTGGGCGCACCTTATTGCGGGTATACCAGAGCCGTCCCGAGATCAGGGCCAAACTGGAGTTGGCTGCCATTAATGAAATCGCCGATGCTGACACCGTGGTGCACCTCGCGCGATATGATTCCAATTATGGACGTTACCCGGGCCGCATCGCACGCTCCGGCTCGCTTCTGGCCATTGATCAAGCCCTGGTCCCACTAAGTCATATTGCCGAGGTATCCGAGTTGCCCTGGCAGGCGCTGGATATTGGTCTGGTCTTTGAGTGCACGGGTGCGTTCACGGACCGCGCGACCGCCGAACAGCATTTGACCGCGGGCGCCGGGCGGGTGCTGTTCTCTCAGCCCGGCGAGTCAGATGTCGATGCGACGATAGTCTTTGGGGTTAACGATCAAGCGTTGTCCAGCGAGATGCAGGTGGTTTCAGCAGCGTCCTGCACCACAAACGCGGTGGTGCCGGTCTTGTCGACGCTCTCTGCGGCTTTTGGCATCGAGGCGGCGACAATTACGACGATTCATTCGCTCATGAATGATCAGCCCGTGCTCGATGCCTACCACCACACCGATCTTCGAAAAACCCGCGCGGCGTCACAATCCATTATTCCGGTCGATACGGGCTTGGCAGCGGGGATTGAACGCATCTTGCCCCAACTTGCCGGAAAGCTATCAGCGCATGCACTACGGGTACCCACGACCAAGGTGTCTGCGATTGAGCTGACCGTGGCGACGGAGCGGTCCTGCGACGCGAACCTGATTAACATGTCATTGCGCGAGGCGGCCGAGAACACCCTGTCAGGAGTAGTAGATTACTCTCTCGAACCGCTCGCTTCGTGCGATTTTGCGGGTGAAGCGGCCTCGGCAATTATCGACGCCAAGCAAACTCAGGTTGCAGCAGGTCGGCTGGCTAAAATTCTGATTTGGTTCGACAACGAGTGGGCCTATGCCAGCCGGATGATGGACGTGGCAATGGCCTGGGAGCGACGTGTCAGCCAATCGTTGGCCGGAGCAAGAGAAAGTATCCAATGAAATTGATGAGCGAAATGGATCTGGCAGGTCGACGCGTGCTGATCCGCGAGGACCTCAATGTGCCGCTCCGCGACGGTGAAATCACGAACGATGCCCGATTGCGCGCGGCAGCACCGTCATTGTTGGCGGCCCTAGATCAGGGCGCAGCGGTCATTGTCATGTCGCATCTTGGTCGACCTGTTGAGGGCGAATGGCGCGCTGATGCCTCGCTGACGCCCGTTGCTGCGCGCCTTGGGGAGCTGTTGCAGCGCGATGTGCTGTTGGCGACCGAGTGGCGACAAGTGGCGCCGCTTCCCGGTGACGTCGTCTTGCTGGAAAACGTGCGCTTTAACGTGGGCGAGGCCGCTGACGATGCCGCCTTGGCAGCCGATTACGCGAGCCTGTGTGATGTCTTTGTGATGGATGCCTTTGGCACCGCGCATCGAGCGCAGGCGTCAACGCATGGTGTTGCAAAATGTGCGCCCGTTGCCTGTGCTGGACCCCTGCTGCACGCTGAGCTGACCGCCTTGGAGCGTGCATTGACCGAAGCTGCCCGGCCCATGCTCGCCGTAGTGGGTGGCTCCAAGGTATCGACCAAGCTTGAGGTATTAGACCGGCTGTCAGTGCGCTGCGATAGCCTGGTGGTGGGAGGGGGTATTGCCAACACGTTTTTGGCGGCAGCGGGTTATCCGGTGGGGCAGTCGCTCTGTGAGTGGGACTTAATCGATACGGCGCGGCGTCTAATGGATAAGGTTGATGTGCCGCTGCCGCTGGATGTGGTGGTCGCTCCCGCCTTCGATGCGGGGCACCGCGCTGAGGTCAAGCTGGCGGCTGATGTGTCTGAGGAGGATATGATCCTCGACGTCGGCCCCGAAACCGCGGCGGGTATTGCGGAGCGCATTCACGATGCAGCAACGATTTTGTGGAATGGCCCGTTGGGCGTCTTTGAGCAAGAGGCGTTTGCTCAGGGCACTCGAGTATTAGCTGAAGCCATTGCGGCCAGCGGCGGATTCTCGCTGGCCGGGGGTGGTGACACATTGGCGGCCATCGACCAATTCGGCGTGGCCAACGAGGTGTCTTACATCTCGACTGGCGGCGGCGCTTTTTTGGAGTATGTTGAGGGCAAGGAGCTGCCGGCTGTTGCCATGCTAAAAGCGCGCGCGGAAGGTTAACTCCCGGTCTCGGCGGGCCAATAACAATGATATCGATGAGAGGACATTCGCCATGGCACTGATTAGCTTACGGCAACTACTGGATCACGCAGCCGAGTATGGATACGGCGTGCCGGCCTTCAACGTGAACAACCTCGAGCAGACCCGCGCCATTATGGAGGCGGCTGACCAAACCGACTCCCCCGTGATCATGCAGGCCAGTGCCGGCGCCAGAAAATATGCTGGGGCACCCTTTTTGAGGGCCCTCATGGAGGCGGCCATGACCGAGTTCCCGCACGTACCCGTTGTGGTCCATCAGGATCAC
>JADHQG010000014.1 GCA_016778045.1 Luminiphilus sp. | reverse complement strand
GGGGTGCCCTCCAGAGCCTCAGACTCAACGCGAGCGAGGTACCGCTGCCGCTCGTCAACCTCGTCAAAGCGCTGCAGGGCAATGAGGCTACGGATTTCCCCCTTCAGTAGCGGGATCTGATCAGCGGCGTAGAGACCCGATTGAACACGACTCACATGAACGCCGCGCTTCAGCGCCGTGGCCGCTTCGGCATGACGATCCAGCGCCTGCAGGTTAAGCCCCAGCCCCAGCAACTGTTCGGTAAGACCGGGTGCGAAGGCACCCGCGCTCGCTTCCATGGTCTCAATGTAGTGGCGATACACGCCGAGCGCGCCGGGTTCCGGCGGTGGTGGTGGCGCGCGTTCGGGCTCCAATGGCGCCGCCATATCGATTACGATGGGCGCCGCTTCGGTTTCGGCGGGGGCGTCGCCCGAGTTCTGTGCAACGGATATAAGCGGGCCGACCCCAATCAAAATCAGGGTCAGTAGCGGCAATCCATGCCTCGCTGACGGGCGGTGCGTATGGGCCAAGATCCCTCTCCGGCGCGTAATACGGCCAATCAGTATAGATCGATGTAGCGAAAAAAAGCACTTAAGGGGCGGAAGTCCGGTTCAATGTGCCTGAACGGATACCGGACAAAGGCCGCCAAGGCGGAAAGAGGAGCAGTATGAGTCAGTTTTTATCCCACACCGCGGTGTCACCACAGGGGAATTCGCGGTGGCAGGCTGAGGTGCATCGGGGCTGGCGGATTGGCTCGGTAGCTAACGGCGGCTATGTGCTCGCGCTGGTGGGCCGCACCTTGTCTGAGGCGCTGAACCAGCCTGATCCGCTCAGCATCAACGCGTTTTATCTGGCGCCGGTGGCGTTAGGAGAGGTTGAGGTCGCCGTGGAGTCGCTCTCGGAGACGCGCAGTACCCACTTTGCCAGTGCTGATCTCAAGCAGGAGGGCCAGCTCAAGTTGCGCGCCACTGCGGCCTATACCGATCTCGATCGGCTCAGCGGCCCGGATTGGACCAACGTCACCCTACCCGATGTGCCCGCTTTCGATGACGCCGCCTCACTCGCCATGTCGCATTTGGAGATTCACCAGAGCATCGATCTCCGCATGGTGCAGGGTGCCGAGGTCTTTACCGACGGGCAGACCAAGGGCTCAGGAGAGTTCGTTGCTTGGCTGGCGCATAAGGACGGCGCTGCGCCGGGACCCATTGATCTCTTGATGTTTGCCGACATCATGCCGCCGCCGATCTTTACGATTTATGGCGCTTACGGGTGGGTGCCGACGGTGGAACTCACCGTGCAGGTGCGGCGCAAGCCCGCGGCGGGCCCGCTCTTGGCGCGGCACACTACCCGTCAAGTGACCCGCGGTGTGGCTGAGACCGACACCGAAATCTGGGATGTGACGGGCGATCTGGTTGCCATGGCTCGCCAGACCTACAAGGTGCGCATGCCGAAGGCCGACTGATACGCTCAGTCAGGGCAGCGATGCCAGTTCAATGACCTGATCTATCAGGTTGATCCAATCGGTCTCTTTTTTTGGCTAGCCTCGGTGACGAGACGGAGAGATTTCAAGGCGCCCTTACTCTGTCGCCACATGGCCCCCGGGGCGGCGCATGTCGGCAAAGCCTTGCATCCAGCCCTCATCGATCATCAACGAGTTCGAGCGCCCAATGGTGCGGCGGGTGGGGCTGAGCTGATGGCCCCATTCCTCTAACAGTCGCTGTGTATCCGCGCTGATGCCTGGCTCTACCAGGGTGCGGTCGGGCATCCACTGGTTGTGTACCCGGGGTGCGGCGACGGCCGTGGCGATGTTCATGTCGAATACCATGGCGTTCAGGAGTGTTTGCAGCACGGTGGTGATGATGAGCGAGCCACCCGGGCTGCCTGCAGCCAGCCAGGGCTGTCCGTCCTTGAACACCAGCGTTGGGGTCATTGAAGAGAGCGGCCGCCTGCCTGGCGCAATGGTGTTGGCCTCACCCTGCACCAAACCGTAGGCATTTGCGGCGCCGGCTTTGGCGGCAAAGTCGTCCATCTCGTTATTGAGCAGCATGCCGGTGCCGGGCACTACGATGTGCGAGCCGAAGCTGAAGTTCAGCGTGTAGGTGTTGGCGACCACATTGCCATCGGCATCGGCTACCGAGTAGTGAGTGGTGTCGGGGCTCTCACTCGGCACCGGGTTGCCGGGGCCGATCTCATCCGGGGTCTTGGCCTGATTCGCGGCAATTAACTCGCGTCGCTCGGTGGCGTAGTCTTTGCTGATCAGTGCCTCGATAGGGATCACTGTCTGGTCCGGGTCACCGAGGTAGCGACTCCGGTCGGCGTAGGCGAGCTTCATGCTCTCGATCACCCGATGCAGGTAGGCGGCACTGTTGTGTCCGTATGACTCCAGCGGATAGGGCTCGAGGATATTGAGCATCTGCAGAATATGAATACCGCCGGAAGAGGGCGGTGCCGCCGAGACAATCTCGAAATCGCGGAAGGTGCCCCTCACCGGCGGGCGCTCCAGCACGCGGTAGTTGGCTAGATCCTCTTGGGTGATCAGCCCGTCGTTAGCCGCCATATCGCCGGCGATCAGTGCGGCGGTCTCGCCTGTGTAAAAGCCGTCAGCGCCTTTGTCACGGATACGTGTCAGCGTGCGCGCCAAATCAGCTTGTTGAAACAGCGTGCCGGGGGAGGGCGCCGCGTCTCCGCCTTGCAGGTAGATGCGTTTGGCTTCCTCGTTTTTAGCGAGGCGCTCAGCTCGGGCACTCAGGCTCATATGCAAAGCCAGCGGCGTATCGAAGCCTTTTTTGGCGAGATCGATCGCGGGTTGAATCACTTCTTTTAGTGAGAGCTTGCCGTAGCGCTCTTGCGCATGAATCAGGCCCGCTACCGTGCCAGGCACCCCGGCCGCCTGATGCGAAAAGTAGGCCTTCGCTTCATCGACGGAACCATCTTCTTTGAGAAACATGTCACGGGTCGCTGCAGCCGGGGCGGTCTCGCGGTAGTCGATAAAAATCTGCTCATCGGTCTCGGCGAGATGAATCAGCATAAAGCCGCCGCCGCCAATGTTGCCCGCCCGTGGGAGCGTCACAGCCAGCGCAAACCCTGTCGCCACGGCTGCATCAACCGCGTTGCCACCCTTTTTGAGCATATCGAGGCCGATCTCGCCGGCCAGCTTCTCTGGGCTCACGACCATCCCTGCGCGGCCGTAGGCGGGCAGGTAGCGATTCTGGTAATCAATGATCGGCGCGTCTGCTGCGGGCATAGGTGGCAAGGTGCTCTGGGCACTGCCCAGGGGTGCGTTGCCCAGCGCCAATAATGCGCAAACAGTGAGAAGCGCGGGGGTCAAGCGAGTGATGAGGTTGTTAGCTAACATGATGCTTCCTGAATTCTGAGCTCTGTTTGGCAATCAATCATTGCGGGTGTATACGCACCACGCGCCAAAAAGGTGCGTGAGGCTACCACAGCCGTTAGCCTTTGGGGCAGGCACCTGCGCTACACTTTTAGCAGTTTTTAAATGTGTGAGACGTGATGCGTTTTAGCGACCACAGACGGCAGTACACATTAGGCGGCTTGCGACGCGCGGACCTCGCGGAGGACCCGGTAGCGCAGTTCGTGGCGTGGCAGGATCAAGCCATTGCGGCGGGTCTTGCAGATCCCACGGCCTGCGTGCTGGCCACTCAGCAACCAGATCACACCTTGCGCCAGCGTATGGTGTTGATGAAAGGTGTCGATGCCCGTGGACTGATGTTTTACACCAATTATGAGAGCGGCAAGGCGGCGGCGCTCGCTGAGTGCGATCAGGCCTCGATGCTGTTCCCCTGGAACGAGCTCGACCGGCAGGTGTCGGTGAGTGGCGCGGTCGAGCGCGCCAGCGAGGAGGAGTCCGACGCCTACTTTGCGTCGCGCCCCCGCGACAGCCAACTAGGAGCCTGGGCCTCGGCACAGAGTCAGCCGATAGAGAATCGCGAGGCGCTGATGCAGCAGCTGGCGGATGTCAGCGCTCGCTTTGGTGAGGGTGAGATTCCCCGACCCCCGCACTGGGGCGGTTACCGATTAGTACCCGTGAGCTGGGAGTTTTGGCAGGGCGGTGAGAACCGACTGCACGACCGCTTTCGGTACACCCACAAAGATGACGGTAATTGGCAGGTGACGCGGCTGCAGCCCTAGGGCTCGCGTAAGCGCTAAATCGCCCGGCGACTGAAGTAGTGGGGCAGTTTGGGTAGCCCCAGTAGTTGCCGCCGAATCAAATCGAGCCCCGCCGCGGCGACCAGTTTCTGAAACATGGCGCGGTCGGTGGGGAGCACTGTTTTTAGCGTATGCATTTCTCCCGCCGTGCCCCAGGCGAGCCATACGGTGCCCACGGGTTTCTCCTCAGTGCCGCCATCGGGCCCGGCGATGCCCGAGACGGCAACACCAATATCGGCACCAGATCTCTCCAGCGCCCCGCTCAGCATTTGCCGCACCACGGGCTCGCTCACTGCGCCTTCGGTCGCAAGCGTGGTGTTATCAACCCCAAGTATTGAGTGTTTGATGGAGTTGGCGTAGGTGACAAAGCCCGCTTCAAAAACCGCGGAGGAGCCGGGCTCGGCGGTCATCATCGCGGCGATCAATCCGCCGGTGCAGGATTCTGCCGTGACCATCTTTTTACCTTGCTCGCGGAGCACCTGCTGTAACGCGCCCGCGAGCGTGACGTCGTCCTCGCCAATAATGTGATCGCCGATTAATCGTTCCAGTGTTTGACGGCATTGCTCCACCTCGGGTGAGGCTGAACCGGCGGTGAGTTTGATCTCCAGCTGCGGCATGCCGGCCCGAAAGCCGAGTACCACATCCGCTGGCCACGGCTCAGAGTCTTCGTCGATTCTCGCCTGGGCGGTGGACTCGCCGATGCCAAAGGTTTGCAGCCGCACCCGGTGGCTCTGCCCGCCACCGATGGCACCGACAATCCGTTCACAGACCTCGGGCAGCATTGCGCGTAGTTCCCCCGGCACGCCGGGCGTCGTCAAAACCAGCATGCCGCCCACATCCATCGCAAACCCAACGGCACTGCCTCGCGGGTTGTGAATGATGGCTGCCCCGTCAGGGAGCCAGGCCTGCTTCAGGTTGGCGTCGTTGGGTTCGATGCTGCGCGCCGCGCACCAGTCACGCACATGGTTGTCGGCCTCGGGGTGCAATACCAGTTCGACGCCCGCTGCCGCCGCCACCAGCTCGGCGGTCAGGTCATCCTGGGTGGGGCCCAGCCCGCCGTTCATGATCAGGATGCGCGCCGTGCCAGCTGCCCGTTGCAACGCGGCAACCAACCGCGCCCGGTCGTCCCCCAGCGTCGCTTTTTCTGCGACGCCATGGCCGAACGCCGCCAGCGACTGGGCGATCATCGCTGAGTTGCTGTCGACGGTGTCCCCGCTCATCAGCTCGTCGCCAGTGAGCAGCAGGTGAATATCGGTGTTGTTCATGGCTAATGGGGGTTTCTGGTTAGAGACGCTGGGTGGGCAGGATAACGCGTCTGTTTAACAACAGGCGGGCTTTGATGCGTCACGCGCCTGATAGGGCGCTGTCGGTCTCGGTTTGAGCATTTGCGTCGGTGCTTGCCTCAGTCTCCGCGCTCGGTGCAGCTGAATCTTCGTCCAGCTTGGTCTCTTTAGGGGGCTTCAACCCACATCCCTCAACCAGAGCAAACAGGGCCAGGTAGTCGCCGTCGGCCGGCGCGTCGATGAACTCCACCTCCACTGTCTGTAGCAACTCGAAGCGGCGCGTGGTGCTGGTCAAGCTCATCGTCCACTTATCAAAGCTGAACTTTTCTTCCTCGGGCCGCAGATCCACCAAACCCTCGAGGCCATTGTCGTCGAGCTTGACGGTAAAGCCCGAGCTAGTGATGTGATTGACCTTGCCGCTAAAACGCGAGCGGCCCTCGGCTTTCAATTTGTTCAAGTAGCGAGAGGTTAAACGACGATCTGCCGCCGACACGGCCTCGCGGCTACGCCCGATGGCTCGGGTGATTTCAGGTAGCTGGTCTATCGGGTAACTGATGTCGCTATTGCCTGTTAGCCTCGCCGAGATCTGCAGGTGCACATAAAAATCCAATGCTTTACGTAGCGGAGAGGTGAAGTTGGTATAGGCCTCGGTGGCAAGGCCCATGTGTGGCCCGGGCTGGACGCTCAGTACAGCCCGAGACAGCAAGCGGTTAACCATCTCCCTGAGCGGCGCGCCGTGTTCGTCGTGACCCAGATCTGCCAGCACGGCCCGATAGCCCTCAATGGTGTCCAGTGCGACATCTTTCAGTTCAGCGCGGTGCTTCTCGAGGAAGGTTTTCGCCTCCTCCAAACGATCGGCGCGAAAGCCCCGATGCACGACAAAGGGACCGGGGGCTCCCGCGTCGCGCAGGTACTGCGCGGCACACTTGTTAGCAGCAATCATGCACTCCTCGACCAAGTGTTGAGAGGCCAGCTTCTCGTAGCTATCGATCTCCGCAATCTGCTTGTCGTCACCGAGCATCCAGCGGTATTCGCGGCGCTCCTCCATGACCAGTTCGTGTTGTTCCCGGTGTTCTCGCAGGGTTCGGTAAACCTGCACCAGCGCCTCAAGTGGGTTGGCGTGCGCGATCAGGTCGTCGCTGTTGCCGGTAACGTAACGATCAACTGCGGCGTAGGCGAGCTTCGCGCGTGATCGCACAATGGCGCGGTGGAACTCAAAGCGCTCGATCTGGCCTGCTTCGGTAATCTGCATCTGACAGACCAAGGCCGGGCGGGGTGTATCTTCAGCCAGTGCACAGAGCCCCTGGGTGATGGCCTCGGGCAGCATGGGGATGACATCGCCATGGAAATACACCGAGGTGCCGCGTTCGGCCAGGGATGCGGGCAAGCTCTCTACGCCCGACAGATAGGCGGTGGGGTCCGCTACCGCGACGGATAACTGCCAGCCCTTGGACGTCACTTCGGCATGGAGGGCGTCGTCAATGTCCATCGTGCGGGCAGCATCGATGGACACAAAAGGCAGGTCGGTCAGATCAACTCGGGAGGTGTCCTCCAGCGGGTTTTGTTGCGCTGCCGCATCAATGAGAGGTTGTGCTGACTTTTCGTTCCAGACGTCTGGCAGACCGGCGCGCGCAGCACAGTAACGGTTCTCGATACCCGGCGTATTGTCATCGCCCAGTCTCGCAAGCACTTTTGCTGAGGGTTTGCCATCTTTGATGGGGTGTCGCAGCAGCGCACAGGAGACGAGGTCACCGGGTGCCACACCGTTGCGCGCGTGGGGTGGAATAAACAGCCATCGTGACAGGCCGGCGAGATCCGGCACCACAAAGGTGGCTTTTCCCTTTTGCACAATGTGGCCAACAAATTGATCAAGGCCAGACTCGATTAGGCGCTCGATTTCGGCAACCGTACGTCCCGGCTTCTCTTTTTTGTCCTTGCCCTGCGTCGCGGGGCGGATACAGATGGCGACGGTGTCGCCCGGCAACACTTTGAGCATCTCATCCGGCGGGATAAAGATTTCGCGGCCATCAGCGGTCACCGCAAATCCGTAGCGGTGCTGGGTTCCCTTGACAGTAGCGTCGACGCGCTCATTCTGGGCCTCGAGTTCATCTCGAAGGTCCTTGAGCTGCGCCATCGCGTTGCGATCGAGCATGGCCGGTGTCGGCTCCTGAGGCAATTCTGGTCTCGGATACAGGATTGGCTCTGTGGCCTGGTCCCGCTCTGAGGCGACTGCCGATGCTATCGAACTTCTGAGCCGCTGTCAGGATAGAACGCAGACAGCATTTTTTGACGAATCGTTGACAGCAAGCCAGCACATGGGTTTACTGAAGGGGCCCGAAATTTGGAGAGTAGGACGCTGTCTGTGCTGATTCGAGCTGGCCACTCCCGGCCGCTTAAGCAGACTCCCCCAAGCGCCGTAACCGCGCGTCGGCTCTCGCGCCCCAAAAATTTCCCTACACTGGATTGTAAGGTCGACGCCTGCTCCATGACGCTGCGCGCTGACCGACGGTTTTCTAGCCTGTTCCGCGAGGAGGATTCATGTCGTTGACTGCAGCCGAGACCCATGAGGTAACCAAGCTCGAAACTGCACATCGCAAGATTTACGTACTGGACACCAACGTGCTGTTGCACGACCCCACTGCCATCACAGCTTTTGCGGAGCACCAAGTCGTGATTCCCATGACGGTGCTGGAGGAGCTTGACCACATTAAGGACCGCCGCGACAAGAGCGTCAGCCGTGAAGCCCGCATCGCGATTCAGCTAATCGATAAAGTTGTCGGCAGCGCCTCGCCACAGGAAATTCAGAAAGGCGTCGAGATACCGGGTTCTAATCTCGACGAGAACCGACTCGGTGCACTGGCGATTTTTCCTGACCAACTGATCGCAGATGATGCGGAAGTGCCGTTCCTGAACACGAATGAGGACCACGCCAACGACAATCGAATTATCAATGTTGCGCTGCGCTTAAGTGCTGATAACCCTGGCGCGTTTGTCTGTCTGGTTACCAAAGATATCAACATGCGCATCAAGGCTAAGGGGTCTGGGCTCCAGCATGTCGAAGACTATCGTCACGATCGCGTATTGGATGATATTGATCTGTTGTCGACGGGGTACGAATGCTTCGACGGGGACTTTTGGTCCAGCATCAAAGAAGTCGATACGGTGCGCGAAGCCAATCTCACGCTGCACCGCATACCCCGCTCTGAGCTGCCCGACGCCTACCCTAACCAATTTGTGTACGACGAGCAGACCTTTATCGCCTACGTCGATCACGTTGACGAAGAGTATGTCTACCTTGCGGTTGATAGCCGGGACCACTTGATGAATCAGCGGTTCTGGGGGTTGGCGCCCCGCAATCTTGAGCAGGCCATGGCGATGCGCTTGCTGGACAGTGAAGACGTCGATATGACCGTGCTAACCGGCCCGGCGGGATCTGGAAAAACGCTTCTCGCTTTGGCTTACGGCTTGCACGCCATTCTTGAGCAGAAAAAGTACAACAAGCTCATTGTCGCCCGCTCCACGCCGCCGATCGCTGAAGAGATTGGCTTTCTGCCCGGCACCGAAGAGGAGAAAATGGCGCCGTGGCTTGCGGCGTTTGATGACAATCTTGAGATTCTTCATGGTGGAGATGAGTGCTCGAACGGCAGTATCGAATACGTGAAGGAACGTGCCAATATTCAGTTCAAGTCACTGAACTTTATGCGCGGCCGCTCATTTAACGGTGCTTACATTGTGATCGATGAAGCGCAGGGCCTGACGCAGTTTCAGCTGAAATCCATCATCAGTCGGGTGGGGGCAGACTCCAAGCTGGTGGTGTTGGGCAACCTGGCGCAAATTGATAACAAGTACATCTCGCCGCTGACATCGGGTCTGACGTACCTCGTTGAGAAAGTGAAGCATTACCCTCATGCTGGGGTGATGCACGTTAACGGCATTGTGAGATCGCGGCTGGCAGCGTTTGCTGAAGAGAATCTGTAAACCAGAGACTTGTTGGGAGAGGGGGTAGTCCCCTCTCAGCGGATCTGACGCTCCAGCGTTTCCCGCGGGTTGTCGAACATCAGAAATTCCAGCCTTAGCTCGATGCGCCATGCGCCCTCGCGATCAAGGTAGGGCTCGTCTATTCGCCAGTTGTAGCTGGGCTCAATTTCCCAGAATAGAAAGTCGCGGTAAGCTTGGCGGCGCAACCTGACCCCGACCTTGTAGTTCTTGACGAAGTCGTAGGGCTCGGTCTGCCCGTCCACACCTACGTATAACCAGGTTGCCCCGACGCGGCCGCTATCTCCTTCCCAGCCGCGTGCATAAGAGAGACTGGTGGACCACTCGGTACCGTCTGTCTCTTCTCCGTACAGAAATCGCGTGTAAGCGCGAATCAATTCCCGATTGTCTAGGGCTTTGTCCAGCACGAACCGCGAGGAACCGTAGCCACCCTCACCAAGGTCGTAGGTGAATCGCTGGGTAAAGCGAAAGTTCAGATCCTCGGCGAAGGCATCTTGATAAACGTATTTGGCGCCCGGTTTCGGGCCTGAACTGCCAAAGCCCACTGTTAGGTCAAAACGGTGTTTACGGGTCTCTTTTGGGCCCACCTGATACTGCAGGCCGATACGGTCTTCTGACGGGTCCTCCACGCCGTTGTCATTGAAGTCGTCCATGTCTTCGCCGCGGAAAACGAGATCAAGGCGTTTGGAGATCTGTGGCAGCGATACCTTGCCGCCCAGGCGGAACTTGAGCTCGTTATCGAGCCGGTCGTCCCAGTTGTAAATGGTCCTCAGCCGCAGCTTGGATTCGGCTTGCTCCAGATCGCGCTCGTCGTTACCAAAAAAATTGTCGACCCATTGGGTCATCTCATTGGCTTTTCTGGCGGCATATTCCTGACTGCTGTCGAGCCAATCATCCTCGGATTCCACTACTTCGTCAGCGAGGGTGTCGTCGCTGTCGGTTGGGGCGGCTTCGGCAGTCTCGGCAGGGGCACCTGCATCGAACTCAGTATCATCTTGTGCGACGGCAACACCACTTGCCAAAAAGAGAGCAAGCAGCGACGCGATGGCAGCATGCTGTCGCGGGCGCTGTGAGTAGTGCTGTGAAACGGTTCGGTCAGTCATAGCAAGCGGCAAGAGCGGGTTTTGGCTAGGTTACACTACCCACATGGAATCTGTAATGACTGCGCTTCAGGCAATTTTGCCTCAGCACCTACTCTCGCGCTTGGTGGGCAAGCTTGCTCAACTGGAACGCCCGGTGTGGCTGAAAAATCTGTTGATTCGCAGTTTTATGAAGCGTTATGACATTGATCTGACCGAGGCGACCTGTTCCTCGGGAGAGGATTTTCCGCACTTCAATGCCTTTTTTACGCGCTCACTGCGTGAGGGGACGCGGCCTCTTGCCAGCAGTGAGTGGATCCATACTGCCGACGGCGTATTGAGCCAGCGAGGTGGAGTCAGCTCGGGCCAAGTGGTGCAGGCCAAAGGCAGGAATTACAGCGTGCAGGCGTTGCTGGCCGGCACCGAAGAAGAGGCTTCTCGCTATGCCTCGGGATGCTTCGCCACCACCTACCTTTCTCCCCGTGACTACCATCGCGTGCACATGCCAATCCGCGGGCTTTTGGTGAAAACCCGCTATGTGCCGGGCGACCTCTTCTCGGTCAACGCCGCCACGGTGGACAGAGTGGACGGCTTGTTGGCCCGCAATGAGCGGCTTGTCTGCTTTTTTGAAACTGAACAGGGCGGCGTCGCGGTCGTGATGGTTGGTGCCATGATTGTCGCCGGCATTGCCACGGTCTGGGGTGGTCGCGAGGCGCCGGGAGCGGGTGAGATCCGTGAGCAGGTGTGGACAGCTAACGAGGCGCCGCTGCTTGAAGCCGGGCAAGAGATGGGTCGTTTTTTCTTGGGCTCGACGGTGGTGCTGGTGACTGAAGCGGCTGACTTACGCTGGACCAACGAGGTTGGCGAGGCGGTCACGGTGCGCTCGTCTCTCGCAGATAGCTGACAGCTGCCGCAGACAGTTAACGGCGCTTCCATTCCTGGTTGTAGCCTTTCACGGTTGCCCGATTTATTGATTGCTGGTCACTGCGCTGCTGACAATTTGTTGAAAGCTCTCAAATCGCTCTGGAGAAATATTGCCAGCCTGCAGGGCCTGCAGTAGTGCGCAACCGGGCTCGCTCTTGTGCTGGCAGTCGCGGAACCGGCAGTGCCCCAAGTAGGGTGCAAACTCTCTGAAGCCGCTGGCGACTGCTTCGGCTGAGACGTGGGTCAAACCAAAATCACGCACACCCGGTGAATCAATCAGCCGCCCCCCACCTGGCAGATGGAAAAGCTCCGCCGTTGTTGTGGTGTGTCGCCCCTTGTCGGCGACCTCGGAGAGTGCGCCAACGCGGATGCTGGCCTCGGGCAACATTCTTTGAATCAGCGACGATTTGCCGACCCCAGATTGCCCAACCAGTACCAGTGTTTTGTCACTGACGGCGGTAATCAGGTCGTCGGCATCCGGCAAATGGCGGTGAGTCGTGATCGTCCGGTACCCCAGATCCTCGAAGCCTGCCAGGAGCGTCGGCAAGTTGTCGTCTACCAAGAGATCCGCTTTGTTGAGCACCAACATGGCCTCCACCCCCATAGCATGAGCGGCAACCAAATAGCGGTCGAGCAAATTTTCTTGGGGTGCCGGTTCTGGGGCAAAGACGATCAGCATCAAATCGATATTGGCAGCGACCGGTTTGAGGTTTCCCCGGCCATCCGGCCGCTCCAGCACGCTGCGGCGAGATACCAGTGCGTCGATCCGCCCCGTCTGTTCGGTGGCTACCCACAGCACCTCGTCGCCCGCGACTGGTGATTCAAGATGGGGCCGCAGGTGACACAGCATTCGGTCACCTGCGCGCGTCTCGACGAGCGCTTGCTTGCCGTAACGCGCGATGACCAGCCCTGTCTCGCCGTCTGACAGGTCAGCGCCAGAATGCGAACGCTGTGCCTGTATTCGGCGAGCTTGCTGATCACTGAGGCGGCGGGTGCTCATCGTGATAGTGTATGCGACCCCGAGCATAATAGCGTGCTGCGGTGAGCGGCAGACCAGAATGTCCAGAGCAAAGCGTCAGGAGCATGCCAATGACCGCCAGTGATCACAATCTCGTTTGGGTTGATATGGAGATGACTGGGTTGATCCCTGAGGTCCATCGGGTGATTGAAATCGCGACCATTGTCACCGACTCCAACCTGAACGTATTGGCGGAAGGGCCTGTGATTGCGATTCACCAGGCGCCCGAAGCGCTTGAAGCCATGGACGAATGGAATACGCGTACACACACAAACTCTGGCTTGGTAGCGCGGGTCGCCAGCAGTGCGATCACTGAGCAAATGGCCACTGAGGAAACCCTTGCCTTTTTGCGCGAGTGGGTGAGCGATGGCAAATCACCCATGTGCGGGAATTCGATTTGCCAGGATCGTCGCTTCATGGCGCGACATATGCCTGAGCTTGAGAAGTTCTTTCACTACCGCAACCTTGATGTCAGCACCCTCAAAATTCTGATGCAGCGTTGGCGACCTGATTTGCCAGAGGCGCCGAAGCAGGGTGCGCACCAGGCGCTGGCCGATATTCGCGAGTCGATTGAAGAGTTGCGCCATTACAGGACTCATTTCCTGCGAGTCGAGTGAATCACTGGGATTTGCTGTGCTGTTCGAGCGCCCAGCGGACATGCTCTCGGACAATGTCTGACGGATCCTTCAGCGCTTCCTTAAGTGCCAAAGTGATCGCCTCACTGCTCGGTGCGTTGCCTAGGGCAATGGCGACATTGCGACGCCAGCGCTCATAGCCGATGCGGCGGATTGCCGAGCCTTCGGTGCGCGCCAGAAAGGTCTCTTCATCCCATTCAAAACATTCCAGCAGTTCGATGGCGTCGAGGCCGTGGCGAGGGGCGAAGTCAGGTTCTGCCGATTGCTGGGCAAACTTGTTCCAGGGGCAGACAATTTGGCAGTCATCGCAACCGTAGATGCGATTTCCCATGGGGGCTCTAAGCGATTCCGGGATAATGCCGTCGTACTCGATGGTGAGGTAAGAAATGCACTTTCGCGCGTCCAGGACCCAGGGGCCAATGAACGCGTCGGTGGGGCAAATATCAAGGCACGCGCTGCAGCTGCCGCAGTGTTCCGTCTGTTGAGGGGGGTCAGGTGGTAATGGGATGTCGGTGTAGATCTCGCCAAGAAAAAACCACGAGCCCGCCTTGTCGTTGATCAGCATGGTGTTTTTGCCGATCCACCCCAACCCCGCGTGCTCCGCCAGTGCGCGCTCTAAAACCGGAGCACTGTCGACAAAGGCCCGGTATTGGCCGCCCCCAAGCTGCGATTCGATTTTTTTTGCCAGTTTGGCCAGCCGACCCCGCATCAGTTTGTGGTAGTCGCGCCCCAATGCATATCGGGATACATACGCTTTCTGCGAGTCGGCCAAGATCGCCTCGGGGGGCTCCCCCACTGGGAGATAATCCATCCTGACGGTAATAACGGTGCAGGTGCCCGGCACTAGCGCGTTGGGTTGGCTGCGCTTTGAACCATGGCGTGCCATCCAATCCATGTCACCGTGGTAACCGGCGTCCAACCATTTGGATAAGTAGTCCTCGTGATCAGCCAGGTCAATGCCGGTGAAACCGAGGGCCTGAAATCCGAGTTCACGACCCCATGCGCGGATCGTATCCAGCAGCGTGGCTTCGGCCGGTTGGGTTCGGTCGCTGGCAAGGGGAGGGGTCTCGGACATACGGTGATTGTGACAGATGCGCCGTCCGGCGCGGTACACTGCACCGATGACGCTGCGCACACAGAATCCCCTCGCCTATCACCGTGAAGTGCGCCTCATCGATGAGGCCGCGACGGTTTCGCTGGGGCAGCAACTGGCTCAGCGCTTGAGTGCGCCGCAGGTTGTCTACCTGCAGGGTGAATTGGGTGCGGGTAAGACCACCTTTAGCCGCGGATTTCTCCGGGGTCGGGGCCACGTGGGTTCGGTGAAAAGCCCCACTTATACGCTGGTCGAACCCTACGAGCACTTGGCGGAGGGTCCGGTATTCCATTTGGATTTGTACCGACTGGGAGACCCCGGCGAGCTGGAATATCTTGGGCTCGAGGACTACCTGTCTGCCCAAGCTATCTTGCTCATTGAATGGCCGGAGAGAGCCGCGCAACAGCTGCCCCGACCCGATCTTGAGATCACCTTGGCACTCTCTGTTCCAGCTATTCCAGCCGTTACTGCGGCTGTTGCGGGCCGCATCGCTACGGTGCGTGCCAGCAGTGAGCCGGTACTCGAAGGTCTCGGTGGCGCATAACGTAATGGCGCGAAGCAGAGGCTTTAAACAAGGGGTCAAGACGGGCACTTTTCAATGCGGCGCTAAATGGATGAGCTTGTACTTAGTGAGGTTTCTGCGCCACGCCGGGTGCTGGGTAATGGCTAGTTGGCTTTCGCTACTGCCCACGGGGCCAGCGCTGGGCGCTGATGTGGAGGCGGTACGGTTATGGCGCGCGCCCGATCATACCCGGGTGGTGTTTGATGTTTCGGAGGTAACCGCTTTCTCGACGGTCTCGTTGGAGAATCCGGAGCGGTTCGTGGTGGATCTGACGGATAGCCGATTGCGTGCTGATCTGGCGTCGCTGCCGCTAGAGGGCACCCCGATTCGTCAGCTGCGCTCGGGGGTGCGCGAGGGCGTTGATCTGCGATTGGTGTTCGATCTCAGCCAAAAAGTCCGGACCTCGGTATTTATCCTGCCGCCCAGCGACGCAACGGGTCACCGTGTGGTGGTTGATCTGTTTGACGAGGTGACTTCATCGGAGCCTCGCCCGGTGCTGTCGGTTGAGTCTTTGGATGAACGCCGAGACATTGTGATCGCGATTGACCCCGGCCATGGCGGCGAGGATCCCGGCGCATCGGGCCCGGGTGGGCTCCGGGAAAAAACCGTTGTCCTGCAGATTGCGCGTCGACTCGAGGCTCAGTTGGCGAAGATTCCGGGCTTTAAGCCGGTGTTAGTGCGCACGGGTGATTATTACGTGAGTCTGAAAAATCGTCGCGATCGGGCCCGTAACCTGGAGGCAGATCTATTTGTCTCGATCCACGCGGACGCGTTCCGCGAAAAGTCAGCCTATGGCGCCTCGGTATACGCGCTATCGATGCGCGGTGCGACATCGACCACCGCGCAATACTTGGCGGATACTGAGAACGCGGCTGATTTGGTGGGGGGTGTCGAGCTGAGCGATATGGACCCGATGCTAGCGGGGGTATTAGCGGATTTATCTATGACCGGAACGCTCGACACGAGTCTGAGTCTGGGGGCTCTCATCCTTGAGCAGATCGACGGTGTCGCAAAGTTACACAAGAAAAAAGTTGAGCAGGCGGGTTTCGCGGTTTTGAAGTCGCCGGACGTGCCATCACTGCTGATTGAGACAGGCTTTATCTCAAATCCCGGCGAGGCCGACCGGCTATCGACTCCGGCTTATCAGGACAAGTTGGCCCGAGCGATTCGCCGTGGGATACAGAGTTGGTTTGCCCGGCAGCCGCCGCCCGGCACGCTGCTCGCGTGGCAGCGCGAGCAAGGGGGTCGTGAAGTGACCATTGCCAGCGGAGATACCCTGTCTGAAATTGCCGAGCGCTTCGGCGTCTCAGTAGCGTCTATCAAGGCGAATAACGGACTGAGTCGCGATGTGATTTACATTGGGCAGACATTGGTGATCCCCGAGGGATGAGTGTGATTCGCGTGCTAGAGCCGAGATTGGCTAACCAGATTGCTGCAGGGGAGGTTGTGGAGCGGCCGGCCTCGGTGGTGAAGGAGGCAGTTGAGAACAGTCTCGATGCGGGTGCTTCACGGATAGATGTGGATATAGAGAGCGGCGGCACGCGGTTGATCAGAATCCGCGATGACGGTCAGGGCATTAGTGAGACGGATCTGGCGCTGGCATTGTCCCGGCATGCCACCAGTAAGATTGACAGCATCGAGGATCTTGAGGCCGTTGGGTCACTGGGTTTTCGCGGCGAGGCGCTGGCGTCGATCGCCTCGGTCTCGCGACTGACCCTGACGTCAAATGCCGAGGCCGGATCCGCGCATGGCCATCAAGCTGTCTGCGAGGGGCGCGAAATGTCGGTGTTGGTGGGTCCCGCGCCACACCCCCGCGGGACCACGCTTGAAGTGCGGGATCTGTTTTACAACACGCCAGCAAGACGCAAATTCTTGCGCACCGATAAAACCGAATTCGGTCATCTCCACGAGGTGGTCAAGCGTCAGGCCCTATCTCGCCCGGGAGTGAACTTTACGCTGCGTCACAACGGCAAACAGACTTTGCAACTCAACGCAGCCGCCGACGAGGCGGCGCTACATCGGAGAGTGGCGACGATCTGCGGTGCCGAATTCGCCGAGCACACCGTGCCCATCGAGCGCGAGGCGGGCGCATTGCGTCTTTGGGGTTGGGTCGCCGAACCGACCTTTTCTCGCAGCCAGGCTGACTTGCAGTACTTCTTTGTGAATGGCCGGGTGATACGCGACAAGCTGGTGTCCCATGCAATCCGTCAGGCCTATCGCGACGTCTTGTTTCACGGCAGGCACCCAGCCTTTGTTCTATTTCTCGAGTTGGATCCGGCTGGCGTGGATGTCAATGTGCACCCGACAAAACACGAGGTGCGCTTTCGGCACAGTCGCGCAGTTCATGACTTTCTGTTCGGGACATTGTCGCGCGCGCTGGCCGAGGTTCGACCCGGACAATCCGCTGCACAGGCAGTTGTGACTGGTGAGGGCGCGTCTGCCTATCAGCCGGGCATAGGGTTAGCTGTCGGTGGATCAGCCCAGCCGCCGTCGGCTTTAGATGCCGCTGGTGCGATGTCGGGGCGTGCCAGGCCGCAGCCGTTTGCTTATGGCGCAGGGCAGTCGGGAGCGGGGACGCGATTCGTCGGAAGTACTGCGCCTCAACCGGAATTTGCCGATACCCACACTGGCGAAGTCCCGCCGCTGGGCTTCGCAGTTGCGCAGGTTCACGGTGTTTACATTTTGGCCGAGAATCAACAGGGATTGGTGTTGGTCGATATGCATGCGGCGCACGAGCGTATTACCTACGAGCGGCTCAAGCAGGCCCGGGACGGTGCCGGCATTACCCGACAACCCCTGCTGGTGCCTATTACGTTGGCCGTGTCCGCTCGGGAGGCCGCAATCGCCACTGAACAGGCAGATGAATTGGCTTCTCTGGGGGTATTGGTTGAGGCAGTGGGGGAGGAGTCGGTGGTCTGTCGCGAGCTCCCCGCCGCGCTCGGTGGTGCCGATGCGGAAGCCCTCGTGAGAGACGTGTTATCGGATCTGCTGGAATATGGCACCAGTGACCGCATTGCCAGCTCCCTGGATGAGTTGCTGTCGACCATGGCCTGCCACGGTTCAGTGCGAGCGAATCGTCGACTGACGCGACCCGAGATGAATGCGCTGCTCCGCGATATGGAGGAGACAGAGCGCTCGGGTCAGTGCAATCATGGCCGGCCTACCTGGATTCAGTTGGGCATGACTGATCTGGACAAGCTCTTCCTCAGAGGCCGCTGAGCGTGACCGATCCTGTTCTTGCCTTGATGGGTCCGACCGCATCAGGAAAGTCAGCGCTGGCTGAGCAACTTGCCGAAACATTCGACGGCGAGCTGATCAGCGTGGATTCAGCGCTGGTGTACAGAGGCCTGTCGATTGGCGCTGCCAAGCCCGATTATCCCCACCACTTGATCCACATTCGTGACCCGGCTGACCCTTACACCGCTGCCGACTTTGCCCGAGACGCCGCTCAGTGTATTCGTGCGGTGCGAGATCGCGGGCGCCAGCCGATATTGGTCGGTGGCAGCATGCTGTATTTCCGAGCATTGATTCAGGGATTGGACGAGGTGCCCGCGATTGCGCCGGAGATTCGAGCAGATATTGAGGCCGAAGCGCAGGCAAAGGGCTGGCCTGCGCTCCATGCGCAATTGGCTGAAGTGGACCCTGCGACGGCAGAGAGACTGCACCCCAATCACAGCCAGCGCATCTGCAGGGCGCTCGAGGTTTACAGGGAGACCGGCACGCCGCTGAGCGAATGGCAAGGGGGCCAGACTCTCTCGTCAGTAGCGGGCTTTGAATGTATCGCCCTGTGCCCAGAAGACAGATCGGTCCTGCATCAGCGCATCACAAAACGATTGAGCGATATGTTTGATGCGGGGCTCGTTGATGAGGTCAGAGCGCTTCGCGCGCGCGGTGATTTGCACACCGACTTGCCGGCAGTCAGGGCGATCGGTTACCGCCAGGTGTGGGAGCACCTAGCGGGGCAAACCGATTTGGCGGATTGTCGTGAAAAAGTGCTGGCCGCCACGCGTCAACTGGCCAAGCGACAATTGACCTGGCTCCGCAGTTGGCCTGATTTGACTTGGGTTTTGACGGATCAAGCAGGCAGGGTCGTCCAAATCGCAACACAGCCTGTAGAGTCAGGGCTAGGGAGAAAAACACCCGCCCCCGAGGCATCAGAGAGGCTCTGGAAAGGCCGCATTTTGGACCATCTGCGGAACTTTTAGCTGACGCAAACATCGTAGTACAATATGGACACTCTGCCGCGGTGGAGTTTTTTGTCGCTGGTGCATTGGCGACCGTAATGCGCTTCTCGTGAAGAGCGCCACGTTTTGACAGTGAAGACAAGGAGTACCCATGTCAAAAGGGCATACCTTACAAGACCCTTACCTCAACGCCCTGCGCAAGGAAAGAGTCCCCGTTTCGATCTACTTGGTGAATGGCATCAAGCTTCAAGGCCAGATCGAATCCTTCGACCAATTTGTCGTGCTTTTGAAAAACACCGTCTCACAGATGGTATACAAGCATGCGATTTCGACCGTGGTGCCGGCGCGCAATGTTCGCCTGCCGGCAGCGGACGACGAGGCGTCAGCTGAATAGTAAGCATCCCGCGCTCCTTCGGGAGCGTCTCTAACACACTATGTTCTTTGAGCGCCATCAGGGTGGGGAGCGCGCCGTCCTCGTGCAACTGCAGCTTGGGGGTGCCGAACGGGATCTCAGCCTGCTGGAATTCGAGGAGCTGGTTGCGTCTGCGGGCGCTGAATCTGTGGCGACCGTTACGGGGTCGCGCAGCGCGCCGCATGCACGAACCTTTGTGGGTGAAGGCAAGCTTGAGGAGATCGCCGATGCGTGCCAAACCCATGGTGCGGAGGTGGTGATTTTCAACCATGCGCTCAGTCCAAGCCAGGAACGAAACCTCGAGCGGACGCTGTCTTGCAGAGTTTTGGCGCGGACCGGTTTGATTCTCGATATTTTTGCCCAGCGCGCCCGCACTCACGAAGGCAAGTTGCAGGTTGAACTGGCACAGCTGACCCACATGAGCACCCGTCTGGTCAGAGGTTGGACCCACCTCGAAAGACAAAAGGGTGGGATCGGACTGCGTGGCCCCGGAGAGACTCAGCTCGAGACGGATCGGCGACTGCTACGTGTCCGCATCAAGTCAATCCAAGCGCGCCTCGAGCGGGTGCGTAATCAGCGTGAGCAGAGTCGCCGCGCCCGGCGCCGAGCTGAGTTGCCGGTGCTTTCTCTAGTGGGTTATACCAATGCGGGAAAGTCGACGCTGTTCAATCGAGTCACCGCCTCTCGGGTGTACGCCGCTGATCAATTGTTTGCGACACTTGATCCGACGCTGGCTCGAGTGGATATCGAGCATCTCGGCCCGGTGCTGTTTGCCGATACAGTGGGTTTTATCTCGGATTTGCCAACCACTCTGGTTGAGGCCTTTAAAGCCACCTTGGAGGAGACCGCGAACGCGAGCTTGTTATTGCACGTGGTTGATGTGTCAGCCACCAATCGCGACGAGTTAATGGCTGATGTTGAGACCGTGTTAGGTGAAATCAAGGCGGATGGATTACCGCAGCTGGTGGTGTTGAACAAATTGGATCTGCTCGAACAGGCACCTCGCATCGTGCGCAATGAGGCAGGTATCGCTACTGCCGTTTATCTATCGGCAGCGACCGGTGCAGGGATTGATCTCTTGTTTGAGGCGATCCGAGAGCGGCTATCGGTGGCGCTATTTGATGAGGAGATTACGCTTGATCCGCATCGTGCGCGCTTACGTGCGGCTTTATATGAGCTGGGAGCGGTGTGTTCCGAGGCATGGGAGCCCGATGGTAGTAGTCGTCTGCACGTGCGCTTGCCATTGGCTGATTGGCGTAGGCTGAATCCGTGAGGGTGCGATATTGGTCAGTCCCATGTTGATGAAGCGCCCGCTAGAGCGTGATTTGCTCAGCCTTGGGCTTGCGGGGGGGTCATCTGCACCCGAGTCCCGTGCTTTTATGCAGATAAGCCCCCGAAGTGACGTCGGGGTTTGTTAGACTAAGCGGCCAGAAAATGAGGAAGTGACCTATGTCATGGAATGAGCCCGGGGGCGGTAACAAAGGTCCACGCGATCCGTGGGGCGGCGGTAATCAAGGACCGCCTGACCTCGACGAAGCATTTAAAAAACTGCAAAAGCAGCTTGCCGGTCTGTTCGGCGGCGGCCGGGGCAGCGGGGGACCCGCCAAGGGGGGGCTCTCCGGAGCGCTGTTAGGCGTTGTACTGGGTGGCATCCTGCTGGTGTGGGGGCTCATGGGCGTCTATCAGCTCGACGAGCAGGAACGTGCGATTGTGTTGCGCTTTGGTGAGTATCACTCCACGTTGACGCCGGGTCTGCAGTGGAATCCGCCACTGATCGATGAAGTGATCAAGGTGAACACGACCAAGGTACGTGCGTCAGGATTGCGCGAGGTCATGTTGACGCAGGACGAGAACATCGTTGAGGTCAGCATGTCGGTGCAATACGTGATCGACAATCCTCAGGACTTCGTGCTCCAGGTTCGTGACCCAGAAGTCTCGCTGCAGCACGCTGCGCAAAGTGCTTTGCGACACGTTGTGGGCGGTACCACCATGGATTTGGCGTTGACCGAGGGTCGTGCCGCGATTGCGTTCGATGTGCGAGAGCGCTTGCAGCAGTACCTCGACGATTACGCGACCGGCATCCGCGTTTCGACGATTAACATCGATGAGTCCAAGCCGCCGGCGCAGGTACAGGGCGCTTTTGACGATGTGATTAAGGCGCGTGAGGACGAGGAACGTGTGAAGAATGAGGCGCAATCTTATGCGAATGGCATTGTTCCGGAGGCACGTGGTCGCGCCCAACGGGTGATGGAGGAGTCCAACGCCTACCGGGATCAGGTTATCGCCCGAGCAGACGGTGAGGCGCAGCGGTTTGAGCAGTTGCTGGCTGAGTATCGCAAGGCCCCCGAAGTCACACGGGAGCGCCTCTACATTGATGCGGTCCAGACTGTCTTTGCCAATACCAACAAGGTGATGGTAGACGTAGACGGTGGCAATAACGTGCTCTATCTACCGCTGGATAAGATGGTGCCCAATGCTGGTCAGGCGCGCGGCGCCGCAGGCCGTGCCGGCGTGAGCGAGCGAGAAATGCGCGAAATAGCCGATCAGGTCACTGAGCAGTTGCGCCGTGATCTGGATGCTGCTGCAGCTCGACGGGGAGGGCGTTAATCATGACTAAACAATCGCTTGTAGGTGTGTTGATTGCGATAGTGGTCGTCGTTTTGTCAAACAGTCTTTACGTCGTTCGTGAGACTCAGCGCGGCGTGCTCCTAAAGTTCGGTGAGGTGGTTGACCCTGATTTGAAACCCGGTCTGCACCTTAAAGTGCCGTTTGTGAACAGCGTTCGCAAATTCGATGGGCGGATTCTGACGGTGGACAGCAATCCCGAGCGTTTCTTCACGCAAGAGAAGAAAGCATTGATTGTCGATTCCTATGCCAAGTTTCGCGTGACGGATACAGCCAAGTACTACACGGCAACCAACGGTGAAGAGAACCGGGCTGCGGGGTTGCTGTCTCAGCGCATCAATGATGGATTGCGTAATCAGGTCGCCGTGCGCACAGTTCAGGAAGTGGTGTCAGGTGAACGTGATCAACTGATGCAGGCCATCACAATGCAGCTCAATGAGCTCGCTAACGAAGAGCTGGGCGTAGAGGTGATCGACGTGCGGGTAAAAAAGATCGACCTGCCGCCAGATGTCTCAGAGTCGGTGTATCGACGTATGAACGCAGAGCGTGAAAAAGAGGCGCGCGAGTTGCGTTCCGAAGGTAAGGAGCTTGCCGAGGGTATTCGTGCCGCGGCTGACCGCGAAGTGACAGTGATTGAGGCGAATGCTTTCCGTGACGCCGAGATTATTCGAGGTAATGGTGATGCCGAAGCGACTCGAATCTACGCAGAAGCGTTCAATCAGGACCCAGAGTTTTACTCCTTCGTAAGGAGCCTGCAGGCCTATCGCGAGACCTTTAATGCAGGTAGCGATGTCATGTTGCTGCAACCCGATAGCCAGTTCTTTCAGTACCTGCGCAATCCTGAGGCCAAGCAGTAGCTGCGCTATGAATAGGCCGTGACGAGGACGTGAATAGTTGGGCGCGCTGAGCGCGCCCAGCTTCACTTCGGGTGCGCTGTGCTATTCTCCTAGCGAGCGCAATTCACGGCACATTGTCCTGACGGAACATCACCATGACGACTGAGAATCGCTGGCTGTTGCCAGAGGGCATCGATGAACTATTGCCCGAGCAAGCGCATCAGCTGGAGACCCTCCGCAGGCGTTTGCTCGATCAGTGCGCCACCTGGGGATACCGCTACGTCATTCCGCCCTTGGTCGAGTTTACTGATTCATTATTGATTGGGTTGGGTGCGGATCTCGATCTCGCCACCTGTAAATTCACCGATCGGATGAGTGGCCGTATGCTCGGTGTGCGGGCGGACATCACGCCGCAGGTAGCAAGAATGGACGCGCACAGCCTGGCGGAAGAGGGCGTGACACGACTCTGTTACGCAGGTTCGACACTCCAGAGCGCCCCACAGAATGTGGCGGGCGGTCGGGCACCCATTCAATTAGGCGCAGAGCTTTACGGCGCGGCTTCGATCGAGGCGGACAGTGAGATCGTGTCGCTGATGCTCTCGGTCTTTGAGTCCGCCAGGGTGCAGCGCGCGGTCACTCTCGATATTGGCCACATCGGTATCTACGACGCCCTCTTCTCTGACGCGGCCATCGACCCCGAGCTGGAATCTGAAATATTTGATGCTTTGCAGCGGAAGTCGATGCCGGACATTGAGCGGCTCCTTGAGCGACTTCCTGCGGACGTTGCCGAAAAATTAACCAAGCTCGCCTCATTGCATGGCTCACCCGATGTGATTGGGAAGGCCCGAACCGCTTTCGCTAATGAAGCGACTGTGTTGGCAGCGCTCGATGATTTGGAGGCGGTATTGCATTGCGCGCAAAGCGCTTCTCCCAACATTGGCGTTTATGTCGACCTGACCGAGTTGCGTGGATTCCGCTACCACACGGGGCTGGTGTTTGCTGTCTACCTTGAAGGCCGCGGGTCCGCGATTGCGAAAGGCGGGCGTTACGACAACATTGGCGCAGTGTTTGGGCGAGACAGACCGGCGACCGGTTTCGCCATTGACCTGAAAGCGTTGATCGACGATGCGATGGTGGACGAGGCGTCAGCAGCGGCAGTGATTGCGCCGGTATCGGATGATCCGGCGTTGCTGAAGGCGATCACTGCTCTACGCCAAGCGGGTAGGACTGTCATCGTCGATTTGGCACCCGGCGTGTCGCGCCCCCATGCTGAGCGACTGGTATTACGAAACGGTGAATGGGTCGCTGAAATGGAGTCGGGCGCATGAGCCGAAACGTGGTGATACTCGGAACCCAATGGGGCGACGAGGGCAAAGGCAAAATTGTTGATTTGCTGACCGAGCAAGCTGATGCGGTTGTGCGGTTTCAGGGTGGGCACAATGCCGGCCATACGCTGGTGATTGGCGGTGAAAAAACCGTTCTACACCTGATTCCCTCAGGCGTGTTGCGCGCCGGTGTGCAGTGCCTGATCGGTAACGGTGTGGTGCTGTCGCCAGAGGCTTTGCTTAAAGAAATCGATGCGCTGGAGACCACCGGCGTGCCGGTTCAGGATCGACTCAAAATATCGGCGGCGTGCCCGCTGATTTTGCCTTACCACGTGGCGTTGGATCAGGCGCGCGAAGCGCGTCGAGGCGAAAACAAGATTGGTACCACCGGGCGGGGTATCGGCCCGTGCTACGAGGATAAAGCAGCGCGTCGCGCATTACGTTTGGGTGACCTCCGCGACCCCAAGCGTTTTGCCACTACACTTGAGGAAGTGCTCGATTATCACAACCATGTCCTTGAGCATTACTACGGCGTTGAGACGCTGGCCGTGTCAGCGGTGCTGGACGAGGCGCTGGCACACGGCGAGCGGCTATTGCCGATGATGGCCGACGTCACTTCACTGTTACATGAGTATCGTCAGACTCAAGCGCGATTGTTGTTTGAGGGCGCACAAGGCTCTTTGTTGGATATTGACCACGGCACCTATCCGTTCGTGACCAGTTCGAACACGACAGCTGGCGGCACCGCCACAGGTTCAGGATTCGGTCCACTGTTTTTGGATTATGTCCTGGGCATCACTAAGGCTTACACGACCCGTGTGGGGTCAGGGCCGTTCCCCACAGAATTATTTAACGAGACGGGTTTGCGGCTGGCCGAGCGAGGCCATGAGTTTGGCGCCACGACAGGGCGACCGCGACGATGCGGATGGTTTGATGCGGTTGCTTTGCGCACAGCAGTCAACATCAACTCGGTGTCGGGGCTCTGTTTGACTAAGCTCGACGTGCTCGATGGGCTGGAAGAAATTTCTGTTTGTATCGGCTATACCAGCGAGGCAGGTGACACGGTCGCCAATCCGATCGATGCGGTCGACTATGAAAATCTGCGACCGGTTTACGAGACGTTACCCGGGTGGAGCGAATCGACTGTCGGGCTTAAGTCCTTGGATGCGCTGCCCGAAGCAGCCAGAGCCTACATCAAGCGGGTTGAGGAACTGGTCGGTGCGCCGATCGATATTATTTCCACCGGGCCTGATCGTGAAGAGACGATCGTCCTGCGCCATCCCTATGGCGGCTAAGCGGTGTTGCTGCTCAGCAAAATCACTTCTCTTCTCCTTTATCCGCTGTCTTTTAGTCTCTTTTTATTGCTACTGGCATTCCTGCTCCGCTTACGTGGAGCGAGAGCGAGATCGGCATCACTGACCCTAATTGGGGCGCTATGGCTGTACGTTTGCTCTACCGAATTTGGTGCGAGTGCGTTATCGAGGCCGCTTGAAAGTGCGTATCCGGCGTTTGCCAATGAGGAGCTCCCTGCCGCGCAGGCGATCGTGATTTTAGGCGGCGCGACCGCGGAGTCTCGCTACGGCCTGGGCGGTGACTTGAATCACGCCGCCGATCGACTTTGGCGCGGCGCGGCGCTCTATTACGCAGAAAAAGCACCACTGATCGTTTTGACCGGCGGTACCCTGACAGGTGGCCGTCCAGAAGCGCTGCTGATGGCACAAAAGCTGCGAGAGATTGGCATTCCTGACACAGCGATGTTGCGCGAGGCCGAAAGCCGCACCACCCGTGAAAACGCGCAATTCACGCGAACGCTTTTGCAGGCGCGAGGCATCAGCCACATTTTACTGGTCACTAGTGCTACGCATATGCGTCGCTCGATTGCGTTGTTTAGCGCTCAGGGTTTCTCCGTGACCGCCGTCGCAACCGACCATCAGATCCCGCTTACTGCGGGTCCGGTACCGGGCTGGTTGCCGACAGCGGACCGACTCGCCCGCTCTAGCCGGGCCATTCATGAGTGGGCCGGATACCAGGTGTACTCGTGGCTGGGCTACTTTTCGCCAGATGAGTCCGCGGCTGAAGCGTGAGCGCATATAACAACTAGCGCCCAAGCCAATGCACCATCGTGCTCTATCTCAGCCTCATAACACGTAACCGCGGCGTGTGATTGCTGCTCAGCCTCTGCTTCTTCCGCAACCCAGACTCGAGAAGGTTTCGCATTCGCCGGCTCGGATCACTGGTGGTTTTCGTGTTGTTCAGTCTGATACTGCGGAACACTTTGCTCAGATATAGAGCTGTTTTAGATCGCTGTAATTGTGGCCAGTCCATCGCCGGAAAGCGCGATAAAAGCTGTTGACCTCGGCATAGCCGAGCTCCCATGCAATGCACTTACCGGGCAGCCAGCGCTTCTCCAGCATCACAGTGCACCGGTGCCGGCGAACATGGTCGAGGATGCTTTGGTAGTTGATGCCATCCGACCGCAGCCGGCGGCGCAACGTAGTGGGGCTGATATGGAGCGTGTCGGCAATTTCCTCTGAGCGCAGCCGCAACAGATCGCCTGTCAGCAACAGGTCGATGACGCTGAGTGATGTGCGAGACAGCTCGTGGGGTGCACGATCTGAGATGCGCACGCATAACTCGAGCGGTACTTGGGGCAGCGGCGTTTGAGACTGCTGCTGCAGCGTATCCCAGGGATGTGCCAGCGAGGTGCTGCCTTTGGTTGGCACGCGGTGCACATAGAGTGGGACAGAGGCGGTGTTGGCGGTTTGGGAAACGGCATTTTTCATAGAAACATCCTTGTAGTGGTGTTGATTCCCCCGGAGGGTCCCTATGGGGCAATCCTTCGCCCCGGCCAATCAGGATAGCTAAACCAAAAGGGAGAACCAGCTGGCCGACCGAAAAGGATGTCACCGGGCCTACCGGTGCATAAAAGCGGCGGGCGGTGATGCCGCGTTACCGTGGCTAGGGTGCGGATCCAGGTTGGGGAGGAAAAGGCCGGGGAGTTGCGTGCTTCGGGCAATAGAGCGGGTGTCGGGGCATACCTAAGGCTGTAAAACCGAGACAGTGGGCATCTGCAAGCGTGGCAGCGACCTCATGCGCCCTGTTGCGGATGAGCCCCCCGTTCCCCCAAGCAGCCATCACGCAGTGCGACTCATTGACGGCGCGCCGAAGCCATAATGAGGTGCGCGTTCCAATGGGGTCTGGGGCCTCAAGTAGCGCGCTCGGATCCGTCGCTCGCCAGGCGAACAGATTCACCAATAGCAGTGAGCCGTAGCCCCAGTCATCGCTGAAGCGGATACATCGGCGCAAGGTGGGGTCATCTGTGCAGGCATCTGCCGTGGAAGGGTTGAGGCCAATCCATGCGCACTGCGGCCGGTCGAGATCCCAGACTCTTCTCAGCCAATAACGGTAATGGCCACAGCGCGAGAAACCGGCACTGCCGGTCTGTATTGGCGCGTGGGATCTCATTTTTTGGCGTGTTTTACGGGTAGCGGCCACTGTGGCGGTGCACACTTATTCTCTGACAATGCAGTCGGCGGTCATGGGGCCTTTGTCTGGTGCCGGCTCTTTATAGATGTCCATCACATAATGTTGCTGAAGTTCGCGCTCACGGTACGTGCCCTCGACCTTGGCGATGCAGGTCTTAAAGTAAGGTTGCTGCGTTTCGGGGAACAGTTCGGCTTGAGTCGCTTCGGGTTGGGGTGCGCAGCCAGTCAGCAGGCCGACAGCAAGGAGAGCCAGAACCCGCGCACTCCCTCGCCATTGGGCACCTGACATGGCTTGCTCCCTATTCACAATGGATAGCTACCTTCGCCCGGTCGCCTGTGTTGGCCATGCTGTAGGGCGTGTCGAGTGAGGCTGAGAAAAGTGTCACAAGTGAACATGATATGGTCGCGCTGTCATGAGGTGTCCCACACGACGCTCTGTCGTCAACAGGTGCTAAAACTAACATAGGTCAACCATGCTCATCTGGATGGTTTGTTGCTGCGACCGCTAATAGAGTGAGGGAAAGCTATGATCATACTGACCGGCGCAACAGGGCGAGTAGGCACTGCCGCTGCCAAAGCGCTGATGCAAATGGGCGAGCCCTTCAAGGTCATGGTGCGGAGTCCTGAAAAGCTGGCCGTGAGCGGCCCGAATATGCAGGTTGTTACGGGAGACCTGGCCGACGCCGCCGCGGTGGAAGAGGCTGTGGCAGGCGCTACCCGCGCGCTGATTGTCCTGGGCAACCACCCAGATCAGGCGACGCTGGAGCGACGGTTCTCTGAACAGGCGGTCTCTGCTGGTGTCCGGCATCTCGTTAAAGTTTCTTCCATGGAAGCATCACCTGAGGCGACGGCGGTGCTGCCAAAAAACCACTTTGAGACAGAGCAGCATATCCAGCGTCTTGGGGTGGAATGGACCTTTCTTAGGCCAAACTACTACATGCAGAATATGCTGATGTACGCAGCGTCGATCAGCCGCGGTAGTCGCTTCGCGCTGCCCTTGGGCTCAGCCAAGACTGCGATGGTGGATGCGCGCGATGTCGGTGAAGTTGCAGCTGCCGTCCTCACCGGTGAGGGACATGCGGGTCAGATCTATCAACTCACTGGCCCGGCTCTGATGGATTTTCATGAAGCGGCCGGCGTCATGAGCCAGGTGCTGGGCCGCGATATTGTTTATATCGAGCAGACTCCCGAGGCGTTCCACGACGTGCTGGCGGAATTTATTCACTCAAAGTGGCAACTCGATGCGGTGTGCGAGCTCTTCGCCGAAATCGCTGGTGGGTCGCTGGAACAGCTCGCTAGCTCGACCGCTGATCTTCTTGGGCGGCCGGCCAGATCGCTGGCGGAGTTCACCGCTGAGTTTGCGCCCGCTTTCCAAGTCACTGACTGACGCCACGAACGACGTCTGCGAATTGGCGCTAGCGCGGCAGCGAGCGATGTCGACCGCAAGTAAGAGGGTACTACCCGCGCTTGAAACTGCGTCGCAGGCTCTCTAGTCTCGTGTACCTTTAGCAGGTGTGCCGAATGTCGATAGCACCTCCACTATGTTGAAACAACGACGAGGACTGCTTTATGCCTCCAATGACGCTACTCGGATGGTTTCACACGATTATGGGCGTGTTCGCCATCCTCACCGCGGCCTACACGCTTTATCAGCACCGCATTATTCGCGCTGCAGACAGATCAGGCCGCGCTTATTTGCTGATCACGCTGGTCGTCGCGGGATCCGCCCTGGCCATCTATAACCAAGGTGGATTCGGTGTCGGCCATATTTTGGCGGTGCTGACGCTGACGGCGTTAGTGGCCGGGTATTTGTTAGAGACGCTGGTACCTTTTGGCAAGTGGTCTGTCTATTTACAAACCGGGGCCTACACGGCCACCGTGCTGTTTCATGTGATTCCGGCCATTACCGATTTTCTGCGGCGCTTACCAGTGAGCGACCCCTTCGTTGACTCGCTGGATGCACCACTGGTGCAGGGTTTTCATTTGGCGTTTTTGGCGACGTTTGTGTTGGGCGTGCTGGCACAGTGGGTGTGGCTAACCCGCGCGCGAGACTGAAGCATGCTGTTTATGCTGATTACGCTGGGTTTCGTCGTGGTGGTAATGGGCTGCATGATTCTGATCAACCGCTGGATGGTGTCTCAGCGGCCTAATCCGCCAGATCACTCGGAGGACAGCGATCCGCCCTCGTCAATCTGAACCGGTGCCAGCGCGCTAAAAATGGACATGTTGTGGAGTCAGATCGCGCCGATTCCGAGTCATGCGCTGGCGGCCATGGCCGCGGTTGTTTTGGGTGGTGCGCAATTAGCGTCTGCCAAAGGTACAACCCGGCATCGTGTGCTGGGTTGGATCTGGGTCGGCCTGATGACCTATGTGTCCGCCTCATCCTTTTTTATCAGTGAGCTGAGGCTGTGGGGCGCTTTCAGTCCGATACACCTGCTCAGTATCTGGACCCTGTTCTCGCTGGTGATGGCGGTGCACCACGTGCGACAAGGCAATATTCGACAGCACAAGATCTGGATGGTGCTACTTTACATTTTGGCGCTGCTGGTAACCGGTGCATTCACATTATGGCCTGGCCGGGTGATGCATGGCGTAGTGTTCGGTGTCTAGTACTCTGTGACAGACAGCCGACGTCATCAGCGAATGCCAAACTAATGATCCGAGCGCAATAATGAGCGGTACGTAGACATGATTTCAGGCGCCTGTTTTTGCAAGGCCATAAAGTTCGAGTTGCTTGCTGAATCGCCGATGCAGGGGCTGTGTTACTGCACCGATTGTCAGCGAGTGGGCGGGAGCTCACATTGGACCTCCTATGCCGTAGCGCCATCCGACTTTCGATTACTGGCTGGGACGTTGACGCCGTACACCTACGACCCGGGATCAGGACGCGAAGTGACCCGCCACTTCTGTGGAACTTGCGGTACTCAGATCATGGTGCAGTCCGATGCGCTAGGTGTGGCCTCGGTCAACGCCATGACTTTTGACGATGCCACACAGTTTTCGCCTCAGATTGCCTACTTTGGCGGAAGCGCGCCGCACTGGTGCGAAGTCGATCAGCGCCTGACTGCGTTCGGGGATGCTGAGTGACGCTACTCCTCGTCTATCTGGCGATCGCCATCGGGGTCTCATTCCTTTGCTCTGTGTTGGAGGCCGTCTTGCTCTCCATCACACCAAGCTATTTAGAGCAATTGACTCAGGAGCGACCGAAATCAGGTAAAGCCATACAGTCTGTGAAGGATCGGCTGGATGAATCACTCTCGAGCATCCTCATCCTCAATACCTTCGCTCACACCATGGGGGCAGCGGGAGTGGGGGCGCAGGCCTTGCGGGTGTTTGGTCCAGAGGCGGAAACTTTAATTGCCGTCCTGCTGACGTTGGCGATCCTGTACTTCTCAGAAATTGTTCCGAAGACTTTGGGGGCAACCTACTGGCGGCAGCTGGCGGTGCTTGCGGCCTTTATCATTCGGTGGCTGGTGCGCTTGGTGTATCCGCTGGTATGGGTATCCACGCGCCTGACGCAGCTGCTGGGTAAGCGCCACAAAGACGAGATCACCCGCGAGGAGATTCTGGCGTTGGCAT
>JADHQG010000083.1 GCA_016778045.1 Luminiphilus sp. | reverse complement strand
TATCGATGCCTTTATCGCCGCGCACAGCACCGCACCCGCGGAAGCCACCGCCGCACCCGCTGCCGACAACACCTCTGCCGACAACACCGCTGCACAGCAAACCGTGCAGACGGGAGACGCTTACAAGCGTTCCTCACCCAGCGTGCGCCGATTGGCAGACGAATTGGGTATCGACCTAGGCACCGTCACCGGTACCGGGCGTCGGGGGCGCATTACGGATGAGGATGTCAAAGCAGCCGCAGGTGGCAGCGGTGGCGCACCGGAGGGCGTGGCGGTCATCCCGCTCACTCCGACCCGCAAGACCATTGCGAGGCGGCTGACCGAGGCCAAGCAGACCATTCCCCATTTTTATCTGACTGCCGAATACGAACTCGACGGACTGCTAACACATCGCGCGCAGTTGAATGAATCGTCCGATACCAAGGTATCGGTCAATGATCTGATCGTATGGTGCGTTGCGCGGGCGCTGATGAAAGAACCGCGGGTCAATGTGAATCTGGTGGGCGACGATATTCACCAGTTTCATGCGGCAAACGTGTCAGTTGCCATCGCCACAGAAGACGGCCTTTACCCTGCTACCGTGTATGGTGCGGATGCCAAAACCCCCGCAGAGATTGCGGCAGTCACCGCTGAGCTGGCCGAGAAAGCACAGACTGGCAAGCTGACCAAAGAGGATATCTCAGGGGGGTCTTTTACCGTCTCTAATCTCGGCATGTATGGCATTACCCAATTCACAGCCATCGTTAATCCGCCGATGGGCGCGATCCTTGCCTTGGGCAAGGCCTCACAGAAAGTCTTGGTCGAGAATGGTGAGCAGCGCATTGCCACCGTGCTCAACGCCACCCTGTCCTGTGATCATCGCGTGATCGACGGCGCCGTCGGCGCGCGGTACCTCGCAGTGCTCGGAGATGTGATCGCCGCGCTCTAGCCTCTCGGCACGCGGGCGGCAACACCCAGCCCAGTAAATGTGCTGCGCTCGCGGTCGATCACCACGATCAAACCATCACCGCCGCCCAGACGATGAGTTACCGCTCCACTAGCCGGATGTTCGGCACTAGCACCTGAAGTAGCAGAGCCGATATCAGGTGCAAGCTGGCAATCATGAGAAAAACGCTCTCGTACCCGGCTTGCTGGATCATGAGCCCCGCCAGCAAACCCAGCAAACTGCCTCCGAGACTACCCACTGCGCCAAATACCCCCCATACCGTCGCTACTCGGTCAGCGGGAAAGAGATCAGTTGGCAGTGTAAAGAACACTGACCCTTTAATCTGAATCGCGAACAGACCGAAACAAATGAGCGCCAGCGCCAGCGCACTGGACTCGGTGTAGTAAGCAGGAATCACCGCCATAGCGACCAGCACAGCGCCCAGCCAAATCACGGTTTTACGTGCTCGGTTGATCGTCTGTCCACGCGTCACCAAAGCAGAGCTCAACGAACCGCCCGTCAATGCTCCCAGATCTGCGGCCACCCACGGTAACCAAGCGAATAAGGCAATGGCCCGTAGATCAAACCCTCGGACATCAATCAGATACTGTGGCAGCCAGAAGAGAAAGAAATAAAACGGGAAATCACTGACCACTCGGGCAATCAAGATCCCCCAGAATTCCCGATATCCCAGCAGCGACGACAAACCGCCCTGACTCTGCTGACTCGAGCGGTTGTCCAGTATCAGCGCCTTTTCGATTGGGTCGATGGTGGGATGCGTCTCGGGTAAGTGGTACCAACGTTGCCACAAAATGACCCATACCAAGCCAAGGGCGCCCGGGATGATGAATGCCCACTGCCATCCGAGCGTTTGCATGGTCCACACGGTCAGCGGCGGCGTGATAATAGCCCCGAGTCCGGCACCAAGCATAAAAATAGCGACCGCTGTAGAGCGCTCGTTGGCCGGGAACCATTGCGCAACCGCCTTGCTGGCGGCGGGGAAGTTCGCGGCTTCGGCGACACCCAGCACCACTCGTAGCATGAAAAAGCTCCATAGCCCTCTGCCCAGCGCATGCAGTATGGTCGCGAGGCTCCAAAACACTGCGGCAAGGCTGAACGCACGCTTGGTACCCAGCCGGTCGATGAGGGGTCCGGAGATCAGTTGACCAATACCATAGGCCAACAGGAAGCCGCTGGTGATGAGGCCGTAGTCAGCGTCGCCGATATCAAATTCGCCGCGCACAACCGGTGCCACAACGCCGAAGACGGACCGATCGATATAGTTAATAGTGGTGATGACCGCCAACAAAATCGCGATACGCCAGCGCACTGCCATGACCACCTCCTACTTCTTATTTGCTTATTCTGCAGTCGGCTATTCCGCGTTCTGGTTGCCCGTTCCCGCGCCTCGCGCTCCCGTTACCCGGGCACCATGACTGACCAGACGACGACCGCGGCTATCGCGATGAGTATTGCGCCAAACACCTTGTTCAACAAGTTGAGCTGTGGCCGCCAGCTCCGCCGCGCGCCGAATCGCGACAGCGATACCGCGACTAGCGCGTACCACAAGGCGTCGATGCCCGCCGCGGTCGTGGCGATCAGCAGTTGCTCGCTCAGTGCGGCCCCGGGCCGGATAAACTGACTGAACAAGGCTGCAAAAAAAATGGCGATTTTGGGATTACTGAGTGCGATCAGGAGCCCTTCCCCAGCCGCACGGTGCCCAACCTTCGGGCCGCCTGACACTTCTGTCGACGGCGCCTCATCCGGAGGCGCCATGAGAGCGCGCGCGCCGATGTAGAGAAGAAACAGTGCACCCGCGATCCGCAGGGCATCGAACCATGCGGGCTGCGTGACCAGCAGGGCCCCGAGGCCACTGATCATCAGCATTGCCCACACGAAAATGCCAACGCCGTGAGCCAGTGCGCACAGCACACCCGCCGGCGCGCCACCGGCGACCGAATGACGCAGGACAACTGCGAGGCTGGGCCCCGGGGACATCGCCCCAAGCAGACACACCAATGCCAATGGCAACCACTGGGCCAAACTCATAACGCGTTACCTCCGCTTCACGCCCTCGATTGTCCGGCTCGCGCCACTCTCGCGCCACCCTACAACAACGGGTTGACTGGTTGCTCAGACCCCTTAACTGCTATATCGTCAGGAGAGTACTAGAAGAAAAAAGCCGTGTTCGGGCGCCCAACGGCGTGCGTGCGCGCAATATTTAACTTCCGCGGGGAGCGGAGATGGAGGAGCCAACCGTGTCAACCCAATCGAAAACACGTCCCAACACCTTTCATCAGAAGACGATCGTAGCGGGTGTCGCTGCGGCCATCGGTGCCGGTAGCGCCGGTCTGTCATGGAGTGCCGAGCTTGAAGAGGTTGTCGTCACTGCACGACAGCGCGCTGAGTCATCGCAGGATATTCCGATGATGGTGCAGTCGATTTCGGGTGAAGACTTGCAGAAGCAAGGCATTACAACGCTGGAGGACTTCTCCAGACAGGTGGCCGGCTTGAACGTGCAGACCAGCGTGCCGGGTCAAAACACCATTGTCTTCCGGGGTGTGAGTGACGGCGGTGGTTTCCTCGTGGATCCGACCGCGGCGATCTATCTCGATGAACAGCCCATGTCGCTGACATCAGCGGCGCCCGATATCTACCCGGTTGACCTGGCACGAATCGAAGCGCTTGCCGGGCCTCAGTCAACGCTGTACGGCGCGTCCTCACAAAGCGGTGCGGTGCGTGTCATTACCAATAAGCCGGACCCAAGCGGTTTCGAAGCGAATATTGGGGCGGGCCTGTCCAGCACCGATGACGGCGGCACCGGCTATGAGGTCGACGGGACAGTTAACATTCCCCTGAGCGACAACGTCGCGATCAGACTGTCGGGTTTCAGTGCGCGCGATGCGGGTTATGTCGATAATGTACTCGGCACAACCGTTGATGCCAGTGTTGGCTTCCCTTCGCTAGCGGGCTTGGGGGGCCAGCAAACCAACGCCAGCGCCGTATCCGACGACATCAATGAAGTCGAATGGATGGGGGCGCGAGCGTCCATCCGCTGGCTGGTAAATGACAACTGGACTGTCACTGCCAGTGCCAATTATCAAGACTTAGAAGCTGACGGCTATAACGATTACGACCCCGGCGTCGGTGACCTGCAGACGGTCAAGTTCAATCAAGAAGTCCGCACCGACGAATGGTTACAAACCAGTCTGGTCATCGAGGGCGACTTGGGCTTTGCACAGCTGATATCAGCCACCTCGTACTACGATCGTGACATGTTCTATTCCAACGACACGCAGTCGTATGCGGCGTATTTCCATTACTCGTTTGGCATCTATTACGGCTACGCAACCTATGACTTTGGTTTGGATCCCACCGGATATCTCACCAACGAGCAGAATAACGAGAGTTTGACTCAAGAGTTCCGGCTCAGTGGTAGCACCGATCGAGTGGATTGGACCCTGGGAGCATTCTGGCAGGAGTCTGAAGAGTTCTGGGACTTCTACACTTACGCAGATGGCTACCGGAACTCTCCAGCCTTTGAGGCCTGGAGTTACTACTACCCTGGCATTGCCCCCACTGACGTCTGGTGGAACTCCTATCAGGGTACCGACCGCACGGACAAGGCGGTCTTCGGCGAGGTAGATATTGAGATCCTCGAAGACAAGATTACCGCGCTCCTCGGTGGCCGCTGGTATGAAGTGGAGCGTGATCTCAGCTACACAGTGGAACGGCCCGATGCGCGAGTTAACCAACAGCTGCCTAACCGTACGGCGGAAGATGACGGCTTCATTCCCAAGTATGGCCTCGAGTTCCAGCTCAGCGAGAACATGATGGCTTACGGTATTTATTCGGAAGGCTACCGGGTTGGAGGCACCAACCGCGGCCGCGGTCTGGATATTGGTGGAAACGGCAAATTTGGTCCTACCCTCCCCGTGGTCTATGAATCTGACATTCTCGAAAACACCGAGTTTGGCTTCAAATCCACCTTCCTCGACGGCAGGATTCTGCTGAATGCGGTTTACTACACCATGAAGTGGAAGGATATGCAGATCGAGGTGACTGACCCCAGTAACCAATTGGGTATCCTGAGTGGCGGCGCCTATCAGAATGTCCCCTTCCAGATCGTGGTGGGTAACGTGGGTGATGCCACCGTGAAGGGCTACGATGTCGAGATGAAGGCGCTCATCGGTGAGAACTTTGAGGTTGGCTTCAATTTGACCGATATCTCCAAAGCGACCGTCTCGGCCGCTCAGGAATATGACGAGCCGCGAGCGATCGGCGGCACAGTGCCATCTGGCCTAGACCCATCAGCGGCACTGCCATTGTTTGCAGACACCAGTTACTACCTCTACGCGGAATATTCAGGGCTCAACCTGTTCGGTGGTACCGGTGGCATCCGCTTGCAACATAGTTACGTCGGCGAGTCTCTGAACCAGCTGACAGATGGCTATACCTCGCCTCAAATGATGCAGGGTGACTACGATATCACCGACCTCGTGCTGACCTGGGAGAGCGGAAAGTGGAATGCCCAGTTCCGGGCCAACAACCTGTCTGACGAGCGGGGCATCACCTACGAGGACACCCAGGACTTTGATCCTTTCTGGGGAAGAAGCTCTTCGGTGGTCATCCGACCGCGCAACTTTGCTTTCTCTTTACGACGCTATTTCTAAACGCTGAGAAAGCACACACAATAAAAAGGGCGCCATTGGCGCCCTTTTTATTGCACGTTACACCGCCTAATTTGAGCAACCCAAGCAGCTCAGGCCCAGCGTTCAGGCCCAGCGTTCAGGCCAGCACTCGAGGCCGTGGATAGCGTTACGAATATCCATGGTCAGGTTGACCGCGGTGAGACGTTTTCCTTCCTGAAGATCGATAATAGAAATAGTAGAGGGTGAGGAACCCGCGGCAATCAGCCGATCATTGATCACGCACAGACCCCGACCAAATCCCTGCCTCGCGATACGCGAATCGTCTACGCCACGATACTCCAACTCCTCAGCCGGGAAGGTAGGGACCGGGACAGCGACGCCACCGGAAGAACGAGGCACATAGCGTACTACGTCACCTGCTGTGTCGTTAAAGACAATCCCGTCTCGGAAAGGCATAGCGTTGTGACAGCCCTTCGGCAGATTGCAGATCTCAGACACCGTAAGATCAGAAGACAAAGCCAGTAACGCCTGCGTATTAAGGCCGCTGAAAGAGACGCCATCCTGATCCACTCGCACCATATTAAGGTGATAAGAGTTCACGAAGGCCGGCCCACCCCGCGCTCTGGGATCAAAGGCCTGGCCCACCCACTCTTGGCCATTTTTAGAGAGATACAGGCCCCACACAAATAAGCGCTGAGACAGATCAAAGGCCAGAATTGAATCAAAACCGGTCGAGGTCAGAAACAGCAGATTGTCCCGGCGACAAATCTCATGGCAGTGCCTGAGATACTCATTACGGTAACTGGCAATGAGCTCAAAATCAGGTGAGTAGCAGAACAACTCGTCACTGGCTGCAATCCATATCGCATCATCGGTGAACTCAATACCGCGCAGTCCTCGATCCCAACCTCGACCAGCGAAATCGATATCCCCAGTATTCCAGTCAATCTTTTGCTCAACCCGCTGAGAGGTAAAGTCGATGACATACACACCGCCGTGGCTTTGGCCCTTCTCGGAACCACGCACCACCGACGTGGCAATCAACTTTGGCAGTACCGGCGCTGTCATTGGGTCGATGCAGGTAATGCAGGGAACACGGGCTCGAGAATCTCTTTTAACGAGTCAAGGTGCGACCCGTAGCGAGTCCAGGTCTGCACTGACCCCGAGTAAATCGGCTGGCGTACCTGCTCAGAGCTGGCCGTTCTGACAGCCCGCTCTGTTTCGTGGAAATTCACGCAGGCCTCTTCGAACGGCAGCTCGCAGAATTCGAGAATTCTGCGCACCTGGGTCTCGAGATCAGCCACCACTTCCTCGTATTGCACATGCAGAACCGCCCCTGGCAATGCATTGTCCCAGTGCTCCATCAACTCACAGTACTCAAGGTAAAACTCGCCAAGCTCGAAGAGGTCATAGGTAAAGGTTTGGCCCTTGGCAAAGTGTTGTTTGAAACAGCCAAAACAGCTGTCCATAGGATGACGCCGCGCATCAATAATCTTGGCGTTCGGCAAGATCGTTTTGATAAAGCCAACATAGGCGAAATTATTGGGCATCTTGTCCGTAAAAAACGGGGCGCCGCCGCGGTGCCTGCGCGTCTGTGCCAAGTACCGCTCTCCCAAGTCCCTGACTGCCGACTCGGACAGATCGGGCATGCATCGCGGAAAAGATTGACCCGAACGCGGCTGGGTCAGTCCCTGAGCAATCATAGAAATATCGGGCAGCTCACTCGTGCCATCAACTTGAGAGTGGCTCGCAAGAATTTGTTCAAGCAACGTGGAGCCTGATCTGGGCAGACCAACAATAAAAATAGGGTCGCGCTGCTGGCAGCCTGATTCAGGGCCACGGCTTTGGAAAAAAGGCGCGTTGAAAACTT
>JADHQG010000082.1 GCA_016778045.1 Luminiphilus sp. | reverse complement strand
CGACTAATAGACCTCAGCAGAAAAAGGGCTACTGCTATTCGGGCGGTAGCACCTCCCACTCGGGAGCCTCGAACTCGCCGATAAAGCGAATCTCCACAAACGGTGCCTGAGACTCAATGATTTCCTGCACCGCGCCTGGGAGTGACGCCGGCGAGGCATCCCGTGCGGCCTTGCTCTCCCACGTGGCGATCGCCAAGGCGGTGCGGTCGTCACCAATCTTGCGGTGCAGCCGCGTGCCCTGCGCGCCGGGCGCCTGCTGTATCAGTTCACTCGCCCGCACCCAGGCCTCAGCGTATTGCTCGATGGTGTAGCCGGGCTTGGCGGTGACTTCAAAGAGGTAGTGCATGTTGGGCTCCCCCTATCGGCAAATGGCGCAACACCATCAGTAACCCCGGCCTGGCTGAACGCCATCGGTGAGAGGCTCCCCAGCGATATACCGTTTGAGATTGCGCTCAAACACCTCGGCGACAGCCTCATCAGGGGTGGGGCCCGCGGTGTGAGAGGTCACGTACGCCCCCGGCGTTGACCAGAGCGGGTCATCCCCGGGCAAGGGCTCTTCCCGAAATACATCCAGCACCGCCGCTCTTACATGGCCCGCATTGAGTGATGCGATCAGGTCTGCTTCCACCACGGCGTTGCCTCTGCCTGCATTGATCACAATCGCCCCTGGGTTGAGCCGCATCAATACTTCGTGATCAATCAGGTTATCCGTCTGCGCGGTTTGCGGCAGCACGCTGACCAGATAATCGAGCCTTTCTGCAAAAGCCAGTCGATCTGTGCTCGGGTAGCAGGCGGTGAAGCCCTCCACGGCGCGGCCGTCGGAGTTGAGTCCAAACACCTCTACGCCAAAGGACTTCGCTGCGAGCGCAATGGCGGTGCCGATATCGCCGGTGCCCATGATGCCCATCCGTTTGTCTGTGATGCGGGGCTCAAGGGAAGGCGTCCATTGGGTATGTGATGCGCGGCTGATCACATTGCGCTCTATCGCCAGCAGCCACCCCACGACGTACTCGGTCATGGCGGGGCCAAATACGCCCTTCAGCGGCGTGATCTGTAGTGTCTCACTGGCGAAGTGGGCGATCGCGTCAATGCCCGCCCAGGTGCTCTGCACCCAACGCAGTTGGGGGCAGCGCGGAATGATGGCCGCCAAATCTGGTGGGGCACCCACCACGACTTCCACTGCGGAGGTTTCTATTTCATCCCGTGGGGCGACAACCACTGTGCGACGGTGCGGTGCTGCCAGCGACATGACGGCGTCGGTCCAGGGCGCCGATTCGGCGGCTACGATCAGTAGTTGAGGTGCGTCGCTCATGGCGCAGATTTGAGCACAGCCCTCGGTCGCAAGGAAGCGGTCGTTAGCGCTCGGGCTAAGGTTAGAAACCTAAATAAAAAACCCGCCGGAGCGGGTTTAGTCGATTTCTTTTAACGGGTGCCTAAAGAGCTGAAAACGTCAGCCTTAAACGTAACCCCGTTAGGCGGCCGAGAGACGTCGGAAGCCCATCCAGCCCATGAGGGCCGCGAGGAGTCCCAGCACCCAGTAAGGGATCGGCACCGGGATCGTCGTCACCGGAGGCTCAATCACAACAGATTCGGAGGCCGGGCTGTCACCCTCACTATTGCGCGCCTTCAAGGTAATGCTCACGCCCTCACCATTGGTGAGCCCGGTAATCGTGATCGGGCTCGAGGCATCTGCAGGATCCAAGGCGGTGTAGTCGACACCATTGGTGCTGTAGAGATAGTTAGTGATCGCATTACCCTGATCATTACCCGGCGTGAACGAAATGGTCGCGCTGCTATCACCCGCCGTCGCCGAGAGGTCATAGGGCGCGTCAGGCTTGCCTGAGGGCACCGCAACCGCCACCGGGTCGTTAATCTCACCCGATGTGGGATCCGCGTCTAGTGGCCCATTGTCGGTCAAGTTGTAACGGATCGTTTTGCCCGTGATAGTCGCCCCTTCGATCGCTCGCCACTCTCCACCCTGATATTTATAGGGGATGCCATTGTCCGGGGGGGCCTGACTCAGCGTAATGGCGACGCCCACTGTTTCACCGGGTTTACAGTTGGTCAGCGTGAAATCGAGCATGTTTGCATAGGCTGACTTGACGTTCGACTCAAGTGCCGGGGCCGGTGTCAGCGCGGCTGTCTTAACGGAGCAACTGCTGCCATTCTCGGGCGTAATATCTAGGTCAATTGTCTCGTTTTGGTCCGTAATAATCGTGACCTTCGGGCGAGGTAAGGTCGCACTTACTGGCACTGAATTCGCGCCACTGCCCTCGGCGTTGATCGCTCTGACAGATATCGTATAGCTCTCCCCGTTCTCCAAGCCTGTGATCGTGAACGAGGTGGCGGTGCTCGCGGGGGCTAGCGCCCTCCAACTGCCACCGTCGACCTGGTAAGCATAGTTGGTAATCGCAGCACCGTTATCGTTTCCAGGGGTGAAGCTCACCGACAGCTGATTGTCGCCAGGAGTCAGTACCACATTGATGGGCGCATCGGGTGGCGAGGCGCCTGAGACCGGCGTAAACGCGAGGGTAGCCGACGGGACACTCAATCCCACACTGGTTTGGGTTTGTAGAGCAATCGTATGCGCCTGATCATTGGTAAGCCCAGTGACCGTCAACGGCCCGCTGGTATCTCCTAAAGGTGCAGGGTCGCCGCCATCCACACTCACATAGTAGTCGGTAATCGCGGCGCCATTGTTCGGGTCGCTATTGGAGAAGTTTACGACCGCAAAGCCATCCCCCACCGTTGCCGATAAATTCGTTGGCGGTAAAGGCAGACCCACGGGAACAAAAGTCACAGACTCAGATGGGTCGCTGGTGAGCACCTCATCGCCCACGCCCGCACTCACAGTGCGCATCACCAGACCATAGGTGGCGCCATTTGTGAGGTCAGCGACGGTGAAGGGTGCCACGGTGTCACCGACGGCAGTCCAGGCGCCATTACCCAGCCGATACTCATAGGCCAGCACGGTGGCACCCGCGTTATTGCCAGCACTAAAGGTAATCTGTGCCTGCTTATCGCCGGCAGTCGCAGTAACTTGCACCGGTGATGGCGCCACGACCGGCGGCGGCACGATCTCAAAATCATAAGCGGCGCCATTGACTTCAATAAAATCAACGTAGCTTTGGCGAGCGACCACCGCAGGACCGCCCAAGCGAATCTGGTTGACCGCTCGATTTCCATAGAGCTCGGTCCATTGGTCGAGCGTATAAGTGGCACCAGCATTGGCTTCATTGCTGTTGTTTACGTTGATGTGTCTAAATCGAGAGGTGGCCGGGTTAATCGTGACTTTACTCCAGGCGCCGGCCGTGCCCAGCGGCTGCTGGTTGACTTGCAAGGCGAGCGTCTCGGTACCCTGCCCGTCAAGACGATCAACAACAATGCTGAGCGCCGGATAATTACCGACTTTGTCGTGCCATACCTCGTAGCTAAGGCTCTCAATATCATGCAGCTTCTGCAGTACGCGCCCGCCTTCGTTTAAATCCGTCGCCTTGGCTTCTACCCGCCAGATGTCGCCGGCATTAGCGAGGCTGGCGTTGAGGCTGTAAGCATTACCGCGCAGATCGTTGGGAATGCCGCCCTGCAAACGATCTTTAACGTACTGCGAGGACTCGATCGAGAGATACCATCCGTGCAGGTCGTCACGATCAACAATCACCAGGATATCAGCAAGGTCAGCCCGGGGCCTGAAGGCAATCGTCGCGCTCTCACCCACGCCGGCAGCACTCACCGCACGGAGGGACAATCGATCCTCGCGGCCGTTCTTGAGCCCGGAAGTCACCGCAAATTGGTACGGCGCGCTGTCGATGGCGCCTAGCGACTCCCACGTGGCCTCGCTGCCTGCCTCGCCATTGAGGCTGTACTCATAGTGGGTAATGGGCTTGTCCCCGGGGTCGCCCGGCGCAAACGAGAAGATAATGGCCTCTTCAGTCCCCGGTGCGGCAACTAAATTGACAGGCGCTGCGGGGGGCAAAGGTGGCAAACCTTCAAAATCGAAGGTGACGCCATTCACCTCGATGTGATCAACGTAGGTGGTATTGGCGGTCTCACCGGACCCGGAACCCGTCTGCCATTGGATCAAATTAATCCGTCGGTCGCCGAACTGTGCAATCCACTCAGAGAGCGGCTTAGATTCAGACTCCTCGCCCTCTGCCAGAAAGCCACTCCTGAAACGCGTGGCATTGAAATCAATGGTGACAAGATTCCACCCTGTGCTGATAGCGGGCATGTCGCGCATATCGACGTCGAGTTGCGCAATGGTTTTACCGTCGGCGGCCACGGTGTTCCGTGCGATCTGCAAACCCAACCGCGGATAACTGACAGCGTCGCTGTGCTGCGTGCGGAAACTGAGGCTCTTGAGGTCAGAGAGCCGGTCAATCTTGCGCCCGCCATAAGCACCCCCTTCCGCCGCTTTGACCTCCTCTTTGTACTGCGCCGGTTTCAGGAAGAGACCCCATCGATCGCCCCCTTGACCGGTCAGCGACGCGTCGATGCTCGCCGACCCGCCAAGCCCGTCGGCAACACCCACGTTATTGCGATCTTTTACATACTCAGCGGTCCAGCCCGATAGGCTGAAGCCGCGTGGCGTGTCCGCCTCCACAACCAGATCAATGCCGTTTTGATTGGCTTTGCGCGGCGCAAACGTGACTGGCGCGGACTCTTCGCCAACCCCCGCGTTACTCACAGCCCGCAGGCCGACACGATAATCGGTGCCGTTGGTAAGGCCGGTTAGCGTCAGCGTGGTGTTTGTGCCGCCCGTGGAGGTCCAATCACCCGCTGTCCAGTTGTTTGCGCTATCCAGTGCCTCGAGCTGGTACTCGTAACGGGTCAGTGGTGTGCCGTTATCCACGGCCGCGGTAAACGCGATTGAGACCTGACCATCCCCCGCCGTGGCCACCACGTCTGTGGGAGGGCCCGGCGGCTGAAGCGGCGCGCCCTCAAAGTCAAAGGTCACGCCGTTGATCTCGAGGTAGTCGATATAAGACGTGAACGTCAGCGCATTGTGCTTGCTGCCGTAGGCCCATGTGATAGCGGCAATTTCCAGATCGCCGTACCCATCTATCCACTGTGCAATCGGTCGTTTCTGATGTGTGCCGGGATTAATCGGCGAAAAGGCATCGAGCGGGCCATTGTGGCGGAACTGTGAGCCACCATCTGTAAAATCAACCGTTACCGTGTTCCATTCACCGGGAGTCAGCTTCTGGTTTTTGCGCAGAAAAGCCAGGCGCTCGTATTTTTTATAGGGAACGAGTTTAGTCTCACCATTCCCCCCGATGTTGATATTGGGCTTTGCCCTTAAAGTCACACTAAATCGTGGGTAGGTCAGCGGGTCGCTATGGTGAATGCGCCAACTGACGCTGGTGAGATCTCTCAGGTAGCGGAGATCCTGCAGTGCTGGCGGGAAATCCTGTTGCCGCAACTTGACCACCCGCTGATTACCCATCTGCCCTGCGAGCGTAAAATTAAGCGACGCAGAGCCGCCCAAGGCATCGGCAATGCCGGTAATGGGGGCCTCGCCCGGCGTGGAGACGTCAGGGATAGCCTTGAATGTCCATTTATAAAAGTCAGCTTGCGCGTCGGCTGTCAGCTTAACCGGCGCTTTCGGGGTGAAGTCAACCGAGGCGGATTCTCCCTTGCCTGCTGCGCTCAACGCCCGCAGCGAAGCCGTATAGCGGGTGCCATTGGTCAGGCCACTGAGCACGATCGGTGACGTCGATTTACCCGCCGATTGCCAATCACCGCCACCCAAACGGTACTCATAATCACTAATGGGGTTGCCATGGTCTTTGCCCGGTGTAAACGAGAGACTTACGGCACCATCACCGGGTGTTGCCCTCAGTCCCTCGGGTGCATTCGGCGCTTGCGGCACGGCCGCCTCAAAGTCAAAGGTGGTGCCATTAACTTCAACGTAGTCGACGTACGAGGAATACTGCTTACCCGGGCTGTTGTACTGAATTTGGATTTTGTGAATTGCGTAGGTACCAATGGTGTTCTGCCACTCTGCGAACGTGCGCGTCGTTTTATTAGGGGCATTGCTCGGAACCAGCTTGGCGCCATTGGTCGTGAATTTTGAGGTGTTCCAGTTGACCTCAACGCGATCCCACTGCCCGGGCGTAACGGCCGCGTTCTGGGGTCTGAAGTAGATGGCCTCGCGCTGCAAGGTGTTGCCTTCCATCCACTCAACCCATATGGCGATCTTGGGGTAGGCTCCCGAGGTGCTGTGGTTCACATACCAGCTCATGCTGGTGAGATCGTTGAGCGTAAAAATCGTGCTCATCGATGTCGGAAAATCACTCCTCGCAAGCCTGACACCCCGGCTACTGTCGCTACCCAGTGTGGTGCTGAAGTTCAGTGAGGCATTGCCGCCAGCATGATCACCCATACCGCGAATGGGGGCTTCACCGCTCTTATTGATGTCGGGACGGGCGTTGAATACCCAGCCCTGTGTGTCGGAGCCGTCGACCACCAAGGTCTGTTGGCTAAGGGCGACATCGGGGAACAAGGCGAACAGTGCCAAGATGATAAAGCCGGCGCTCATGCGCCGGTAATGCTCCACAATACCGCATAACTTCATGTTGGCTTTCCTTAGCAAACAACTTCCACAAAACGCGTTCCGCACCTGAGCCTCAAGGCAGGTGCACCAATATGGAGATAGCGTATCTTAGAAAAAGGGCGTTTTTAACTGACTTATGTCCGATGCAGTATTTGTTGTCACCTTTTGCACATCACCCGCGCGAGTGCGCGGCAACATTGCTATCAATAAACAAAAAAACCCGCCGAGGCGGATTTTTCAGGGTTCATCTAAACGCTAAGCCAGAAGGCGCGGCCAAGCTACCTACCTCTAGGGCGGGCAGCCTCAGGCGGCCGAGAGCCGCCGGTGCCCCAGCCAGCCCACCGAGCCCATGAGGGCGGCAAGGAGCCAGATTGGCAGCGATACCGGCAGCGGGGGCTTATAGGGGGGCGGAACCGCGAGGGCTATAGGATCCCTTAGGGTCCCCGGAGTCTTGTCCTGGTCCAGCTCGCCATCATCGATAATACGGTACGTCACGGTCTGACCCGAGATCACCGCACCACCAATGATGCGCCACTGACCCGCATCGGAGATCTTGTAAAGCCGCGCCTCGCTGTCGATCGTCTGACCGACATCAATGGTCACACTCAGGGTCTCGGGGTAGCTCGCGTTCGGGTTGCGATCACAGTCGATCACCGTAAAGCCCACCGTGTTGGCAAACGAGAGTCTGATGCCCGCTGGTGGTGTCGGTGCCGCCGCTACGACTGGCTGACCCGAGATCTTGCAACTAGAGTCCGGATTCTCTGGCGTGATCGTCACCTCCTCGGGGAAGGTGCGGATCATCGTTGCTGTACCCTCAGCGCCATTACTGCTCGCGGTCGCCGTCAGCGCCCCCGCATCCTCCACACGTACCGTGAAGTTCTTGGGGTCACTGCCTCGTGAGGAAAGCGAGCTGGTGGTCCAGCTCAACACACGCGTGTCCGCATTCCAGCTGGCGCT
>JADHQG010000081.1 GCA_016778045.1 Luminiphilus sp. | reverse complement strand
CGCAACCATTCCGCTCAACATCGTTGCCGGGGTTGATCAGGATCTCGGCACGATCACCCTCACGCCCGCCGACGCGACGCTGACACTGAACAGCACGCCGGCCGGCGCCGGTGTGAGTGTCGACGGCACCTTCGCAGGACTCACACCCATGGTCCTGCCATTGAGTCCGGGAGAGAACCACACCATCAGCCTGTCAAAAGCCGGGTACCGCGGCGCGCGCCTCTCGCTCTCGTTGTCGCGCGGCGAAATGGCCGAACGCGCCGTCACATTGCAGCCGGAACTGGGCGAGGTGCGCTTTGCCATCGAACCCGCCGAGGCGGAGATCGTCGTGAATGGCAAAGTGATGGGCACTGGGAGCCGGGTGCTGTCATTACCCGCGGTACAACAGCGTATCGAAGTGCGTCTGGCTGGCTATGCCGGCTTTGAGACACAAGTGTTGCCCAAACCCGGTCTGGCACAGCAAGTCAGCGTCACCCTGCTGACCAAGGCCGCCGCGCGCAAGGCGGCGATGACGCCTACCGTGACGACAGGGCTGGGGAACACTTTGGTGCTCATCGATCCATCGGTGGAGACGCAAAACCCCTTCACGATGGGTGCATCGCGACGCGACCCCGGGCGGCGCGCCAACGAAGTGGAGCACCCGGTTGAGTTGCAACGCGCGTTTTATATTGCCAGCACCGAAACCACCAACGCCCAGTTCAGGCAGTTTGAGGCGAGCCACGATTCCGGGCTCATTGAAAGTTACTCCCTAGACCGTGACCAACAACCGGTCGCCGGTATCAGCTGGCAACAGGCAGCCAGTTTCTGCAATTGGCTGAGTCGCCGCGAGGGCTTACCCCCGTTCTATCGAGAGAACCAGGGCATCGTCATTGGCTTCAACCCGGGCAGCACCGGCTACCGACTCCCAAGTGAAGCAGAGTGGGCTTTCGCCGCTCGGGTCGAGGGCGAGACGCTGAGACGGTTTGCCTGGGGTGATGACTTCCCACCCAGCGCCGTGGTGACCAACGTCGCTGACAACACCTCGGCGCTGGTGACGGGACGGATCCTCAACGGGTACACCGACCAATTTGTGGTGTCAGCTCCCGTGGGGAGCTTTCCGCCCAACCATCGCGGTCTGCATGACATGGGTGGTAATGTTGCCGAATGGGTGCACGACGGTTATCAAATCCCCTCCGCCAATGCGGAGCTCAGCATCGATCCGCTGGGCTCACAACACGGCGACAACTACACCATCCGTGGTGGCAGTTGGGCGCTCAGCCGCCTGTCCGAGCTGCGTCTGACATTTCGCGATTACGGCGAGCGGGGGCGAGATGATCTCGGCTTTAGGATTGCACGTTATGCAGAGTAATCGCCGTCTGCGCGCACTTGCGGTTGCCTTTGCGGTTGCCATCACAGCGAGCCTGAGCGCTACCACTCAGTCGCAAGACACTGCAGAAAAAGCCGAGTCTGCCGTTACCGCCGACAGCAATGCCATCGAGGGCACAGAGACCGAAGCCCCGACGGTTGCGGAGCCCGAGCGCTCGGGCCCTGTCCTTGACTATGAGCCGAGCGAATCCATTTCTGAAGATCTGTCCGTGGCCTTTCCCGCGGATATCTGAGCCCGCAAGGAGCCCCACATGAAGCTGCGTTTACCCTCTGAGTTTCTTTATCAGGTGTTCGCCCTGCTCTTTGCCGTCATTATCGTGCACGCTGCTTATGTCGGTGTGATCCGGCCAAGCGCTGACTCGCAGCTGGCCATCCAAGCCGCACAGCAGGCTGCCGGGGAGGCCCCCACCGGCAACCGCTCTTTGGCGATTGTCATCAAAGATTACGAACAAGAGGCCTGCTTCATTCTGATGATCTGGGCACTGGCGATCATGGGTCTGAAAGCTGCTCGGACTCGTTCAGAGGGCAATATGCTCGGTCGCGAGCTCATTGCCATCCCCGAGGGGACTAGCATTCTGCCCAGAGACGCGCGGGAACAATCCCGGTCTCTGGAGGCATTGCCATTGGAAGAACAGGACTATCTGTTACCGCGAGCCCTCGGCAATGCGCTCAGTCGCTTTACCACCACCGGGAGTATTCCGGCTGTTTCGGATGCCGTTCGTGAGCAGTGTGATATCGAGGCAGACCGACTCGACTCAGAGCTGTCGATGGTGCGCTATATCTCGTGGGCCATTCCGTCGATTGGCTTTATCGGCACCGTCCGCGGTATTGGCGACGCGCTCGGACAAGCGTACAAGGCGGTAGAAGGAGACATCTCTGGCGTGACGGTCAGCCTAGGCGTTGCCTTTAACAGCACCTTTGTCGCGTTAGTGCTGTCCATCATCATTATGTTTGCTCTGCATCAGCTGCAGCTGTCCCAGGAGCGCCTGGTGCTGAACACCCAGCGCTACATTGACCGGCACCTGCTCAGGCACCTGTCAGTGCCTCGCGGCTGATGCGACTCCTCGACTGCAACGACGCTTCACTCCGCCTCTGGCAGGACGGGGAAGAAACGTGGTCGCCCGGTATCGCGTGGTTCACTGACGGACGTTACACATTCGGCGAACTCGCTTGGCAACAGTCACGTCGCGCGCCCCGCGACATCAACAACCGGTTTTGGCATCGCCTTTCAACCCAGCCGCTGAGTCCGGCATTGGGCCCAGCCCGTCATACAGCTGATTTGGTTCACGCCCATCTCGAGGCACTGCTGGGCGACCTCGGCGGTGATCTGACGCTCGCCATCCCCGGCGCCATGGAATCCGGCCAACTGTCTCTGTTGCTGGGCATTTTGCAAACCCTCCCTGCTAGCGCAGCACAGGTAGTACACCGCAGCGCGCTCATTGGCGCTGCGATGGGACATAGCTGCGCCCACGTGGAACTGCATTTGCATCAAACAAGCATCACCGCAGTGACAATCGAAGACGGCCGCGCCATCGCTGGCGAGACCCAGCTGATGCCAGGCCACGGCTTGCTTGGGCTAATGGACGACTTGGCGGAGCGCATTGGTGAACAGTTTGTCGCGCAGACGCGCTTTGACCCCCAGCGTCGTGCCGAAACCGAGCAGGCGCTGTATGAACAAATTCCTTCGTTGCTCCGGTCGCTCGCCGCACAGGGAGAGGTCAGCTGCACGGTAGAGGGACATACGGCGAGAATCGCTGCTGACGCTTTGCGCCCAGTAGGCGCCGCATTCAGCGGAGCACTTGTGCCACTCCTGCCTGCTGCTGGCAGTCACGTTGCGCTCGATGCGCTGCTGTCAGGGCTACCCGGGCTGCGGTTAGATCAGCATGTCAGCACCGTCGGCGCTGACACCATCACCATGAGCGCTGCCGGCATGACGCCCCCCGAGGGAGAGCTCATCTTTCAGCGCGAGGCGCCCCGCCAAAATGTTTCCCCAGCCAGTGCGTCCGCCGCGGTCCCGTTGCAAGCCAGCAATGCTGAGACTGCGCAGACAAGCACTGCTCCAGCAGCCACTCACCAACTCATCGCGGGCCTCGCCACGCCGCTACTGATCGGTACGCAGATTGCCGAAGGTGTGGTCGTTTCGGGGCCAAGCCAAGTCACTATCGAGCCTGGCGTAGCCGCCCGGCTAAATCATCAGCCCGCCGAGGGTGTCATCTCGCTGAGCGCCGACGACCGCATTCATGCCGGCGGCGTTGAGGTGCACTTTGTTGCCGTAGAGCCCTGAATGATGGCGCGACGCAAACGGCAATCCTCGACATTCAATCTCAGCTTTCTCGACATCATGTCCTGCGGGTTTGGCGCCGTCGTGCTGGTCTTTCTCATTATCGACCATTCACTCGAAGTCGAAATTCGAACGGTCAACGCCGAGGTCCTGTCGGAAGTTGAGCTCCTAGAAGAGGACATCCGCGAGGGCGAGGCAGGGTTGGTGCGACTGCGCAATGCCCTCGATGATGCCGACCTAGAGATTGTCGAGGCCGACGGCCTTGCGCGGCGCATCACTGAAGAGCTGGACGAGTACGAGGCTCTGATTGCCTCAATCGAAGAATCCGGGGTCAGCGACAACGATGTCATTGCCAAACTGCAAGCTGAGATCAATCAGCTGGAAGAAGAGATCAAGCTGCTGGAAGAGGCCGCCGAGGCCGAGTCAGGTCGGAGTGCCCGAGAATTTGTGGGTGAAGGTAATCGGCAGTACCTGACGGGCCTTAACCTAGGCGGGCAACGCATCGTCATCATGGTCGATACCTCCGCCAGCATGCTGGCCAATCGGCTGGTCAACGTCATTCGTTTACGCAACATGGACCCGACGCTCCAAAAACAGGCCGGTAAATGGACGCGCACACTGGACACCGTAGACTGGCTGACCGCGCAGCTACCGGTGAGCGCGCAGTTTCAGGTGATGACCTTCAATACTGAAGCGAAGCCCGCACTGAAGGGGACCGAGGGCCAATGGCTTGAGGTGGCTGACACGCCCAAGCTCGAGGCCGTCAGTCTGGCATTACGAGAACAGGTCCCGGCCGGTGGCACCAGTCTGCACAATGCCTTTACCGCACTCGCGTCGTTACCGAGCCCTCCGGACAATATTTTTTTACTCACCGATGGCCTACCCACCCAAGGCGAACGCGCGCCGCGCAGCAGCCGTGTCAGCGGTAACGAACGCTTGAAGCTTTTTCGCGAGGCTGTCAGACGCTTACCCTCTGGCGTGCCGGTGAATACCATTTTGTTTCCCATGGAAGGCGACCCCATGGCAGCCTCCGAATACTGGCAGCTGGCCAGAGCCTCAAGCGGTAGCTTCATGTCGCCGTCGACGGATTGGCCATAGAGAGTCATATGCCAGCACGCCGCGCTCCCGCTGAATTTTCCCTGTCCTTCCTCGACGTCATCTGTTGCGGGTTCGGCGCGGTCATTCTGCTCCTCATGATTACCAAAACGGTTCAGCCCCAAGTGATCGAGCAGGCGATGGTGGATGCCGAATCTGCAGTGGCGGAACTCACTGAGCAGCTCTTTGAGATTCGCGGCGAGACCACAATCCTGAATCGCGATCTGAATGTGAAACGGGAACAGATATCTGACTTCGACGAGCGCATCGCCATCCTGCAAGGCACATTGGCGCGAACGCGCTCGGAGTACGACGCACTGAGCACCTCACAAAACGCCAATGCGATCATCCGCGAGCAACTCGCCATCGCCCGTCAAAAGCTGTCTGAGGAAGAATTGCGCCTACTGGGCCGCAACGCCGAAAAGAAAAACCAGCTGATCGGCGGCATTCCCGTGGACAGCGAGTACATCATTTTCATCATCGACACCTCTGGCTCAATGTTCTCCTACGCATGGGAACGAATGCTTCGGGAAATGGAGGCAACACTCAATATCTACCCCGAGGTGAAAGGCATTCAGGTGCTCAACGATATGGGTAACTATCTTTTCAGCCGCTACCGCGGCGAATGGATTCCCGATACCCCGGCCCGACGCAGCCTGATTTTGCAAAATCTGCGCAACTGGAACGTGTTCTCGAACTCCTCGCCGGTTGAGGGCATTACCAACGCCGTGCGCACTTTCTATGACCCCGGCAAAAAGATCTCCATCTATGTCTTTGGTGACGAATTCACGGGCGCCTCCATTCAGGAGGTGGTGCAAACCGTTGATCGCCTGAACGCCGAAGCGGCCAGCGGCGAACGCCGGGTGCGCATCCATGCGGTGGGCTTTCCCGTACAGTTCATAAGGCCACCCGAGCTGCAGGCGACGGGAGTCCGGTTTGCTACACTGATGCGAGAACTGACCCTAAGGAATGGGGGTAGCTTCGTTGGCCTCAACGATTTCAGACCGTAAACCGCGGCTCTTAGCACGCGCGCTGCTTTTACTCTGTCTCACACTGCTGGGTGCAGGGTGCACGTCCAAGCAGGTGATTGTAGAGGGGAATTTCCCCGCACCTTTGCTCGATCCACTCCCCATCACGATGGGCGTCATCTATCCCTCTGCATTCGCAGAACACGAGTTTTTTGATGAGGCCAAAGGTCGAGCGGAGTCAGACTGGCTCGTCAAAACCGGCGAAGCGCAGGTCGAGTTCTGGGACACCTTGTTTACCGGGATGTTCGATAAGGTCGTGCATATTCGGGATTGGGAGACAGTCCAATCCCATCTGGCGACCGTCGACGGGGTATTGGTTCCCACCATCGCCGAGTTGCAATACGCCATCCCCACGCACACCAACGTCAAGGTCTATGAGATCTGGATGCGCTACGAGTTTCGACTGGTCGATATTTCAGCCATCCACCGACAAGAGGATGGCGCGCTGACCTTCAACCCCGATGAACGGCTCGCGGCCTGGCCCATTACCGCCTATGGCAAAACGCCGACGGCTTTTCTGCAAACCGATGAAGAGGCGGTCAATCTCGCGGCGGTCGTCGCGCTACGAGACGCTGGCGCCCATTTTGTCACGACGTTTGGCGCGACGCCTGACGTGGCAGCATGGCTGGACGACATCGCACTGCAGCAGCAAGGCAGCGGTGCAGAACCTGTCAGCAACGAATCGGGCGACACCACCACCGATGCGCCGGCTGCGGTTGATGTGCCTGCATCCGATGGAGAGAACGCGGTCTCGTCAGCAGTAGGGGTGGCCACAAAGCGCCACCATCTTGGCTGGTCTGCCGTGTCACCTAGCGGCGCTGTCGGCATGAATGACGACAATACTGCAAAATCGGTCGTCACCTTGGCCAGCATGAGCGCACCGGTCGCAGGGGGCGCACCGTGAATCCGCAGATATCAAAAGACTTGTCATTGCGATGGTTAGGCGCCGCGCTACTGGTGTTTTTGCTCGGTGGATGTGTCAATGCCACCGTTGATGAGATGACCTATAACGAACCGGTAGCGGGTATCGGCGAGTCCAGCGTCGTGATTTTGGGTAGACGCCACGCCCCCGACTACGACACGGAGTTCGACTTCATCGAGTGTATTGGCGACCACATCCACAGCGGCGACCCCAGCATTGAGGTGATTAACGAAATCGCCTTCATCAATCAGTTTTATCCGTGGTTTGAGCCACGCACGGCACCCATGCAGCCGCAAACCATTGACCGCCTCTTGCAACTACCACCGGTGGCAGAGCGCTTCGAAGAAATAAAGCTTGAGTACATGATCTGGATCGATGGCAATACGGTGGATACCGAGAGCACTGGCTCGATGAGCTGCGGCATCGGTCCCGGCGTTGCAGGCTGCTTTGGCTTTGGTACCTGGGGCACGGAATCGGAGTATGAAGCGACCATCTGGGACTTCACCGACAAAGTCGAAGTGGGACGGGTCAGCGCTGTCACCAGTGGCCAGAGCTATATGCCAGCGGTGGTTGTCCCCATTCCGATTATCGCACCCGTACAGGGCACGGCATGTGACAGCCTCGGTGATCAATTGCTGGAATACCTCTCAGCGCATCACTAAATCATGGCTCTGAAGCGCTTGCGGCGAATCGCAATACTGTCTCTGATTGGCCTATTTTGGACCGGCGGGGTCAGTGGCGCCTCCACCGTCACCATCGGTGGCAAATCCGTTGAATTGCCTGATGACATCGCGGAAGAGCACCAAAAGCTTGTCGATAACATTGGCATCTATGACGACCCAGAGCTCGACGCCT
>JADHQG010000080.1 GCA_016778045.1 Luminiphilus sp. | reverse complement strand
CCGTCAACCCAGTTGCTTGATTTGCTTGGTTGATCTTAAAAGTCAGCTCACCTGGTACAGGTGCGAGCAATCCATCACACCATTGCGATCCAGTGCCCGTCGCGTAAGTCCGCGACCCTAAGGTGAAAGATTGCCGGTGATCGTCCCATCCTGCAGGTTCTGCGGTAAAAATAGAAACGTCTGGATTGTGACGCCTGAGGTACGTGCCAATGCCCGCGGCTAAACCGCCGCCCCCGGTGCAAACAATCGCGCTATCGAAAGTTGTAAAACTCTGACGCAGGGCCTCCAAGCCACAGGTCCCCTGACCCGCGATGGTATTCCAGTCATCGTAGGGCTTAACCAAGGGGGCGGGCTGTTGCTCAACCAAGCGAGCCGCAATCTCCTCACGATCCTCGGTGTTTCGATCGTAAAAAACGATCTCGGCCCCCAACTTGCGAATACGGTCAACTTTGGTCGCCGGCGCATCTTGCGGCACGACAATCACCGACGTCATATTCAAGCATCTGCCAGCGTAGGCAACGCCAATACCATGGTTGCCCGATGAAAATGCGATCACCCGGTCAACAGCTTGGGTGTCCCGCAACGCCGACATGACATTGAGTGCCCCCCGGATCTTGAAAGACCCCGTCGCCTGTAGACATTCTGCTTTGAGATAGACCTCTCCCTGAGTAAGGCGGTCCAACATGGGGATACGTAGCAGTGGTGTCTCGGACGAGAATGCCGCGATGCGCCCTGCGGCGGTGTCAATCTCGGAGGCAAGACTTGCCAGCCGCGCGACATCCATCAGGACACAACCAACGTGACGATTATCATCAACCCCAACACAAATATTGCCGAGATGCCGATGCCCGCGAGTATGAAGCGCCCCGCAGATGCTTGCTGGAAATCACGTGTTTGGTTTTCTTCTGATTGCACGCCAAATGCTGCTGAAGCCGCCGAGCGCCATACTGTGAGCCATGACAGGTCTCTTGGCGAGGACTCACCGTGCGCAGCAGCTGTTGCGTCATTGAGCTGAGGATCTGTTTTCACGCTAGTGAGCCGTATACATACCCGCCGAAGTGTAGGCGCTGAGCATCGGTCCGCAAAGCGTGGTGTGAGGGTTCTCGAGGCGCGCTTTCCGCAGTGGGACTCCGTGGCGTGCGTCACGAGATCAGGTTATTATCCTACTAACGCACTGGGTTATTCATTGGACTGGATTAACATGATCACCATTACAGAGTCGGCGCAGGAGTACTTGGCAGAACTACTCGCAAAGCAAGAGGATGCGTTGGGCGTCAGGGTATTCATTAACGACCCCGGAACGCCCCGCGCTGAGACCTGTATTGCCTACTGTCGTGAAGGCGATATTGAGGAAGGGGATGTGGAGCAGGCTTTCGACAGTTTTACTGCCTGGTTTCAGGGCAGGAGCATACCGTTCCTTGAGGACGCTTTGGTTGACTATTCTTCCGACCGCATGGGGGGGCAGCTCACCATTAAGGCGCCAAACGCCAAAATGCCACGTGTGTCCGATGACAGCCCAATCGAAGATCGCATCAACTACCTGCTGTATAACGAGATCAATCCGTCGCTCGCTGCTCACGGTGGTGAGGTGTCATTGATCGAGGTGACCGAGGACCAGTTTGCAGTGCTGCGTTTCGGTGGTGGATGCCAGGGCTGTAGCGCAGTAGACATGACGTTGAAAGGCGGTGTTGAGAAGACCTTGCTCGAGCAAATTCCGCAATTGGCTGGCGTTCGCGACACTACCGATCATAGCGACCGGAGTCAGGCCTACTATTAGGTTCGTGCGACGAGGGCGGGTGCCACCAAGTCGGCCAGTTCGCAGAGCAAACGCTCGGTTGTGGGCCAATCTATGCAGGCGTCAGTAACGGATTGGCCGTACTGAAGCTGGGAGAGGTCAGAGGGAATCTTCTGGTTACCCGCCTCAAGATGGCTCTCCAACATCAATCCAATAATTGACGTATTGCCGCCAGCGATTTGTTGCGCCACGTTGTGCGCCACGGCGGGCTGCCTGGCGGCATCCTTTTCTGAGTTGGCATGGCTACAGTCCACCATGATATTGGCCCGCAAACCCGCGCTTGCAAGCGCCAGTTCGCAGCGATGGATATGTTCGGCGCTGTAGTTTGGGCCATCGGATCCGCCCCTGAGGACGACATGCCCATAGCGATTGCCCCGAGTTTCGAATACTGAGACTTTGCCTTCTGAGTTGATGCCCAGAAAGCGATGAGCATTGGCGACGGATTGCAATGCGTTAATTGCGACGTCGAGACCCCCATCCGTGCCATTTTTGAAGCCCACTGCAGACGACAGTCCGCTGGCCATTTCGCGATGGGTTTGTGACTCCGTTGTACGAGCGCCAATGGCTGACCAGCTAATCAGGTCTTGAAGATATTGTGGCGTGATCGGGTCCAGCGCTTCGGTCGCGGTCGGCAGGCCTATCTCTAGTATGTCCCTGAGCAGGGAGCGCCCAATCTTCAATCCCTGCTCAATCTCGAACGAGTCATCGAGCATTGGGTCATTGATCAAGCCCTTCCAGCCGACGGTGGTGCGCGGTTTCTCAAAGTAGACGCGCATCACTAGATATAAACTGTCCTCGACCTCGTTCGCCAGCGCTTTTAAACGCCGCGCATAGTCCAACGCCGCCTTCGGGTCGTGAATAGAACAAGGCCCGACAACAACAATGAGGCGGGCATCCTGCCCATCAATAATGCGCTCAATCGTCTCGCGTGAGTCGGCCACAAAATCGTGCAGAGAGGGCGAGACGGGGACCGCGTCGCGGAGCTGCTGCGGTGAAAGCAGCACCCGTTGATCAGCGACATTGACATTGTGTATGCGGGGATGTGACACCATGAGTACTCTCGCCGTGAGGTAATCGCGCAGAGAGCAGGGTGGGCCGCTGGCGGCGGTGCCCTGCTTATCCAGCGGCAGTGTAGCGTCACCCCGTTGTGAATTCAGCTATGAAGCGGTGAACCGGACGCGAAGGGTGTTTTGACGGCGGTTTTGCGCTTAATGTGGTGACCGGGATTTATGTGCCCCGCAGGTCGTGGGATACTGCGCCGATGCGAGTGAGCGTCGATCTAGCCCTGTTTATGCCATTTTTGCAGGCTGGACATCAGATTTTGACTCCGGGCAAACGATTGGCGCGCGAAATAGCCCAAAGCTGGACAGCTCACTGCGCTCAGTCTGCTACCGTAATCCTAACGCCACCCATTGAACCGGTAGACGGCTGGCTTGAACGACGCTGGCGTGAGGCCGTAGAAGAGGGGGCGCTGCCATCGCAGCGCTGGCTGACATCGCATCAGGAGGCCGCTCTCTGGCAGAGCATTGTGCGTGCCGACCTGGCTAACAACAGTGAGTTCTCACTGACACATCCCGGTGCTGCGGCACACCGTGCACAGTCTGCTTGGCACCGTTTAGCGATGCAAGACGGCGAAGCGCTCGATGAGCTCTGGTCCTATTTTCAATTCGACGATGACAGCCAGCGTTTCGCTAAGTGGGTCGACCAATACCGTCGCAGGTGCCAGGACCTTAAGGCGGTCGATCGGTGCGAGGGCTACCGCCAGTTGTGTCAATTGCAAGTGGATCCGTTGGTCAAAAAGCAGGCGGTTGCGCTATTTTCCCTGCCCGACCTTCCGCCACTGACTCGGAGAACGCTGAACCATCTTGCTGAGGTCGAGCTGATCCTGCCGCCCCGTGACGATGGCGTCACGGACGTGCAGGCGTTTGCAGCGAGAGACGACGAGCTAGCGGCCATCGCACAATGGGCTTGCGTAAGAAGTCGAGAAACCGAAGATTGTATCGGTATTGTTCTGCTCGACATGACCACGGACAGACAACGTCTTGAGTATTTTCTTAGGCAGGAATTTGATTGTCTGGATGCGAGATATAACGACCTGCCGGTCAATTTTTCTACTGGTATGCCGCTGTTGACCACGCCCATGTATCGAGACGCGATCGCTGTTCTCGAATGGGAGGGGCGGCCTGCATCCAGATCGGAGTGGCTGGCCATATTGCGTTCCCCCTACCTCGATTTTGGACTCGGGCATAAAGCGCGCCTGCAAATCATTGAAGCCCTATTTAGCAGCGGTTATCGAGAGCTATCGATCAGTCAGGTCATGCATATCGCGGCACGGCAGGCGCCGGAGTCGGATCTTCTGGGCAAGCTGCGGACCTTGCGCTCGGACCGAAAAATCAAAGGCGTTAAAAGTCTTATTGATTGGTCTGAGGTCATTCGTGAGCGGTTGGCTTTGTGGGGCTGGCCTGCCCGAGCACCCCTTGATTCGATTGAGTATCAGCAGTACCAGAGATTCGAAATGAGTTTAGAGGCATTGGCTGAGTTATCGGCAGTCCTGCCGCATCAATCCTATGAATCTGCTTTGACGCTTTGGCGGGGCAGTCTCGACAAAACGACATTCCAACCCAAAACGCCCCACGACAGCATTCAGGTCCTAGGGCCACTCGAAGCATTGGGCGGTCGTTTTGACGCCCTTTGGGTATGTGGCGCACAACAAAGTGTCTTACCACGTCGCGCTCACATCGATCCGTTTTTACCGGTGACCCTGCAGAAAAAATTGGCCTTTCAAGACTTGGATCATCAGATGCTCGCTGAAGAAGCACGCTCACTCTTGGCAGTGTGGAACGCGCAAAGCCCCAATACGGTGGTCAGCTTTCATCAAACGGATCAAGGGTTGCCAAGCTTACCGAGCCCTTTGCTACCTAAAGATTTTGTGGCGGTCGAACCGCAGTGGTTTCCGCCGAATGCGTGGCAATTGGGCGCGGCGCTAGAGCCATTTCCTGCCGAGGATCGCGTTCCGTGCTCGTCGTCGTCATGGCAGGGCGGGGCCAGTTTGATCAAGGATCAAGCGGCCTGTCCTTTCCGGTCATTTGTAAAACATCGCCTGAAGGCCTCTTCATTGTCAGAGCCCGTTATCGGTCTGTCTCCGGCCGAGCGCGGAGGCTTGATTCATGAGGCGTTGTTCATAGCTTGGCACAACATTGGCTCTTCTGACGTCCTGGAAGCACTGAATGACACAGACATCTCCGAGGTTGCGGAGACCGCTGTTCAGGCTGCCATGCAACGCCTTGATACAGGATGCGAGGCTCGCGGTTACAGCTTAAAGGAGCGAGTTGGGGCCGCATGTTGGCAACTCGAAGCGCAGGTTTGCCGGAGGCTGGTCAGCGAGTGGCTGCAATTGGAGCAGCAACGTGATCTCTCATTTCAGGTGCTGGAAATGGAGGCTGACCATGCCCTCGAACTCGAGGGCCTCTCGCTGACTTTAAGACCCGACCGTATTGACCATCTCGGCGATGGTCGACGTGTGGTCATTGACTATAAGACACGAGCACCAGCCAGAAGCAAATGGCTTGGAACGCAACCCGAGGAGCCCCAGCTACCCCTTTACGCCCTGCTAGACCAGGCTATCGAGGGTATCGCTTTCGGTGCGTTGACCCTGTCAGAGCCGGCCACATTTGTGGCCATGGGGACCGAGCTTGGACTGGGTGCTCGCAATGAAAAATCGATGGAGCAGCAAACCGGCGGGCTGGCCACGGACTGGCGAGAGATGGTGAGACACTGGCACAGTGCGCTGCATCAACTGGCCGCGGATTTTTTGTCGGGCAACGCTACCGTAACCCCTACCAAATCCGCTTGCCAGTACTGCGATCTGGAAGCGGTCTGCCGAGTCAATCAGCAACGCGACAATCTGCTCTCTACGGGTGAGGTGAGCGGCCTGTGAGAGCAGTCGATCAGTCGGCGCGCGACACCGCGATTGATCCGACCAAGAGCTTTTGCGTCAGCGCGCCGGCGGGATCGGGTAAGACCGAGCTCCTGACTCAACGTCTGCTCGCCCTCTTAGCGCGGGTGGAGCGACCCGAACAAGTGCTGGCGATTACTTTTACTCGCAAGGCCGCGAGTGAAATGTCGATGCGATTACTTGAAAAGCTTGAGCAGGCGCGCATGGGTACGACGGTCACTGCGGAACATGAGCGACACACCCGGCAGCTCGCCAAGGCCCTTTTAGCTCACGCTGAGCAAAGACAATGGCGGTTGGATCAGACCACGCTGAACATCCGCACCATAGACAGTCTGTGCCATGAATTAACCCGGCAAATGCCGATCCTCAGTGGTTTGGGGGGCTTGGTGGAAGCTGTTGATAATGCGCAGCCTCTCTACGAGGAGGCAGTGCGTGAGTTTCTCTCGCAGGCGGGTGAAGGGGATGTCGGGCGTCGAATTATTCAGCTGCTCGCTCATTTTGATAACCGCTGGTCGAAAGTCAGTGAGCTGCTGGTTGCAATGTTGGGTCGCCGCGGAGATTGGGGCCAGCTGATACAGAAGGGCCAAGATCCTTCTGCTGCAGAGGCCACGATCTTAGCCACGATGCGAGATCTCAGTGGTCATCGCATCGCCAACATAGCTCACCATCTCAGCGCCGATCTCGACGCCTTGCTCGATGCAGTCAATCAAGCCCGCGAGCACCTCGAGGAGCCGCCGTTGACGCTTACCGCCGATGTGGAGTCGTTAGCAGACTGGCAGGCGATGGTGCGCTGGTTGCTGACATCTCAATTCGAATGGCGCAAGCCGGGCGGCGTCAATGCGAAGCTGGGGTTTCCGCCGAAAAGCCCGCACAAGGCAGCGTTTATCTCGGTGTTGGAATCGATCAGCGGAAATGAAGCGTTGCGAGAGGCATTGATTGAGTTGCTGCATCTGCCGCAGCTGCATGGTGATATCGGCGCATGGGAACGGGTGGTGCTGGTTGCTTCGTTGTTGCCAGTGCTGCAGGCACATTTACTCCTGGTTTTTCAGCGTAGCGGGGCGGTAGACCATACCCACATTGCGCTGGCCGCCATACAGGCTTTGGGCTCAGATGAGTTCCCCACGCAGCTGGCGCAGCGCCTAGATTACCAACTAGAGCACATCCTGGTTGATGAGTTTCAGGACACCTCCGCTTCGCAAGCCGAATTGCTCCGGCGCTTGATGCGTGGCTGGGAAGAGCACAATGCGACCGGTGCCGCACCGCGGACGGTGTTTGTGGTGGGCGATGCGATGCAATCAATTTACGGTTTCCGCTATGCCGACGTATCGCTTTTTTTAAATGCGATGCGAGGACAGCTAGCCGGAGTGTCTCTTGAGCCACTGACGCTAACGCAAAACTTCCGCTCACGCCCTGAAGTAGTGGGCTGGGTAAACGACAGATTTTCATCTCTGTTTGCGAGCGAGGACGATCCTGGCTTCGGGCGTGTGAAGCATGTTCAAGCGGACGCGATACCAGTGGAGTCGGAGAGTGAGGATGCAGGAGTTCGCTTAGCGATCATTCAGGCAGAGAGTGACGAGGTGGAAGCACATTACATTGCTCAGGAAATTGCTTTATTGCGCCGGCGTTATCCGTCACAAACGGTTGCGGTATTGGTGAGGGCAAAAACCCATGCGAGCTTCATTGGTGACGCACTGACAGAACTTAACATCCCGTACACCAGTGATGCGATTCAATCGCTGCTACATGAACCCGTAGTCACAGACTTAATGAGTGTCTGTCGTTGGCTCGCCAACCCTGCCGACATGGTAGCCGCACTAGCTCTGCTAACAGGGCCTTGGTGCGGGATCGCACTGTCATCAATTTCCTTATTGCTCGCAGAACATGATGATCGGCCGCTGGAGCTGTTGTCCGCGCTGGAAAAGCCACCTGCCAATATCAATACAGAGGATCTTGCTCGCCTCCATCACCTGCGAGAGGCGCTGAGTTGGGCGGAA
>JADHQG010000079.1 GCA_016778045.1 Luminiphilus sp. | reverse complement strand
ACTGGTTGATCCAGAACGCAGAGGGCCCCACATAACGCGCGGTCTCGGGTAAGCGCGGCGCCAAATTGGCCACGTGGCAAATCTCTTCTGACGTTGGTATGACGTCGGTGATCTGTTCGCGGTCAACGATATCGAGGATGTCCTGTTCCCAGGTGCCAATATCGGTATTCGGGGCGGTGACTTGATAGGTTTTTGCGACGGCGCGGCTGACAGAGCACAGCTGACGTTTCATTGGATCAGCCACCACCACCCGAACCCCGTGCCGTTGCAAGCTCCTTGCAAGCGTCAGCGCGGCCGGAAAACGTCCAACTGTCAGTAGTGCCGTTCTATCCACGGTTCTGCGCCAGTACTGCCCCTTTGTACCAATACTTGTACTTTATTTATGTCTAATTTTCTATACATATTGTTGCCAGTCGGTATCGCCCGGACGGTGCACACGTTGCTACTTGCCTATTAGCGTTCCTCCGGTGCTTTTTTGGGCGGTAAGGCGTGTCCTCTCTGACGTTGCAGTTCGCACCGCTGGCTGCGCCATTTGCCTTAAGCATTGGGAATTAAGACGGATGGCAGCGCAGTGCGTAGCAAGACACACTGCGCAGGTTCACGTTGTGTCCGGCTTGGGTTTGACAGGCGTTGCTACCCACACTGTTTTACCGAGTCGGCTTACGTTATCTTGCCTGCCCCGTCACTCAATCAAGGTTGAATGCTCGCTATGAACGCCAAAGCTGAACTGCCCGGTCACGCCCAGTATCCCCACTTGTTTTCACCACTGGATCTCGGCCATACGCAACTGCGCAACCGATGCATCATGGGCTCGATGCACACGGGCCTTGAGGAACAGCCAGACGGCTTCGATCGCATGGCTGCGTTTTATGCTGAGCGAGCCGCGGGCGGCGTTGGCATGATCATCACCGGCGGTATTTCGCCTAATGAAGAGGGTGGTCTGGTATTAAAAGGGGAGGACGGTAAGCCGCTGGCTGCGGCGTCCAAACTCAATACCGAGGAGGAAGCGGCCGGCCATCGAATAGTGACGGATGCGGTGCATGCCGCGGCGCCGGACTGCAAGATTTGCCTGCAGATTCTGCATATGGGTCCGCTGGCCTACAACGAAGGCGCGGTGGCGCCGTCACCAGTGCGGTCCCGCATCGGTGCGTTTTCGCCGAATGAATTGGATGAGGCCGGCATTGAAAAGCAAATTGCTGATCATGCTCACTGCGCGAAGTTGGCGCAGCAGGCCGGCTACGATGGCGTCGAGATTATTGGTTCGGCGGGTTATCTGCTGTCGACGTTTCTCGTAGAAAAGACCAATCAGCGTACAGATCAATGGGGTGGTAGCTACGAGAACCGCATGCGGTTCCCGGTTGAGGTGGTCCGACGGGTGCGCGAGGCAGTGGGGCCCGATTGCATCGTGATCTTCCGTATTGCTGCCATGGACATGCTCCAGGGTGGGATGAGCTGGGACGAGATCGCGCTGCTCTCTAAAGCGATCGAAGCGGCCGGTGCGTCAATTATCTCAACCCACTTCACTTGGCACGAATCTCAGGTGCCCACGATTGCCACCATGGTGCCGCGGCGCGCGTTTACGGGGGTTACCAGGCGAGTGCGGAACGAAGTGTCGATTCCTGTCATCACCTCCAACCGTATCAACATGCCCGACGTCGCAGAGGCGGTGTTGGTGGATGGCGATGCCGATTTGGTGTCGATGGCACGACCCATGCTGGCCGACGCCGAGCTAATGAAGAAGGCGGCCGAGGGGCGCGAACACGAGATCAATACCTGTATCGCCTGTAATCAGGCCTGCCTAGACCACACGTTTGCGATGAAGACCACGTCGTGCCTGGTCAACCCACGCGCCTGTCACGAGACCTTGATCAAGTGGGGTCCAGCGACGGTGATCAAAAATATTGCTGTGGTGGGTGCCGGTCCTGCCGGGCTGGCTTACGCCACGGTAGCGGCGGAGCGCGGCCACTCGGTGACGCTGTTTGACGCCGCAGAGGAGATTGGCGGTCAGTTTAATTTGGCAAAACAGGTGCCCGGCAAAGAGGAGTTCCACGAGACGCTGCGTTATTACCGGGCGATGCTGGAGAAATACGCGGTCACTATGAAGTTGGGTGAGCGGGTCGATGCGGCGCAGCTGAAGGCTGCCGATTTTGATCATGTTGTGGTGGCCACCGGCATCAATCCACGTGTGCCGGATATTCCCGGAATGGACCACGAGAAGGTGGTGGGCTATATCGATGCCATTAAGGGCAACAAGCCGATTGGCAAGAAGGTGGCAGTCGTAGGCGCGGGCGGTATTGGCTTTGACGTCACCGAGCTGATTACCCACGAAGGCACGAGCTCCGCACTGGATATCGACCTGTTCGCCAAAGAGTGGGGCGTGGATTTTGAGAATCACCCGCGTGGCGGCGTGACCGGCGTGGAGCCCGTGGTCAGTAAGGCCGACCGAGAGGTATGGTTGATGCAGCGTAAAGACACGCCTGTAGGCCGCGGCTTAGGCAAGACCACAGGCTGGACCAAGCGGCTACTGCTGAACCGGCGCGGCGTGAATATGGTGAACGCGGTGGAATACGTGGGTATCGACGACGGCGGTCTGCATGTGCTGATCGGCGGCCAACCCAAAACCTTTGAGGTCGATACGGTCATCATTTGTGCAGGCCAAGAGCCAGAGCGCAGTCTTTATGATGCGCTGGAGGCCGAGGGTCTGTCGGTTGAGTTGGTTGGCGGTGCTTTCGAGGCTGTCGAGCTCGATGCCAAGACGGCAATCAATCAGGCCACGCAGCTCGCCGCTGCGGTTTAATGGCTGGCAAACCTGATCTGTTGATAACGTCTCAGTCGACTGAGTATATCGGCGCGTGACAGCGGTGCCCGGTACTGGCACCCTTCGCGCCGCCATTTCATAAAACCTTTTCGATACAAGGAACAGCATCCATGGCCCGTTGGGAATGCATCGTCTGCGGACTGATTTATGACGAGAAAGAGGGCTGGCCCGAGGACGGCATTGCGCCTGGAACCAAGTGGGAAGACGTGCCCGATGACTGGACCTGCCCCGACTGCGGTGTGGGCAAGGAAGACTTTGAGCTAATCCCCGGATCGGATGAGGGCGATGCGGCGGAAGAAACCACAGAATCGGCAGCGTTGGCCGATGTGAACGCACGATCGGTCGTTGTCATCGGCTCGGGTTTGGCGGGCTATGGTCTGGTGCGTGAACTGCGTCGCAAAGACGAGTCGGTGTCGATCACCGTGCTCACCGCAGATGGCGGCGAGGGTTACTCCAAACCCATGATCTCAACGGGCTACACCAAAGATCTCAATGCCGACAAGCTGGCGGCACAGAGTGCCGAGGAACTGGCTGAGCAACTCAACGTCACTGTGCGCACCCGGACCCGGGTGGCGAGCATCGACACGCAGGCGCAGGTGGTGCAACTGGAGGGTGGCGAGGCACTGTCGTATAGCGAACTCGTGCTGGCCCTCGGAGCTGAGTTGATTCGACCGCCCATTGGTGGCGATGCAGCTGAGGACGTGCTGGGCGTGAATGATCTGGACGACTATCGACGGTTTCAGGATCTGCTGGCCGCCAAGGGCGCCAAGAAGGTGGCGATCATTGGCGCCGGACTGATCGGCTGTGAGTTCACCAACGATCTTTTAAACGGTGGCTTTAAAGTTGAATCCGTGGACCCCATGGGTTGGTGCTTGCCGACACTGCTACCCGAGCGCTCGGGTCGCGCGGTGCAAGCGGCCTTGGAAGAAAAAGGCGCTACTTTCCATTTTGGTCCGCTTGCTACCGAGGTGAATCGCGCGGGCGATGGCTATGCCGTGACGTTGAATAACGGTGACACCATTGAAGCCGACGCCGTCTTGTGTGCGGTTGGCGTTAAACCCCGCACCGGCCTGGCAAGTGATGCGGGCATTGAGGTGAATCGCGGTATCGTCACAGACCGGCAGCTGCGCACCAATGCGCCCAACGTTTTCGCCATGGGTGATTGCGCCGAAGTGGCCGGCCACGTGCTGGTCTATGTGGCACCACTGATGGCGGCGGCGCGGGCTTTGGCCGCAACATTGGCCGGTGAAGCGACTGATGTCAGTTACCCGGCTATGCCCGTGGCGATCAAAACACCCGCGTGTCCGGTGGTGGTCTCCCCACCCGCCAAAAACGCTGAAGGGGACTGGCACTTTGAGGGCGATGCGCCCGATATCAAGGCGTTGTTCCGGTCTGGTGCAGGCGACTTGTTGGGCTTTGCGCTCACCGGTCAGGCAGTGAAAGAGCGTATGGCGCTCGCTAAGGAATTACCTGCGATTCTGGGGTGAATTTGGGTCAGGTTTTAGCTGGCTAAAAGCGCTTCCAGTTTTTCCTGGTCGGCAACGAAGCGCCGGATCCCGTCGCTGAGTTTTTCCGCCACCATCGGGTCCTGATTATTCGCCAACAGAAAATCGCTCTGGCTGAGTGCTTCCGGTGGTGGAGAGCGGTCTCCGCTGTCCTTGAGTCGCTGTGGCAGATCGTTCTCGTCCGCTTCTAGCTGCTGCAACAGATCGGGGCTGATGGTCAGCCGATCGCACCCGGCAAGTGCCTCAACTTGGCCGGTGTTTCGGAAGCTCGCACCCATGACGACCGTATCATATCCGTGTGCCTTGAAGTGGTTGTAGATCCGGGCGACTGATTGCACCCCGGGGTCATCGGCAGGGTCTTCAATAACGAGATCGGTGTTGGCGGTGTACCAATCGGTAATGCGGCCGACGAAGGGCGAGATGAGGAACACGCCCGCATCGGCACAGGCACAAGCCTGCTCAAAGCTGAAGATGAGCGTGGCGTTACAATGGATGCCGCGTTGCTCCAGCGTTTCCGCCGCGCGAATTCCTTCCCAAGTTGCCGCCACCTTAATGAGCACACGGTCGCTGCTAATACCCGCATCGTCATACAGGCCAATGAGTTTCTCGGCTTTGGCAATGGTGGCCTCAGTATCGAAAGAGAGGCGAGCGTCGACTTCGGTACTGATCACGCCCGGGATCACCTGATTGATCCGAGCGCCCACGCTCACAGCAAAGCGGTCGACCTTGTCTGCCACAGCATCTTGAGACGACGTCAGTGAAGTGACCTCTTCAGCAAACTCTGAGAGCGCAGCGGCTTTTAAGAGCAGCGAGGGGTTGGTGGTAGCGTCCGTGGGTTTCAGCCGTGTAATGGCCTCGAGATCACCCGTATCGGCCACGACCGTGGTCATGGTGCGCAGTTGTTCCAGCTTGTTCATGATTTACCGCTCGCGTGGGGCTAGGCACAGCAGTGCCCATACAAATCTTGCTATCAATCGAGAGCTTAGCAGAGCGATCCCGTTTGTGGGCGGCTAGCCTCTATACTGCGCGCTCTGACACCAACGGAAAACTTGCTATGCATGCCATGAAGCTCACCGCCCCGGGCGGCCTCGATCAGCTCCACCTCGCCGAGATTGAACCCCGCGCGCCGGGATTTGGTGAGATACAGGTCGAGATGAAAGCTACCTCGCTTAACTTTCATGATTACGCAGTTGTGACAGGGCTGATCCCGGCGGACGACGGGCGGATTCCGATGTCTGATGGCGCCGGTGTGGTGACCGCAGTTGGGGAGGGGGTCACGACTTTCGCCGAGGGGGATCGGGTTTTGAGTTACTTCTTTCCCAATTGGGCCGGCGGCAGGCCGACGTTACCCAATCTGTTAGGCGTGCCGGGAGATCACGTCGACGGCTTTGCCGCACAGACCGTCACCATGCCGGCCACGGCCTTCAGCCGCATGCCCGCGAACCTCGATTTTGCAGCGGCGTCAACGCTCAGTTGCGCGGGATTGACAGCCTGGCGTGCGTTGGTTGTCGAGACGGCGCTCAAGCCGGGTGACTGGGTGCTGGTGCAGGGTAGTGGCGGCGTGTCGGTAGTGGCGCTGCAAATGGCGCGCATGATGGGGTGCCGCGTCATCGCCACCTCATCGTCAGATGCGAAGCTCGAGCGGCTCGGTGCCTTGGGCGCGGAACACCTGATCAATTACAAAACCCATGCCGACTGGGGTGAGCAGGCGTTTGAACTGACCGGCGGCGCAGGCGTAGACCTGGTAGTCGAAGTGGGTGGGCCCGGCAATCTACCCCAATCCATTAGCGCGCTGGCGGTGGACGGCTGCATCAGTTTGATCGGCGTGCTCACCGGTTGGTCTGGGGAGGTGCCGACTGCGGCACTGATGACCAAGAACGGCAGGCTTAGCGGTATTACCGTGGGCAGTCAGGTAGATCAAGCTAACATGATTGCGGCGGTCGAGGCACATGGCATGCAGCCCGTTATCGATAAAATGTTTTCCCTGGCGGAGTTGGCTGAAGCCTTCCGTTATCAAGAGTCTCAGCAGCATTTTGGAAAAATTTGTGTGAGCATCTGATAAGCTCTTGGGCACCTTTGGGTTGGATTTAGGGGCTTCGCCTCATCATGCGGGTCGCAGCGGCATTCAGGTTAAGTGGCAAATTCTCCGGTGGTGGCAAGGTCGCTTTGCTGGCAGGTTGCCTTTCGCTTGCCAGTCCGTTCACTGCCACCTTTGCGCTAGCCGAAGCGGAGCACCCTCACCTGACCAAAAAGCACCTTATTACTTTGGGAGGTTACCGGCAGCAAAGCAAAGCGAGCTTGACGGCTGTGCGGGAGAATTTTCAACCAACCCCCGTGGATCTTGAATCAATGGGCCTGAAAGATCGTGACTCCACCTGGATGGTCGAGTACCGGTTCCGCCAGAGTCCCCGCTGGCAGTACTCAGCGTCGGCCTATCGTTACCGTCAGACCGCCGCCCTCACTGCAGAGAACTCCTTTAACTTTGACAGTGTAGAGGTGGAAGTCGGTTCAGCGCTGGAAACCTCCCTCACAATTGATACTTACATCTTTGACGCGATGTATACGCTGCAGCGAACCGACCGTTCCGAATTCACCATCGGTGGGGGCTTCCATGTGTTGGATAATGATGTATTAATCAAAACCCAGCGCACCGTGAATGACACGGAGAGGGAAGAGGTTGAGCAGGGTAGGGCATCGCTCATAGCGCCGCTTCCTAACTTGCGGGCTTCGTATTTTCACGCCTTCACTCCAACGGTATCGATGCTGGCAACAGCAGGATGGCTTTCACTGAGCTACGACCGATAAGACGGCGACTTCCGGTACTTTAGGTTGAAGGCAGAATACTTGGTCACGGATTCCCTTAGCCTCAGCGCTGGCTTTCAAATTGCATCAATTGATGTCCAAGAGAATCTGGATCGTGGCTACAATCGCTTTGATGTGCAGTTCTCGGGTGTGACTGTGGGTATGAGCTACGCCTTCTGAGCGCTGCTGACCTTGCCGGCTGTTTGAGTCAGAGTACCCTTTACCCTATGGTGATCTTCAGGCGGCCACTAAATGCCGTGATAAAAGGGGATCACAACAATGAAAAGATGGGATTGGTTGGTAGCGTTTGCTGCCACAGCAACACTGGCGCACGCCGGTGAACCTGAGGGACCGCACGACGGTGCCGACTGGCAAATCTGGGCTTATTCATCGGCCGCACCCGCGCCATTGAGCACTAACGCCACCGTGCTGGGTTTGGACGGCTCGGTGCTGCGCGAGGGCAGCAATGGCTGGACCTGCATGGTGGGCAATCCGCGGCCTGCGCCGGAGGGCGGCTGGCCCACGGCTCACGACGCGATGCCCATGTGCACAGACGACGTTGGAATGAAGTGGATCAGCGATTTCATGGCGGGCAAGGCGCCCGAGATTGAGCGCGACGCTTTCATGTGGATGCTTCAC
>JADHQG010000078.1 GCA_016778045.1 Luminiphilus sp. | reverse complement strand
CGGCTGGCTTGACTGCCGAGGTAGGCGTTGAAGAAGAGCATGCCCGTGTAGGCGGCCAGTAGAGCCAGAGCGAGCCAGTGCTGTGCCATCCAGGTCATGGGGGTGAGTCGTCAGCGTCTCAGCCAGTAAGGTAGTGCAGTATCTCAAAGTCCCCCTCGATTACGAGACAGTGATGTGGCGCAACGTCGCGCAGAGGTTGTCGCTACACCCGGCAACCAAGCGAGAGCTGCGGTGACCGCTGTGTATGGCTTGATTGGATGCTTTTTGTGCGTTGCGCGCAGAGCACCATTTCTCACAGTGGGCTTACTCGCTTACTCGCTTACTCGCTTACTCGCTTAAATGTCGCGGTGATGCGCGGTATGATCTGTGTGCGTAATGAGTGAGCGCAGGGGAACTGAGTGGCAAAAAAAACGACTAAAACGACTCGTTTACCAACCCGAAAGCCCGGTATAGAACGCTACAACCGCATTGTGTTGGCAGCGGAAGCCTTGATACTCGAGGCGGGTTCGCTGGAGGGTATTACGCTTGAAGCGGTGGCCAAGCGCGCCCACGTGCCAAGAGTATCGCTTTACTATTTTTTTGACTCAGTGGAATCGTTGTTTGACGCCCTATATCAACGCGGTATCCAGAAAATGGTTGCCGAGCTCCCTCAGGCGCCTGAAAGCGCTGATTGGCGCGACATGATGTTGCTCTACATTGATGGCGTTCGCGACTTTTATCTCAACAACCGGGTGGAAATGATTCTGGCGCTCATGCCCGTATCGCTGGTCTCTGTGAATCAAGTGAGCCAGGATTTTGGTAAAGCACTGTTTCAACTGCTCCACGGTCAAGGTTTGGTGCCAAAAACCCGTCAGGTGATGCTGGCTTGCGAAATGTGCTCTGAGCTGGCGGACCTTGTCTGGCGAAAATCTCTCATCGAAAAAGGCTCGCTGACACCTGCCTATACCCGGGAGGCCAAGCGGGTAGTGATCGCTTATCTAGAAGCTGTTCTCGCTGCTTAGCGCCCTCTTTGTTACTGAATCACGTCTAGCTTCACCGCAAGCCTAAAAGCGGTTTCGACTGTGCAAAAAGTGACAGTAAATAAACCAATGTTGCTTAGTGGGCGCCCTTGATAGACAGTGCTCCCGCAAACTTCACCTCAATCCAGCCATCCTGGGTTGGCGGTGTTCGTTGCAAAATCATCAACCTTTCAATATGGGACTCAAACATGCCACCCATCCACGATTTGCTTAGGCACCTGATGACCACGCGCTTGCTAACATGCAGCCTGCTGGTCGCTATCTCTCCAGGTGCTCTGGCGCAGGATCAGGACGATACCGTTTCCGAAAATATTGTCATTGCGGATACCGCAACCGAGGAGCCTACAGATAGCACAGAGGTCTCAGATGCGGATGCGCAGGCAGCAGCGATCGCCCAGAAACTGTCAAATCCGGTGGCCTCGTTAATTAGCGTGCCGATACAGATTAATTACGACGATAAGTATGGCTTGAGTGAGAAGGGCTCAGTATGGCGAACCAACGTTCAGCCGGTGATACCGATTTCTCTGAATGATGACTGGAACATGATCTCCAGGACCATCGTTCCTATCGTTAAGCAATCCGATGTGCCAATACCCGGACTGAGTGAGAGTGGGGTTGGGGATATTGTACAGAGCGTATTCTTTTCGCCCAAAAAGCCCACCGATGGCGGTCTGATCTGGGGCATTGGCCCAGTTATCAATATCCCGACTTCGACCAAGGAGACTCTTGGCCCAGAGGCTTGGGCGGCGGGCCCCACCGGACTCGTTTTGAAGCAAAGTGGTCCATGGACCTACGGCGCGCTAGCCAACCACCTCTGGTCCTTTGCCAAGGAGGACAAAACGGAAATCAACGCATCGTTTGTGCAGCCGTTTCTCTCTTACATCACGCCCAAAAAGCTGACCTACTACCTTAATACCGAATCTACCTATAACTGGGACACCAAGGATTGGTCTGTGCCGATTAACGTGGGCGCGAACCAGTTGATGAAGGTGGGCAATCAGATCATGCAGGTTGGCGGGGGACTCCGCTATTGGGCCGAATCCAGCGAGATGGGGCCTAAAGGATGGGGCGTCAGGCTCAACATTATCTTCGTGTTCCCCACTTGATTGGAGTTGTATGCCGACGACAATCGAATCTTCTCTGAAGCGTTTTGCGATATGAAAATTGGGGTCATTGGCCTGATGGCCCTGGTGCTGCTGCGCGATAGTGAAATAAAAAGGCGTTAGAGACTAAGCTAGGTCTCGCAGCACGGAACAGTTGGGGAAAGCAGCGGTGGCAAAGACACTAACTAGGCGGTTCGTTTTACAGTCTCTGGCGGCGGGAGTCGCAGCGGCCAGTCACACCTTGAGTTTTTCCAGCGCTTCAAGATCTATGCCTGGCAGCAAGGCTGAAGGTGCTTTCATCCTCCACAACGACTTGCCCTGGGCGCTCGAAACGCGGCGCAATCACTTTGGATTGGGTCCCATTACGCCCGCCTCTCATTTATTTGTGCGCAATAACTTACCTGCACCGCCAGCGTCGCTCACTGATCAGGGCGATGATTGGTCTTTCGATGTGGTCGGGTGCGCGCGAGGGGGTTCACTGACTCTGGCTGACCTGAAAAGAATGAAGAGCCGCACCGTCGCCACGGTGCTGCAGTGCTCCGGCAACGGCAGAGACTTTTTCACGCATGACCCCTCTGGTTCTCAGTGGGGCGTGGGCGCTGCGGGCTGTGTGCTCTGGACCGGTGTGTCCGTGGCCGACATATTCGAGCAGTTTGGGGGAGTGCAGTCTGGCCTCGCTTATTTGACTGCGACCGGAGGCGAGGAGCTCCCTGAAGGCGTCGACAAAGATGCCGTCGTGGTCGAGCGCTCGGTACCGATCGAGAAGGGCCTAAAGGATTGCCTGCTGGTGTGGGAAATGAACGGTGCGCCGTTGCCTGTGATTCACGGTGGTCCAGTGCGGTTGGTCGTGCCAGGCTACTTCGGTGTTAATAACGTCAAATGGGTGCGACAGTTGGCGGCCGCTGCTGGTGAGTCTGGCGCAAAGATTCAGCAGTCGGGCTACCGCATGCGTCCCGAGGGATTGGCGGGGGGCCCGGAGCAGCCCTCGATGTGGCGAATGCCGGTTAAATCCTGGCTCAACGGACCGGGAGCAGAAGGCACTGCTGTGCTGGCCGGGACAAACACTTTGTATGGCGTGGCTTTCTCGGGTGAGCGGGGTGTCGACGCCGTAGAGGTTTCGGCCGATGACGGGGCAACCTGGCAACAGGCTGAGTGGGTGGGCCCTGATCTGGGGCCTGACGCCTGGCGCACGTTTCAATTCGCGACCAGCATACCTGTGGGTGAGCATCGCTTTGTGAGTCGCGCGACCGATACTCAGGGGGATCAGCAGCCAAAGTTAGCGGTGCACAACCATCGAGGCTATGGCCATAACGGATGGCAAGACCATGGCTTGAGCGTGCGCGCTGTGGCGGAGCTACCCAAAGCTGAGATCAAGGCGTCGTCGCAGGCTAGCGAGTTGACCGCGGAAACCGTCAGTGCATCGATGGCCGTGTTGGCGCTGTCTGATAAAGCGCTTGAGGGCAAGCAGTTGTTTCTCCAGCAGGCGCAGCCGGGCTGTGGTGTGTGCCATAGCCTCGCCGATGCCAACGCCCGCGGCGTTGTCGGGCCAAACCTGAATCAACTCAGCCCTAGCCTTGCTCAAGTCGAAAGCGCCATTGCGCAGGGTGTCGGTGCGATGCCCGCTTACGGAGCCCAGCTAAGTCAAAGCGAGATAGAAGCGCTGGCCGCTTACGTTGTTGAAGCGACCCGATAAACCTGCCCTCAACGCGTCACCCCATCAAGCAGAAAAACCGCAAAAGAGACACAAGAGAGGCAAGCGCCTTTTTTGCCGCCCCTCTCGTCGAAAAAAAACCTCTAAGTACTAGCGTCACCAACATTTTTATGTAACTTTAGTTTATTAAGACCCCTGCTTTCAGAGGAGTGATGCTGCAAATGCGGCGTTTCGCAATGCTCTAGAGGGCTCTTGTTAAGTTATTAACTCGGTTATTTAAGGACCTAGAGTATGAAAATCGATATGGCTTTAAAAGCCACCCTTAGGGTTGGTGTGTCTGTCGCGATGTTGACTGCATCAGCCAGCATGCAGGCCTTCGAGGTAGACCGTACCCACCTTCCTATTGCTGAACCTGATCCGCCTAAGTTTAAGGAGCTCGACGTGCGTAATGTCGAGACACCCCCGTTGTTCTCGGTTGAGGCGCCCGAGGGCGCACCGAATGTCATTATTGTCTTGATTGATGATGTTGGCTTTGGTGCGACCACGCCGTTCGGTGGCCCGATTAATACGCCCACGATGGATCGCCTGGCCGCCGCCGGCTTGCGCTACAACAACTTTCACACAACGGCACTCTGCTCTCCAACGCGGAACGCGTTGAAGACCGGTCGAAACCATCATCAGACCAACACCGGCTCTATTATGGAGACGGCGACGGCTTTTCCGGGTAACACCGGAAAAATCCCTAACCGAGTTGCGCCGCTGGCCGAAATGATGCGTCTCAATGGTTACAGCACGGGTGCTTTCGGCAAGTGGCACGAGACGGCCGCCTGGGAAACTAGTGTCTCAGGTCCCTTTGACCGATGGCCAACGCATTCAGGCTTCGACAAGTTTTATGGCTTTATTGGGGGTGAGACCGATCAGTGGTACCCACTGGTTTACGATGGTGTGACCCGCGTGAACCCGCCCCACGTTCCGGGGTATCACTTTACTGACGACATGACGGATCAGGCAATTGGCTGGATGAAGGCGCAGCAGTCGATGACGCCCGACAAGCCCTTTTATATGTACTTTGCGACGGGCGCAGTACACGCGCCGCACCACGTTCCCAAGGAGTGGGCTGATAAATACAAAGGTCAGTTCGATAAGGGCTGGGATCAGATCCGCACCGAGACCGTCGCTAAGCAAAAAGAGATGGGCATTATTCCTGAAACGACTGAGCTAGCCGATCGTCCAGAGGACCTCAGCGCTTGGGAAGATCTCCCTGCAGACCACCGTAAGCTCTTCGCGCGTCAGGCCGAGGTTTTTGCCGGTTTCATGGAGCATACAGACGTGAATGTCGGCCGGCTGGTTGATGCGGTGGAGGAAATTGGCGAGTTAGACAACACCATCATCATTTACATTGCGGGTGATAACGGCACCAGCGCTGAAGGCGGTTTCATCGGCATGTACAACGAAATGACCTACTTCAACCAAGTCGTTGAAAAGGTCGAAGACCTGATGCCCCGTCTTGATGAATGGGGCGGCGAATATACCTTTCCGCATATGTCAGCGGGCTGGGCTGTAGCGTTTGATGCGCCGTTTAAGTGGACCAAGCAAGTTGCTTCGGACTTTGGCGGCACCCGCAATGGCATGATCGTTCACTGGCCTGAAGGCATCGACAGTCAGGGCGAAATTCGCAGCCAGTTTTCTCATGTGATCGATATTGCGCCGACCATTCTTGAGGCTGCCAATTTGCCGGAGCCCAAAAGCGTCAATGGGACGGTTCAGGAACCCATGGCCGGCACCAGCCTCATGTTTAGCTTGAATGATGCTGATGCCCCTGAGCAGCACACACTCCAGTACTTTGAAATGTTCGGTAACCGAGCGTTGTATCAAGATGGCTGGTTTGCCCGCGTGTTGCACCGTGCACCGTGGCAGACGGGTAAGCAAAAGCCGCTCGAGGATGACGTTTGGGAGCTTTATAACGCGAAGGAAGACTTCAGCTTGGTGAATAATCTGGCTGATCAGTACCCTGAGCGTGTGGCGGCGATGGAAGCCACCTTCATGGAAGAGGCTGAAAAGTATAACGTGTTGCCGATCGACGATCGCTCAGTGGAGCGCGTGAATCCCGCTATCGCAGGACGCCCTGATTTGCTGGGCGACCGTAAGTCACTCACGCTTTACGACGGAATGAATGGCATGTTGGAGAATGTGTTCATGAACTCCAAGAACAAATCGAAGAGCATTACCGCAGAAGTAGAAGTCGGAAAAAGCACAACGGGCGTGATCCTCACTCAGGGTGGCCGCTTTGGTGGCTGGTCGCTTTACATGAAAGATGGCCGACCGATTTACACCTATAACTTCCTCGGCCTTGAGCGCTTCACGGTGGCAGCGAAGAAGCCCATCAAGCCTGGTCCGGCGACGATTGTGATGAACTTCGACTACGACGGTGACGGCCTAGGTAAAGGGGGTGACGCCACCATTACCGTGGACGGCAAGAAGGTAGCCTCTGGGCGCATTGGTCGAACTCAGCCGCTGATCTTCTCGGCGGATGAGACCGCGGATGTCGGCCTCGATAATCAGACGCCAGTTGCGGACGACATTGGTGTGGGCCCAGAAGCCACGCGCTTTACCGGTACCATCAACAAGGTGGTTATCGCGATCGACTAACGATCAACCATTAGGCGGCAATGCCTAAAAAGGAAAAGCCACCCATTGGGTGGCTTTTTTGTTGGTGGAGGCGGCGGGAGTTGAACTAATCTGTTAAGCCACTGTTTTAAATGGCATTAACCGGTTCACTTTTGGCGCTATGCCCCCAATTATGCCCCCAGCGCCTCGCTAATCGGCGATAGCGGAGCAAGTTTTGCAATAGGTGACGCGTTGCCCTCAAACGCTGGGCTTTTCTGAGAGATTTGGGTAGCGTGCTCGCTGGAATAGAGCAAGATCGGCTCCCTGAGTCCCAGCCTAACCGCAACGCAGAGGTGTAGACATGGTTTTTGAGAATGGCTTTGTGAATAGCGGCGCCGGAGTAGGAGTAGCACGGCGCAAAATAGGGTCCCTATTCGTTGTCAGTAGTCTGGTTTTCTGCGGTTTCATCCACGCGGCTGGAGAACTCGGAGAGGCGCCACCATCGATGCCTGACCCTCGGACGACTTATTCGCCTTACCTGCAAGATACCTTTCCCAATCAGGTGTTCTTTGGTGATACCCACCTGCATACCGCGTATTCCGCGGATGCCGGCTTCTTTCTTAACCGACTCACGCCGGACGATTCATTTGCCTGGGCGAGGGGAGAGACGGTTACCTCGTCTACCGGTGTCCCTTCCAAGATTGTTCGTCCCCTCGATTTTCTGGTGGTGAGTGATCACGCCGAGACCTTCGGGCTAGCTATTGCGATTCAGGAGAATCACCCCGCCTTACTCAAAACAGAATGGGGTCGAACATTGCTGGAGCTCGCTGAACCCGATACCCCCCAGGCGTGGGGAGAGGTCTACCTCTATTGGGCGCAGGCTTTTATTGGTGAGGACGGACCACCTGAAATGGATCTGTCTTTTATGGCGGATATGTGGAGCAACGCGACCGCGTCGGCCGAGCGTTACAACAGCCCGGGCCTGTTCACCGCCTTTATCGGTTATGAGTGGACCTCGGGACCCGCGGGTAACAACCTGCACCGCGTGGTGGTTTATCGCGGCGATAAAGAAGAGGCCGATCAGGTCGTCCCCTTTAGTGCGTTAGAAAGCTCAGACCCAGAGCGACTCTGGGACTGGATGGAGGCGTATGAAGCCGACACTGGTGGTCGTGTGCTGGCCATTGCGCATAATGGAAACCTGTCTAACGGCTTGATGTTTGACGATGTCACGTTGACCAGTCGTGAGCAGCTGGACGAGCGTTATGCCAAAAGACGTCGGGCGTGGGAACCACTCTATGAGGTCACTCAGATGAAGGGGGATGGTGAGGCCCACCCCAGTTTGAGCCCCGATGACGAGTTTGCTGACTATTTCACTTGGGATGTGGGCAGTTTCGGCCCGCAATTGAAGACGCCGGACATGTTGCCCAA
>JADHQG010000077.1 GCA_016778045.1 Luminiphilus sp. | reverse complement strand
GGCGCGGGTGCTGAGGCGCGAAACAGTATTGGCTTTATCTTGGTGATTGGCATGCTGATCGGCACGCTGTTTACACTGGTTTTGTTGCCAGCGATTTATGCCCTGCTCGCCTCGGACCACCCCACCGAGACAGACAACGCCCATCAACCCACATTGGAAAAACCCGATAGCCCGGTACCCGTGTAAGCCGCGGTCCTCTGGGCCCGCTGTTACTTGACGCATGGAGACCGCGCGGGTTTAATACGCGGCCTTCACGCTGAAGGCCCCTCTTTTGCCCAGGTAGCTCAGTTGGTAGAGCAGTGGATTGAAAATCCTCGTGTCGGTGGTTCGATTCCGCCCCTGGGCACCACATCAGAATAAACACCTGTTCCGCTCTTGCGCAAACAGCGTGCGCCGCCTGTTAAAAATTGGCGATCCGGCTCGGCATCGACCTCGTATTTCTAACTGTCGATAGCACAGGATGAATCGCACATGGACTACTTTCTTTGGTCAGCAGTTGCCGCTTTATGGCTCACGGTGGCGTTTAATGCCGCTAACAGGCCCACCCCGTTGTTACTGCTGGATCGCACGCATAAACTCTAGCGCCACGTTTTCCGCAAACCAGCCTTGAGCTTGTTTGAGAGGCAGCCGTGAGCTGGCTGGTAATAGGTTTTTGGGGCTGCACAGCAATGTGGCTCATCAGCCTCGCAGGCGACATTGGTCTGGCTCGCAACCCAGACGTCGCTGAAGGCCTGCAGTGGCTGCCGCTGATTTGCGCCATTATTTCTTTTGTCGGCATGTGCTATTTCGGTAACGCCACATCGATGTTCGGCTGGTAACCCCTACCCCCAGTATTCTCAGATTCACTGACCCCCGTTAAGTAATGGGGAATCTGCTCCCGGTGCGCAGCAGGTTTGCCGCCCCGCCCTTTAGTTTCACTGCGATCGCAGTAAACTGGTGAGCAAACAAAAAGCCATTACACGGAGCCATCCTCAATGAATGCGCCCATACCCACTCTGGACACGTGGCCCGAGCAATCTATTCGCGGGCATAGCATCCCGGGCTTACGCTACACCTGCCGTGACTTCATGGAGAAGGAGTGGGAAGGCATGTGGACGCGAGTGTGGCTGCTACTCGGCCGCGAGTCTGAGCTACCCGAGCCCGGTGACTGGCAGATGGAGCCGGTGGGTCGCGAAGAAATCCTGATGGTGCGCCAACAGGACGGCAGTATTAAGGCCTTCTTCAACGTGTGCCAGCACCGCGGCAATCCGCTGGTGGATGAACCCAAGGGCAGCAACCCACGGCGGTTTGTCTGCCGCTACCACAGCTGGGCGTTTCTGCCCGACGGCATGCTTCAGTTTGCGCCCGACAAAGAGGACTTTCCCGAAGGTAACCCCTGCGGCAAATTGCGGCTCGCAGAACTCAAATGCGAGACCTTTGCCGGCTTCATCTGGGTAAACATGGACCCGGAGTGCGGGCCTTTGAAGGATTATCTCGGCCCGATCTGGGACGAGTGGCAGGCCAGAGAGGTGGATACCTGGCAGCGCACCATGGCTAACACCATGTGGCTGCCCTGCAACTGGAAGGTCGTGCTCGATAACTTCAACGAGTCCTATCACGTGCCGACGGTTCACATGGGCGCAACACCCTCTACCGACCGCACCGCCATTGCCGGAGGCATTAACACCTACTTCAAAGAGACCCAATTTGATTTGGCCAATGAAGGCCATGCGCGAATGATTATGAAGGGCGGCTACGGTGCCGGCGTGACCGATGCAGATGGCAATATTGTCGAACCACTGGCATCGCTGCTGGGTTACTGGGACCTCGACCCTGCCGATTTTAAAGGCCAACCGGAGAACACCCGGGAAGCGCTACAGCAAGCTAAACGCGCGCTTGGCCCAGCAAAGGGCTACAGCCACTATGCGGCCGTGCCCGACGAGCAGCTGACCGATGCCTTCCACTACACGCTGTTCCCCAACTTTGCTGTGTCGTTGTGGGCAGACGGCTTTCATTTTTTGCGCGCGCGCCCCCACCCCACCGACCCGGAGCAGTGCCTGTTTGATAACTGGTGGTATGCGAGCCCCGCCAGCGTAGCGGCCGAACTCGATGACGGCACCAGCGCTACCGAATCGCTGACAGGCGATGGATCGGGTGATGTACCGGTCAAATGGCTCACTTGCGGCGAGGACTCGATTGGCCCGGCGATCGAAGACGACGTGGCCGTGTTTATCACCCAGCAGCGCGGCGTGCGCTCGCGAGGGTTCAAAGGTGCCTACCTGTCAGGCCAGGAGAAGCGCATCAGCCGATACCACGAGCGCATCGACGACTATATTGATGGCAATTTGTAGAGAAATAGCGGGAGCAGGATAATGAGTGAAGCCGACGATCGCAGACAGCTCCAAGACCTGATGCTTTCCTATGCAGCTGCCGTGGATGATCGGGATATGGCCCGCTACCGCGCCTGCTTTGCCGATGACGTGGAGATTGTCGGTTTTGGCGAGGCCATCGTGAAAGGCGCCGATACCTGGACTGCATCAGTGGAGAGTCAGCTTGAGGCTTTTTCGGCGACCCAGCACCTGATGAGCCCGCAGCTGGCGACGGTATCGGATGATGCCGCCTCTGCCCGGACCGATGTGCAGGCGCTGCATGTGCTGAAAGACGGCGACGGTGCCATGTTCACCCTGTGGGCGACCTATTTGACCAACTTTATCCGCACTGCCGACGGCTGGAAAATTGCCCGCCATGAGCTGGTCATTCGGGCCACCCAGCAGACACCCTGACTTTGACAGAGGTGTCTCCTCTCTGGTCGGCGAGCCTGCGCCGAGCGCGACAACGCTTGATTTGGCCTCTTGTCGCCGCACTACTCGCCCTATCGTGTGGTGTCTCGCAAGCAGACGAGAAATGGCCAATCGTTGTCACTGCGGATCACCGTGACATGTGCGCACAAGCACTCTCTGAGGGCCGGCAAGAGACCGGCTCCGACGGTCTGATAGCGCCTTTCTCAGTACTTAACTGGAATGTGGAGAAAGCGCAGCATCCAGGCTTAGTTGCCGCGTTTGCGACCTACGCCGAGCGCTCCGATCTCATTTTTCTTCAAGAAGCCGTGCCGCTCAAAAAAAACGAGACGGTGATCGCGCAGTCGCTGTACGACGCGTTCGTGCGGGGATACGTGCAGAAGGAAATTGACACGGGCGTACTCACCCTCGCGCGCACTCCGCACCGAGTGCACTGCCAGCTGCTAGCAACGGAGCCCTGGCTGCGGACTCCGAAAGCCACCAGCGTCACCCTCTATCCGGTGGCTGGGAGCGATGCCTCGCTACTCACCATCAATCTCCACGCCGTGAACTTCAGCTTCGGAGTGAAAGCGTATCTCGCTCAACTGGAAGCAGCAGCGGAACTGATTCGAGCTCATGACGGCCCCGTCATCTTTGGCGGCGACTTGAATACCTGGAGTGAGCGGCGGCAAAGCGCACTCAATAACCTCACTGAGGATCTCCACCTCACTCCCATAGCGTTTTCACCCGACCATCGCACTAGCCAGTTTGGACGACCGCTTGATCACCTTTTTGTGCGTGGGTTGATCCAACAGTCATCTGAAACAGTGCAGGTCGACACCTCGGATCACAACCCTTTAATCGCCACTTTGGGACTCGAAGCGCCATGAAACGTGTCCTACTCCCACTGCTTTTATTTGCCCCGCTGATGTCATCGACGCACGCACAGACCGATGCCGAGGCAGAGATCACATCTCTAATTGAGGCCGTTCGCGAGAGCGGCTGCGACTTTAATCGCAACGGCTCGCTACATTCAGCCGAAGCGGCGGCGGAGCACCTTGAACTCAAGTACTCCCGGGGCAAACCCTACGCCGACTCCGCCGAAGCGTTTATTGAACGCCTGGCGAGCAAAAGTTCCTGGAGCGGAAAGCCCTATGAAATGATCTGTGACGGCGAGACACAACCCGCCGGCGACTGGCTGACGGCGACCCTCGCCATAATCAGATCAAGCTAAAAAGGCCAACGACCCATGCGGCAGACCCGACCCAGCGGAATCTGCGAGCGAAACAAAGGCCTTCCGTTTCCGACCCACTGTGTGAGCAGGGCTCGGCATAAGCCTGACGCCGTCTGGCTTACACTGTCACACTGATTATCATCAGTCCAACCAACCACGCCACAACCACTGCAAAAAGGACGATGGCACCTGTTTCCCCTGTCAACATAGCGATTTCCCCTCATCAGCCAGCGTAAGTTGCGCTCAGCCGGGAGCCTGCAGGGGTAATCAGAAAATTCAATGACGACACTGTGACGTTTAGATGAATTGAGGAGAATTGCCGCTGCACAGGGGTAATTCACCACAATTTTTATCCACTGGCGGCACCCTAAGCTCAAAGCCGAAACGGAGCGAGGATCGGTGCCAACCCCGCTGACGAACATGCGTCAGTGTTTTTGTAGCCTCAACTGGTCAGTTCTATGCCGCGTTAAAGCGAGACAGATTGGAGAGTCCAGCGGGCGTGTCTGGGATGACCGGATCGCAACCATCCCATAAAGCCTTATTAGCGAGTGCGCTGTCGAAACATTCGATGATCGCGTGAATCTGACCGTCCCGGACTTTGAAAATATGGACGTAAGTCTGATCGTAACGCTTACCGGTTAACGCGACCCCATTGTTCTGCGCCATGGCCACCACCACTTCGCCGCCGTCAAACACCACCCGGTGATCGGCACAAAAAGTGATTTCCTCAGGGTTAACGCAGCCGAACACGCGCGGTGTCACCTCCTCAAAAAAGCGCTGCTTACCCTCATAGATGCCGGATAAAACATGATCCTGGGTCGGGCATATCAGACAAAACGCTTCAGCAATAACGCTATCCAACAGCGCCGTGTCGCCGGTTCGTATCGCTTCATAAAACTGGTCAACAATGTGGCTCACTGGGCCTCCCTGCGGCTATTAATCTATCGTGTTATCTGGTGGGGCGATTGCTAGCCAATGCCGTTTTAGGCACCCGTTGAAGTAATGGTGCCGATCCTCAAGTCTCACTGTCGGGCTTATCACCTGCCCGCAGCGACTGCACGCCTCGAATGACAAAATGAATAAAAGCGATCCACAAGGTCACGTAAGCGAGGGTAAAGCCCCACTGCCATCCCAGATAGCCCAGCATCACACCCGTTACCGGCACCATGGCCAACCAGTGACCGGTTACCCACGCCGAATGCTTCCAGGAGAAATAGACCGCGCTGACCGCTGCAACAATCATGAGCATCGAGAAAACATCCTGAGCCCACGGACGGGTGTACATCAGGCCTCCCAGCACTACCGCGGAGATACCCGCAATGGCGTGGGCCAGCGCGCCGAAATCAATGCCGCTCTGCGGCGCTGGGTCTGTGGTGACTTCGCTCATGCTGGCGCCCTCTGTGTCACCTTTTTACTGTTGCTGACAAACCGATCTCGTTTATCTGCTGCACCCTACGCGGGTCGCACCCTTAAGGGGTGAGGTCCCGAATATAGCCGAGCACATTGGGGTAGTGCGTAGTGGGGGTACCAGTGGCTCTCAGGGCTGCGACAGCCTCATTGGATACAGCACCGAGCAGCTCAACGGTAAAGACATCCAAGAGTGGCGAGACCTCCTCGAGGTACTTGCCCAAATCAGCATTGTTGAGGTGAAAGATGAGCGCCTCACTGTTTTCGTAGACCTCGGTCCAGATAAAGCCCTGAGGGTCGGACGGATCCTGATCGAAGGTATGCAACAACATACCTGGCTCCCGGGCCTCTACTTTCTTGTCGACAGCCGCAGACAGCGCCACCACTTGATCAGCCTGACCGGGCAATGCATGCAATCGCGCAATCAGGACAAAAGCAGATGGCCCAGCAGGCAAGGCGTTCTGAGCCTGCACCACTAAGGACAACCCGGCCACCACCAAGGTCAGAATAAAAAACAGGCTACGTAACACGCTGTGCCCCCAATTGATTAGAGGTCTCAGCTTAGACGAATCCATCATCTTCTGCGAAACTTTGCCCATTCATCTGATCTTGGCTGATAGCCAGAGCGTCTAGGCCCAACTTAAGGGGCCCGTGAGCCAGAGAAGCACACCGAGGAAACAACCGAATGGATGAACATACCGTTCTTGAGCACTTGGGCAATCTGGGTGTCGTACTGCTTGCCGTACTGCTCTCCACCTCGGTGCATTACCTGTTTCTAAAACATTTGAACCGTGGCGCGCGGCTGACTGATAAGTTCCCCCCAGATTCGGCTGGGCTATGGCGTGATCGTCTCGCTGATCGCCCACTCTATTGAAATCACGTTGTTCGCTCTGGCGTACAGGGCCTCGATCGCCTCCGGCTTTGGCACGCTCGAGGGCAACTTCACGGGCTCAGTTGCCGACCACCTCTACTTCTCATATGCGGCCTTCACCACCGTGGGCTTTGGCGACATCGTGCCGACAGGGCCTCTGCGACTATTAGCGGGCATGGAAGCTTTGACGGGGTTTGTGCTGATCACCTGGACGGCGTCGTTTCTGTATCTGGAGATGAACCGGCTGTGGAGACAACAGCCCTGAGGGTCTAGCCGGCGTCGATCAACGCAAACCGCGGTATCGTTCCGTCCGGCGTCTCAACGCTTTCCTGAAACATCGACAGCGGCCGCACCCACAGACCGCGTTCGCCGTATTCGGGTCGGTATACCACCAGCGCCTCACCGGTTTCTGAGTGCTGGGCCACACCCATCACGGTGTACTCACCACCCTTGTAATGGCGGTATCGGCCCAGCACGAGGTCACTCACTCAGCGATCCCGCCAAACGCTTTGATCAGCTCAGCCTGCAGGCCTGACAAAATCTCACAGAGAATCAGAAAGTCCGCATCGGCACGAGCGAGCGGATCTTCAACCAATTCCTCGTTGGCTTCGCGGATCGCATCGCTGAACTTCAAGCGGCGCAGAGACAGGTCTTTGTCGACCACGGCCGCCACCCGCGCGCCCCACTCCAATGCCAGTTTCTCAACCTGATGGCCGGAGGCTAAGTGTGCCAACACCTCTTCACTATCGAGCGGCACGCCACGCACCTTCACGGAACTGCCCTCTTCACGCTGGTCCGCAAAATCGGCCTCATCACCCAACTCAATCGCCTCGGGAATGCCACCCTGCATCAGCCATTGGGTCATCATGTGGGCAGGGGCTTTCTGGGTGTCAGGCAAGACAGCAGGCAAGTTACCCAGTGCCTCGCGGAGGTGGTTGAGCACCTCTTCCGAGCGCCCGGCGCTGCTACTGTCGATCCAAATCCAGCCGGCCTGATCAGCAATGATCGCGCGGATCGTGCTGGAGCGAGAAAAAGCCCGGGGCAACAGATCTTGCGTGACCTCATCGATCACCGCCAATCGCTCACGGCGGCTGACCTTGCGCCCTTGCGCCTTCGCAATTTGCGCACAGCGCTCATTGGCCTGCTCACGCACTACCGTCGCAGGCAGGAGCTTCTCCTCGCGCTTCAGGCGCACCATCCAGTACGGCCCTGCCGCATGGACCAGTGCCGAAGCCGCATCATCCAGCGCCGGCACCCACCCCAAACTGCTCGCCTGCGCCGGCGTGCAGTTTGAGAAAGTACGAGACTGCAGGCGGCGTTCCAGCTCCTCGGCGTCGATGCCGAGACGGCTGGGTAAGCGGTAAGGTCGAAGCGCGCGGAACCACATAAAGCAAATATCCAGAGGGTGTCATGATCGGGGGCCGCGCAGTGTATCGCAGTCTTCGCCAGCAGGCGGGACTTGGCCTAAAATCGTCCTATCTACACCGGGAGCACCTCATGCGATACCTCCACACAATGATCCGCGCCGCCAATCTCGATGACACCCTC
>JADHQG010000076.1 GCA_016778045.1 Luminiphilus sp. | reverse complement strand
GAGACCGTGGCAGCACTCGAACAGAATTCCACAGAAGCGCTGGAGGCTGTATCTCATCTCCGCCGCGCACGCACTGCGGCGCAATCAGTCACCGCGGCAGATTTTGCCCGAGACGATCTGGAAGGGCCTGCACTGGGCGCGGCGATTCGCGCAGCGCAAATTGAGCAGATTACCTCTCTGCTGACCTGAGTCAGGGCCGCTCAATCACCACGCCCACACCCTCTGCCTCTTCCACGGCTCCAGGCTTAGTGATCGTTAAACGTAAACCGACAATGGAAAACTCAGCCAGCAATAGCGCGGCAAGATGCTCGGCTAACGCCTCCAAAAGCTGAAAGCGCGACTCATCACAGACGGCAATAACACGCTGGGAAATCGCGGCATAGTCGAGGGCGTCCTCAAGCGCGTCGGAGTATGCAGCCTCTGTGAAGTCAGCCTTGAACTCCATATCAATCAGCAGCGTCTGGCGAATATCGCGCTCCCAGTCATAACAACCAATGACCGAAGCGGCCTTGAGACCTCTAATGAACACGGTATCGTTCACTAGGCCGCCGCCTTGGGTGCGGCGAGCTCAGTCATTGGCCAGCGTGGCCGCACCTCAGCATCGGGGCCGTCAGCCTCCCCGGCCGCCAGCCGCAGCGCACCCGCATAAGCGATCATCGCACCGTTATCGGTACACAACTTAAGCGGCGGATAGAACACCTCACCGCCCTCTTTCGACAATTTTACTTCCAATGCAGCGCGCAGCCGTACATTGGCGCTGACACCCCCCGCCATCACCAGCCGGGTCAGCCCTTCCTGCTTGAGAGCACGACGGCACTTTATCACCAGGGTATCGACGGCCGCCGTTTCAAAGGCCCTAGCAATATCCGCTCTATCTTGATCGCTGAGCGCGCCCCCGGCCTCACAGGCGCGCACGGTGGTGAGTGTGTGCGTCTTCAAGCCTGAAAAACTGAAATCCAACCCGCCCTGCTTCACCATGGGCCTCGGGAACTCAAAGCGACTTGGGTTACCTTGCTCTGCAAGCTTAGCCACATGAGGCCCACCCGGATAGGGTAACCCCAGCATTTTGGCGGTCTTGTCAAAGGCCTCACCCGCCGCATCATCGAGAGACTCTCCGAGCAGCGAGTATGCTCCGAGACCATCCACTCGCACCAGCTGGGTATGGCCACCCGATACCAGCAAGGCCACAAACGGATATTCAGGCACCGCGCCGCCCTCTCGGTCTGCGAGCATCGGCGCCAGCAGGTGGCCTTCCATATGATGTACGCCCAAAGCGGGCACCCCAAGCCCCGCAGCAATGGCACGACCCAGCGTCGCGCCGACCATCAGTGCCCCGACCAAACCAGGGCCCGCGGTATAAGCCACCCCATCGATATCAGCGCGATCAATGCCGCTCTGAGCCAATACCTGATCGATCAAAGGCAGGGTTTTGCGCACATGGTCGCGGCTAGCGAGCTCTGGCACAACACCACCATACTCAGCGTGAATATCGATCTGGGAGTACAGCGCATCCGCCAGCAAGCCCCGTTCAGTGTCATAAACAGCGACACCGGTTTCGTCACAACTGGTTTCTAGCCCCAGTACCTTCATGCACTCTGTACCTTACTTTGCTGCGACATGTTCTCTGTCATTTGGTGGCCTCAATCTTGTGCGGAAGACAACGACCCATCTCAGCGCCTTGTTGCGCCTGCTAATAAGCGGGCTCCAAGCCAGGGCTAGATACGTGTCACCGGCTGGCCACTTATCGAGTAGCTTTAAGGCCCGTCTGGCCCACTCTGCTATCTACTGTGGCGCCCTAACGTGGCGCCGGCTAGGGCACAACGTGGTGCAAACCCCGCTGATTTCCATGCGGGTCCCAAGCTTACGGGCTCGTAATACGTCAAAAAGGGGCAAAAACTAACATGTCCGACCGCTTTGCAAAATAAGGACTTGCCACCTATACTGCGCGCCCTCAAAACGGGTCTGCGCCATTTTGCGCAGTGAAGAACGACAGGACAGATGAATGCCCTTTATTAAGGTTAAAGAAAACGAGCCCTTTGACGTTGCCTTGCGTCGCTTCAAGCGCTCTTGCGAGAAAGCCGGCCTCATTGCTGAGGTCCGCAAGCGTGAGCACTATGAGAAGCCGACCACGATCCGCAAGCGTGCCGCGGCGGCCGCGGTGAAGCGCCATGCAAAAAAAGTGTCGCGCGAAAACCGCAAGCGTCAGCGTCTCTACTGATAGCGCGAGCGCAGAACCCCTCCGCCCGCCTTCCCGCTCCCTATGAGTGAGACTCCTTCCCTCGTCGAACAAGTCAAAGCAGCGATGAAAGCTGCGATGAAGGCCCGGGAAAAAGAAACCCTCGCCACCATTCGCCTGATTCAGGCAGAGTTCAAACGTGTTGAAGTCGATGAACGCATCGAGATTGATGACGCACGCGCGCTCGCCATTATGGACAAGATGGTCAAACAGCGCCGCGACTCTGCCAACCAGTTTCGCGACGCGGACCGCCCTGAGCTCGCTGATGTCGAAGATGCCGAGATAGCGATCATCCAGACCTTCTTGCCTGCCCAGCTATCTGCTGAAGAAATCGACACCCTTATCGATGAGGCGCTCGCTGGCATCGATGCGGAAGGCATGGCCGCGATGGGTCCGCTGATGGGCAAGCTCAAGCCCCAGCTTCAGGGCCGCGCCGACATGGGCGAAGTCTCCAAACGCATTAAAGCCAAGCTTGGCGCTTAAGCGCGGTATTCCGGCCTGAGCCTCACTGAACCCAGTTGGCTACCTGCCAACACACCCACCCTGTGCTGCGGCGTTCCAAACCGCCTTCCACATTTTTGACGCGCCTCTCTAGGCGGCTAAACATCCCCAAGCGCTAAAGGATTTGATCTCGAGGCTCGAGCAACGGGGGTTGAGCCCTGCCTGACAGCCACCATCAGGCGGCGAAGCGACAGCATTTTAATGGCCGCACCCAGAGCGCAACCCTTGCCCTACCTCTATGGGGGGGTCACACTGAGGCCGTTAAAACCCTATCGACCCAAAAACGAGCCGGCTGCTCTGTGAGAGTGACCGCGAACGAGCGACCCTGACGACCCCACCTTGGCCAGACTCCCACAAGCTTTTCTCGATGACCTGCTGGATCGCCTCGACATTGTCGAGGTGATCGACCGTCGCGTAAAACTCAAGAAGGCCGGCAAAAACTACTCTGCCTGTTGTCCTTTTCACGACGAGAAAACTCCGTCTTTTTCGGTGAATCCCGAGCGCCAGTTTTATTACTGCTTTGGCTGCGGGGCGGGCGGGAATGCGCTGGGCTTTGTCATGGACTATGAGCGGCTGGATTTTCGCGAGGCGGTCGAAGGGCTCGCGCAAAGCGTTGGGCTCGAAGTGCCGAAAGACGACCCACGAGGTGGCCGCGAGCCTCCCAAAGACCAGAACAAGCCGCTGTATGAGGCGCTGGAACGCTCGAGCAAGTTTTATGAGCACGCGCTAAGGCAGCATGCCGAGCGCCACAAGGTGGTCAACTACCTCAAAGGGCGGGGCCTGACAGGCGAGATCGCTCGGGATTTTCGGATCGGCTTTGCTCCGGGGGGCTGGGACAACTTAATACAAGCTACTGGCGCGGATGAAACGGCTCAAGATGTGCTGATGAGGTCGGGCATGTTGGTCAAAAACGACAAAGGCCGGACTTACGATCGCTTTCGCGAACGCGTGATGTTCCCGATACAGGACCAGCGCGGCCGGGTCATTGCCTTCGGCGGCCGCGTACTGGGCGATGACAAACCCAAGTATTTGAACTCCCCCGAGACACCGGTCTTCCAAAAATCGCGGGAGCTCTATGGCTTGTGGCAGGCGCGCAAGCATCCCCGACGAATCGAGCGTATTGTTGTGGTCGAGGGCTACATGGACGTGATCGCCCTGGCTCAGCACGGCATCCCCTACGCAGTCGCCACGCTGGGCACTTCTACCAGCGAGACGCATTTGGAGCGGCTGTTCCGCATCGTGCCCGAGGTAGTGTTCTGTTTCGACGGCGACGACGCAGGCCGCAAAGCGGCTTTTCGGGGGCTAGAGGCGACTCTGCCCGCCATGCAGGATGGCCGACAGGCCAAATTCTTATTCCTGCCCGAGGGTGAGGACCCAGATACGTTAGTCAGAGCAAAAGGTAAGGCTTACCTCGAAAACCTGTTTGACCACGCCGACCCACTTGAGACATTTCTGTTTAAGCATCTTGAGGACGGTCTGGACCTCGAGAGCATGGATGGCCGGGCGCGGTTCTCGAAGCTGGCGGCGCCCCACTTGCATCGCTTACCCGAGGGGGTATTCAAAACCCTGATGTATCAGGCATTGGCCGATAAAACGGGTATTGATGTCGACAGCCTCAAACGCCTGCAGCCACCCCCTGCGCCGCGCCCGGATCCGATGGAACAGAGCACCCCACACACTGACGGGCCGCCACCCCTTGATCCGGATGAGCCGCCGCCCGAAGCGCCCATGCAGAGCGAGGAGCCGATCATTGAGAGCCTCTCGCCCAGCTCTCAGAATCCGCTTCACCGACTGTTAGGCATACTGGTACTTGAGCCCAGTCTGATTGCTCATATCCCCGACACCCTGCTGGGGACTGAAGGGAGTCGCGACGCGGTATTACTCTCCGAGGTCGTTGCGCATATCCGCAAATACCCCGAGGTCACCACCGCTGCGCTACTGGGCTTTTGGTTTGGCACGCCAGAGGGGGATTTTCTGAATGCACTTGCCGGGCGCGAAACCATTGAAGACGACGCAGGGCTAGAGGCACTGTGCACCGCTTTAGTGGAAAAACTCGGCCGCCACCCCGCACTCGACGCTGCCAGGCAGCGTTTTGAAGCCCTTAAGCGCAAACCCTACGCCGAACTGACAGCCGAAGAAAAACAGGCCCTGCTGACACTGACTCAGGAAATCCGAGCGCTCTCAGGCCGGAGCTGAAGCGGCAGCGTTAAGGCAGACCGGCAAGCTTGAGCTGAGCTGCCAGCAATCGACGCGCACCCTCAAGACATGGCATCGCCAAGTCTGTGATTCCTTTCAAAATATCGCTTTTAGCGATGGTCAGTAGGGGTGGCATTTTCCCGCCGATGCCATTGGTGCTCGGGGGTCTAAGCCGTTATACTCGCCGGCCATTTTTGTGCCACACCACCGCAGGTACCGTATGTCCGACCCATTGCATCAGCAATCCCGACTTAAAGCCCTGATTGCAAAGGGAAAAGAACAGGGTTACCTGACCTACGCTGAAGTCAACGATCACCTCCCCCAAGACATCTCTGATCCCGATCAGGTCGAAGACATCATTCAGATGATTAACGACATGGGCATTCAAGTGTTCGAGCAAGCACCGGATGCCGATGAGCTGTTGATGGCTGAGGGCGATCGCTCGGCCGACGAGATTGCCGCAGCTGAAGCCGCCGCCGCACTCGCTGCCGTTGAGCAGGAAGCCGGACGCACCACAGACCCAGTGCGCATGTACATGCGCGAGATGGGTACCGTGGAGCTGCTGACGCGCGAGGGCGAGATCATCATCGCCAAGCGTATTGAGGAAGGCATCCGTGAGCTGATGGCCGCGCTGGCGCACTACCCTGGCGTTGTCCGCCAGCTCTGCAACGAATACGACCTGGTTGCTAAAGAAGAGCGCAAGCTCATCGACGTCATGATTGGCTATCTGGATCCTGCCGAGTACGTGCCCTCCGCCTCAGAGATGGCGGCCGCCGCCGAGCAAAAGGGCGAGTCTGACGACGAAGACGAAGCGCCTGTTGGCCCCGACCCCGTCGAGGCCAAGAAGCGTTTTGCCGCGCTGAAGCGACAGTGCACCAAGACCGAGAAGGCCATCGCCGCAAAAGGTCGTACGCACAAAGATGCCATCACCGAAATGAACAAGCTTGGCGAGCTGTTTAAGTTCTTCAAGCTGACGCCCCGCGTATTTGACCCCCTCATTGACGAGCCACGCATTGCCCTCGCCGCCGTGCGTGAGCCCGAGCGCGAAATCATGCGTATTATCGTGCGCGACTGCCGCATGGATCGCAAAGAGTTCATCAAGAGCTTCCAAGGTTCAGAGAGCGACAGCCGCTGGGTCAGCCGCGTGGCGAGGAAGAAAGACGTCGGCGCCAAGATCAACAACCACAAGGAAGAGATTCAGCGCCTGCAGCGTCAGATCGCCAATGTCGAAGAGGCAACTGGCCTGATGATCGCCGAGATCAAAGAAATCAATCGCCGCATGAGCATGGGTGAAGCCCGTGCACGGCGCGCCAAGAAAGAGATGGTTGAGGCCAACCTGCGTCTGGTGATCTCTATCGCCAAGAAATACACGAACCGCGGCCTGCAGTTCCTCGATTTGATTCAAGAAGGCAACATTGGCCTGATGAAAGCGGTCGACAAGTTCGAGTACCGCCGCGGCTACAAGTTTTCGACCTACGCCACCTGGTGGATCCGCCAGGCGATCACTCGCTCAATTGCGGATCAGGCACGCACCATCCGCATTCCGGTACATATGATCGAAACGATCAACAAGCTGAATCGTATTTCGCGGCAGATGCTGCAAGAGATGGGCCGGGAGCCTACGCCCGAAGAGCTCGGCGAGCGCATGGAAATGCCGGAAGACAAAGTTCGTAAAGTCCTCAAGATTGCCAAAGAGCCGATCTCCATGGAGACGCCGATTGGTGACGACGAAGACTCGCACCTGGGTGACTTTATTGAAGACCTTACGATTGCCTCACCGGTTGAATCAGCCACCGAAGAAGGTCTGACCGAAGCAACCCGCGAAGTACTCGGCGGGCTCACAGCACGCGAGGCCAAAGTGCTCCGTATGCGGTTCGGTATCGACATGAATACCGACCACACGCTGGAAGAAGTCGGCAAACAGTTCGATGTGACCCGCGAGCGGATTCGTCAGATCGAGGCCAAGGCGCTTCGCAAACTGCGTCACCCCACCCGTTCTGATTACCTACGCAGCTTCCTCGACGATTAAGCCGAAGCACGAAGACGATCAGTATGCGCCGTCTCGCCACACTGCTCGCCCTGATAGGGTGTTTGGCCAGTTGCGGCGACACACCGCCCGGCTCATCTGCCGCCCCGGATGTGATGACGGTCTCATTGACGGGATCTCCCGCGGCGATGGTCTGGCAGGCGCAATGTGCCGCCTGCCACGGCGCAACCGGCGAGGGCAATCAGGCCTTGGCGGCACCGGCGCTGACTCAGCTGTCCGCTCAATACCTTATCCGACAGCTCACTCACTTTGTCGGTGGTATTCGTGGGTCCCACCCCGACGACAACGCCGGCAAACGCATGGCACTCAGCGTGGCGAATCTCAGCGAGAGCGACATCGCTGGCCTTGCTGCGCTCATCACGACCGAGTTGCCGCCCGCTCAGCCCCGAGCGACTATCAAAGGCGACGCGGATCGCGGCAAGGATTACTACGTCAATATCTGCAGCGCGTGCCACGGTGGCAACGCTTTGGGTAATGACGCACTGGGCGCACCCGCATTGGCCGGAGTTAACGACTGGTATCTCCAGTCTTCCTATCAGAGCTACCTAAATGGCATCCGCGGTGCTCACCCCGACGACGTTCACGGTGCCCAAATGGCGCGGCTTGCGCCGGCACTTGCGAATCGTGACGATATCGACGATGTCATCGCCTACATTGCCTCAAAACCGCCGCTCAGATCACCCTGAATTCTCTATAGTGGGCGGTATGAGCCCCCGCGAATCACTAAAAAGAATAGTCGTCGCTCAGCCCGTTGAACCTTCAACGCTGCCGGTTATTTCCCTTGTTGCGGAAATGCGCAGCGATAAGGTGGGTTTTGATGAGGCGCGCGCGTGAACATCTGCACGCTTCTCTCAACACCGGGACTACTGCGATTTTTTGCAGTCACCGGTTTTTCGACCGCACTACTCACCAGTACAGTGGCGAGCGAGCGAGCGCCGTCAACCGCCATTACGCTCAGCGACACCTGCCCCGCCTCCTTTGAGTTAAAAGATGGCG
>JADHQG010000075.1 GCA_016778045.1 Luminiphilus sp. | reverse complement strand
TGGCAAGCCCGAAGTATCCGGCGGCGTCAGTGAGCGAGTGTCGGGGCCACGGGTAATGACGCCGCGCGCAGTGCGGGCAGCAATGCCGCCAACACTGACAGCCCAATGGCGATGCCCGCAGTCGTGGCCGCATCTTGCCAACGGATGTCTACCGGTACGAACGCCAGCGGATACACGTCGGTCTGCAGTAAGGGCGCTCCTGACCAACGCTCGAGCATCACTGCCAGATCCGGCACGTTGATCGCAAGCAGATAACCCAAGGCCACGCCCGTTGCTGCGCCCACTACGCCAATCAAACCACCCTGCAGAAAAAAGACTGCGGTGATATCGGCGCGCCTGGCACCCATGGCCATTAGCATCGCCACGGCCTTGCGTCGGTCCGTGACCACCAGCATCAATGAAGACACGATGTTAAAAGCGGCCACAAAAATAACAACAAACAGGATCAGGCCAATCAAATCTCGAGATAACTGTATCGCTGTGTAGAGATTGCCGTGGGTGGCGCGCCAGTCGGTCGTTCTCAGGCTCGGCGGCATCGCCAAATCGTTCTGCCAGCGCCATTGAGTTGCGTTAAATACATCGTTCAGCTGCAGAGCCAGACCCTGCCTCCCCCCGCTGCCCGCCACGAAGGGGGACAACGCATCGTGATGCACCCACGCCAGCGCCTCATCCAATTCCGTGCCGGACTGCAGCACTGCCTGCAACGTCACGCTCAGGGGCTGGTATTGGGTAGCGTCATCCCCCGGCACAATAAAAGTGACCCGGTCACCTAACTCAAGACCGAGTCGCGCAGCCATAGAGGCACCCAGCACCAGTGAATTGGGTCGCCAGCTGTCCGACGCCGGCGATACAAGGTGCCGAAAATCGGCGAGCGATTCCGCGTCGACGCCCGTCAGCCTTACGGCGGACACCGATTGCCCCCGCATCAGCAATGCGTCTACCTGGGTAAACCTTCGCACTCTCGCAACGGAAGAATCGGCCTCAACTCGATCGCGTAGATCATGCCATTGTTGAGTGTCGGCATTACCCGTGATCTGAACGTGCGGCACCAGCGAGAGAATACGATCGCGCATCTCTCGGTCGAACCCATTCATCACTGACTGAACCGCCAACAGCAACGCAATAGCGAGTGCCATACCTGCAATCGAGATTTTTGATAAAAAAGCAGACAGCCCCTTGCCCGGGTCGAGTGTCTGCTTGACGGCGATACGCCAACGCAGCGCCCAGGGCATCAGAGTACCTCCAGACGACCGTCAGTCAGACTCAACTGCCGGTCCATTCTGGTCGCGATACCGGGATCATGCGTGACCACCACGAAAGCGGTCTGGCGCTCCCTCAGGGCATCCATGGCCACCAGCACCTGCTCCGCAGTCTGCGGGTCCAAATTGCCAGTGGGCTCATCCATCAACACGCAGGCCGGCTCATTCACCAAGGCGCGAGCAATAGCGACACGCTGCCGCTCACCGCCCGATAATTCAGCCGGCCTGTGGCCAAGCCGCTCTCCCATACCGAGGATGGCGAGCAGTCGCTGCGCTTTTTCCTCGGCATCACGCTTATTGGCGCCACCAATCCGCGCCGGCATCGCCACGCTCTCAAGTGCAGAGAACTCAGGCAAGAGGTGGTGCATTTGAAAAACAAATCCCAGCTGTCGATTTCGCCAGCGACTGCGCTCGTCCTCGGATAGCGCCGATAATGATCGGCCCGCCACCAATACCTCCCCTGCACTGGGCACATCGAGGCCTCCCAGCAGATTGAGCAGTGTCGACTTGCCGGCACCCGACACGCCGACAATCGCCAACCACTCGCCGGCGCTGACCATCAGATCAAGCTGATTGAGTACAGTGACCTCCCTGCGCCCATCCGAATAAATTTTGCCAAGTTGGCTCGCACTTATGACTGGCAGTTCAGACATAGTTCAGCGCTTCGGCCGGGGGAATTTGCGATGCTCGCCAGGCGGGATACACGCTCGCCAAGAGGCTCAGCATTAGCGAGATGGCCACCACTGCCGTGACATCACCCCACTGAAGCACTGAAGGCAGCCCGCCTATGTAATAAACGGCGGGGTCAAAGAGCGTCAACCCAAGGGCTTGCTCTACCCAGAGTGACAAGTCACTTACCGAGGATGCCAAGGTCACACCGAGTAGCGCCCCCGCAGAAATGCCAATGATGGCTAGCAACAAGCCATGCCCCAAAAACAGCATCAAAAGCCGATTGGCGGGCAAACCCAGCACCTGCAGTATCGCAATGTCGCCGCGCTTTTCCGTTACAGACATCGTCAGCGTCGAAATCAAGTTAAAGGCCGCCACCAGTATGACCGAGGTCAATAATGCGCCGACCGTAATCTTTTCCATCTTGATCGCGGCGAAAAGAGAGCCCTGCGAACTTCGCCAGTCACGCACGGTGACGTTAGCGTCAACGCTTGCCGCGAGTGAGGCACTCACCTGCGACGCCAGGTCCCGGTCAGCCAACCGAAGCTGCACGCCCTGTTGCGAGGTTTGACCCAACAACCGACGTCCGGTTTCGAGAGACACATAAGCTTGCTGTGCGTCGGGTGGCGCGCCCACCGCGAAGGTTCCCACCACGGTTAATAATCGCGACTTTGGAAAAACGCCCATAGGACTGACCGTCAACCGAGGCAACACCATCTCGATGACATCCCCAACTCGCACCCCCATCAGGCGCGCCAAGTCTGCACCCAGAATGACGGTAAACGACTCCTCCGCCACTGCTGCTAGCGACCCCTGAGTCAAATGAGCGGAAAGATCGATGACCTGCTCAAGCCCCGACAGCGGCGCACCCGTCACCACCACGCCGCAGCTCTGGCGACCCTTGCGCAACAGCGCAGTGCCTTTGATGAACGGTGTGGCACCCCTCACTGCCGGGTTGGTTCGCGACAGGCCCGCCAGATCCTGAAGTGCCTGATCTGAGACCACTGTGGTCTCCAGAGTAACGTCCGGCGTGACGGATAAGAGTCTCTGATGCAATTCGCCAGCAAAACCATTCATTACCGACAGCACAGTGATCAATGCAGCCACTCCGAGGGTCATGCCAACCAGAGAGGCAATTGACACAAAGCGGGTGAAGCGACGCTGTGTGCCGCCAAAGCTAAACCGCAATATTAATTCCCAAAAAAGCAGCATAGCCTCATGTCGTCAGGCGGTCACTTCGGTGCGGATGATCAGCGCTCCGGAGAGTCAGCGCTGTTGGGGTCATACTGCCTGACCGGCACAGCATCGCTGTTACTGTCACATCGCTGAGGGTCGCCGCCACAAATTTCGCATTCCTGATCAATGCCAATAGCACCCAGGCCGCCACAGGAGCCTTTGATGGGCGCTCGCCCAAAGATAACACCCACAGCCATAGCGGCCATGATCAGCAGAAAAACCAACAAGGCGAGCACGAACGTCATCTTTTTTTTCCCAGTTTCCCGCGTGTCACAGTAAGTCCTCGTCGAGCCACTGCGCCATACTGGCACTCCACAGGGCTTCGATACGATCATCCGAGCGCTTCAATAAATAAACGGCCAATCGACGCTCCTCGGCCAGCGCCATCGCTTCCTCTGAGCCCAACACGATGAGTGCGGTGGCCCAAGCGTCTGCCATCATCGCAGAGCCATGAACGACTGTCACGGACACCACATCGTGTTGAATGGGGTAGCCGCTTTTCGGGTCAATCAAATGCGAATAGCGCCGACCCTCACTTTCAAAAAAATTCCGATAGTCACCTGAGGTAGCAATACCCGTATCCGACACCGAGAGTGCCGTCTGTACGCTACCTCGCGCGGTCGGGTCAGGACGCTCGACCGCGATGCGCCAATCCCCTCCTCTCGGACTCTGGCCCCTGACGCGCACTTCGCCACCGACCTCCAACATGTAATGCTCAAGACCCAACTCATCCAAAGCATCTGCAGCCAAATCTACCGCGTATCCCTTGGCCAACGACGAAAAGTCGAGCTTCAAATTGGGCACGCGCTTGGCCAAGGTGCGTGTTTCCGGCTGCCATTCAAGATGACTCACCCCCACCTGACTCAGCGCGAGGTCAACATCGCCCTGCGTTGGCAATCGAGTGGGCCCGTCTGGCCCAAAGCCCCATAGGTCAGATAGCGCGCTGACGCTCACATCATAGGCACCGCCGGTTGCCTCGCCGAGCGCCAGAGCAGCAGTCAGCACGTAAGCAAAATCCCAGTCGACCTCGAGAGGTTCACCAGGCGGCAATTGGTTAAAGTCACTGATCACACTCTCTGGGTCGTAGTGATTCATGCTCAGGTTCACGAGCTCGAAGGCGCTCTCGATCTCGGTCTTTACCGCTTCGGCGCTGAGATCATCCGGTGCGTGCTGATAGGTCGCAGCCCAAGTCGTTCCAAAGATATTACCCCCGAGTTGCTGGGGTCGCTCGCCACTGCAGGCGGCCAGACAGCAAAAGGCCAGCAATAGAGCTGGCCTCAGGCGTCGCTTGCTAAGCACTATCATCCGCCGAAGTCGTCTAGGAAGATATTCTCTCGCTCAACACCCAGATCCAACAGCATGTCGATCACTGCCTTATTCATCATAGGCGGGCCACACATGTAGTACTCGCAATCCTCAGGCGCCGGATGATCCTTTAGGTATTGTTCATACAGCACGTTGTGAATAAAGCCGGTTAAGCCGTCCCAGTTATCCTCTGGCTGGGGGTCGGAGAGTGCGACATGCCATTCAAAGTTGTCATTCTCTGCGTCAAGACCGTCATAGTCTTCGACATAGAACATCTCCCTCAGAGAACGTGCCCCATACCAAAAGCTGATCTTGCGATCCGTTTGGATGCGCTTCAGTTGGTCAAAGAGGTGCGACCGCATGGGCGCCATGCCGGCACCACCACCGATGAAGACCATCTCATTGGATGTCTCCTTGGCAAAGAATTCTCCAAACGGACCGTAGACGTTGACCTTGTCACCGGGCTTCAGATTAAACGCCCAGCTCGACATCACACCGGGCGGAATGCCCTCACTGCCCGGGGGCGGGGTCGCTACGCGAATGTTGAACTTAACAATGCCCTTTTCTTCAGGGTAATTCGCCATCGAGTAGGCTCGAATCGTGGTGTCCTTGCAGGACGATTCGAAGTTGAAAAAGCCAAAGCGCTCCCAGTCGCCGCGGTACTCCTCCTCTACATCGAAGTCGCTGTACTTCACCGCGTGCGGAGGACACTCCAACTGCACGTAACCGCCGGCGCGAAAATCAACGCTCTCGCCCTCAGGCAGCTTGAGCACCAACTCTTTGATAAACGTCGCCACATTCTCATTGGACTCAACGGTGCACTCCCACTGCTTAACGCCAAATACTTCCTCGGGCACCTGAATCTTGAGGTCTTGTTTGACGGGCGTCTGGCACGACAAGCGCCAGCCTTCGGTCGCTTCCCTACGAGTAAAGTGAGACTCTTCGGTGGGCAGCATGGCACCGCCGCCCTCCTCAACAACGCACTTGCATTGCGCGCAGGTGCCACCGCCACCACAGGCACTGGCTAAAAATAGGTCGGCGTCCGCCAAGGTCTGCAGTAGTTTGCCACCGGCAGGCACTTCAATCGTGCGCTCGCCATTGATTTCGATACTGATATTACCGCTTGCCACCAAACGGCTGCGGGCGGCAATAATGACCAGCACCAGCGCAAGAATGATCGCGGTGAACATGCCAGCGCCGAAAACAATCGTCATATCCATTGGTGCTGCGCTCCCTTGGTTCGCTTGTCAGATGTCGATGCCGCCAAAGGACATGAAGCCCAGTGACATCAACCCAACCGTGATAAAGGTAATCCCGAGACCCTGCAGTCCATCGGGTACGTCGCTGTACTTCAGTTTCTCGCGAATACCCGCCAAGGCCACTATAGCTAAAGCCCAACCGACCCCGGCACCGGCGCCAAATACGGCACTCTCGGCCAGATTAAAGCTCCTCTCCTGCATGAGCAGAGAGGCGCCCAGAATCGCGCAATTGACCGTAATCAGCGGCAAAAACACGCCCAGCGTCGCGTAGAGCGCCGGCACGTATTTATCGAGAAACATCTCGAGTATCTGCACCAGTGCCGCGATCACGGCGATGTAGCTGAGCAGACTCAAAAAGTTCAGATCCACGTCCGGCAGTCCGGCCCAAGCCAACGCGCCGTCAGCGAGCAGGTTCTGATAAATCAGGTTGTTCACGGGCACAGTGATCGACAGCACCACAATCACCGCAACGCCCAGACCGGCTGCAGTGGCGATCTTTTTGGATACCGCAAGGAAGGTGCACATGCCGAGGAAGAAGGCCAAGGCCATGTTCTCGATGAAGATCGCCCGAACGAAGAGGCTTAAGTAGTGTTCCATTACGCGCTTTCCTCCGCCGGATTATGGTGAGCGATGCGGAACTCCGGCTCCTCAACCTGCTCTGCATTCACTGCCCGGATCGCCCAAATCAGGAGGCCGATCAAGAAGAAAGCACTGGGCGGTAACAGCAACAGCCCATTGGCCTGATACCAGCCCCCTTCTGTGACCAACGGCAGTATTTCCATGCCGAACAGCTTGCCGGTACCGAATAACTCGCGCACGGTGGCGACGACCAGCAGCACGAAGGAATAGCCCAAGCCATTGCCCACGCCATCCATAAAACTGGGCACCGGCGAATTCTTCATCGCAAAAGCCTCTGCTCGCCCCATCACGATGCAGTTGGTGATGATCAAGCCGACAAATACCGATAACTGCTTGGAGATGTCGTAAGCCACCGCTTTGAGTACCTGATCCACCACAATCACCAGAGAGGCAATAATCGTCATTTGCACAATGATGCGAATGCTCGACGGGATGTATTGCCGAATACAGGAAATGAAAAAGCTTGAAAACGCCGTCACGAGGGTGAGCGCAATGCACATCACCACGGTCACGCGCAGCGAGGTGGTCACCGCCAACGCGGAGCAAATACCCAGTATCTGCAGCGCAATCGGATTATTCTTGAAAATCGGATCTGTCAGGGTGTCACGCATACTCATCAGGCTTCTCCCCGTCGCAGGTTTTCAAGTAACGGCTTGAATCCCTGATCGCCCATCCAATACCGCACCAAGTTGTCCACGCCCTTGGTCGTCAGCGTGGCGCCCGATAATCCATCGACCTGCCACTGTTTGTCATCGGACCCTGCAGGAACAGCTCCTTTGAGGACCTTAATGGCCACCTGGTCATTCTTAAAGACCTGCTTGCCCGGCCAAATGCGCTTCCAATTCGGGTTATCCACCTCACCGCCCAATCCCGGCGTCTCAGCGTGTTCGTAGAATCCCAAACCGGCAACCGTGTTGCCGTCAGATTCCAGCGCCATGAAGCCGTAGAGCGTTGACCACAGGCCGTAGCCGCGAATCGGTAAGATGATTTTGTCGAGCCCGCCCTCGGTATCGCGGACCAAATACACCAGTGCTTGATCTTCGCGACGAACCAGCTTGGCGGGGTCTGCATCACCGGGGATAGCCCGTGAGCGCGTCGGGTCCTTGGCTGCCTCACGCTGATCAAATGTCGACGCGTCTACATCGTCCACAAACCGACCCTGATCCAGATCCACCACCCGTGATTCCACCTGCTCAAACTGCTCTTCCACAGACAGCGACGGATCCAGCAGACCGGCTGCCATCAAGATGTTGCGCTTGAGATCCAGCGTCTTATTCGCCTGCTGCGCCGGCTTAAGCACCACCGCCGCGGTCGATACCACCACCGAACACACCAGACACAGTCCCAAAGCGACCGTCAGGATGCGCCCAAGACTCTCCCCACTAGCTGACACGAGCAGCCCTCCTCTTGATGTTGGCGCTGACCGCAAAATTATCGAACAGCGGCGCAAACAAATTGGCGAACAGAATCGCCAGCATCATGCCCTCTGGGAACGCGGGGTTTACGACGCGAATCAAGACGCACATTACGCCGATCAAAATGCCGTAGGCCCATCGCCCGGGGTCAGTCATGGCTGAGGAGACAGGATCTGTCGCCATAAAAAAGGCACCGAATGCAAAGCCACCGACCACCATGTGCCAGTGCCACGGCATAGCAAATGCGGGGTTGGAACCGGATCCAATGCCATTGAGTAGCAGCGAGAACGCAATCATGCCGACAAAGCAGCCAGCTACCACGCGCCACGACGCGATGCCCTGTAAAATCAGGAT
>JADHQG010000074.1 GCA_016778045.1 Luminiphilus sp. | reverse complement strand
GGTCATATGTGATCAAACGATCGGGCTCCCGGAGATTTTCTGGCGTTTCGGTCTGAAATGCCATGGTCAGCGGTAGCGCCAGCGCTACGGCCAATAGCGCGAGCGCGATGCCATATAGTGATGATCTAGTGCGCTGCTCGCGCTTTGCACTGGCGCGGCCATCGGATGATAGCTCTGAAGGTACCAGTGCGGTAATGGTGACGATTAGCACTGGGAGCATTTGTAATAGCAGTCGGTTGATGGCGGTGCCGCTCTCGGCATATTTCGAATAGTCAGAAACCCCAAAAATAGTGCCTTGCGTCACGAATATCCCCAAAGCCATGAGTAGATAGCCGCCTAAGTTGCCCCGTGCCTTCATCGCTAGTAGCAGTAAAGCGCCTATATACATCGGCATGATCAGTAAGAAGTTGCCTTGCCAAAGGGTCATTTCCAGATAATTTTTTAGCGGGTTGTAGAGCCGAACTTCAAAGTTGCCTAGAGCGCCCAGATTGATCTCGTCTGCGGTTGCCCCCCAGACGCCGGCCGGGCCCAAGTGCAGAGGTTGCAGTAGCCACAGTGCACCCGCTGCAGCTAGCAGCCATGGCAACACGCGAAAACGGTAACGTCCCCATAGCCTATAGAGGGCGGCCACGGTGATCCCCAGTGCCAGCCAAAGCCAGCCTTCACTCTTCCATAAACACCCTAGTAACAGCAGCAGCAAGCCCACAGTCAGCACACCGGCATCTCTTCGCTGCGTAGAGATGCAGACGGCCGCCAAACCCATACCGCTTGTCCCCATTACCCAGATATCGGCATATCCTGCGAGCATGCCGTGGATGTGTACCAGAGGAGTCGTGGTTAGCATGGCACCACCTGATAAAGCAACGCCGAAGTGATGAGGTATTTGAACTTTACAAAGTCCAATCATCATCAGAGCACACGCGGCCATCGCGAAGAACCAGGGAATGCTAGCGGGTGCGGCATCCCATGTGCCTGTCAGCGAGGGCCCAAACGCCGCGACGGCAGAGATCGATATTGGATAGTGCGCAGCGGCTAATGGATATCCTGAAGTCTCATCGGCCAGCCATGGCAGCAGAGGCTGAAACTCGATCGCTTGATTGCTCACTACCCAGGCTTTGGCTCGATACATCCACGTGGTGAAGGCGTCCCACGGGAAGATATCGCGATTGAGGTTGTTGATTAGAACAAGAAGTAAGTACACGCCGATAAGGCATACCAAGGCAAGATGCCAACCTGGGGTTAACGTTCCGGTGACTGGGGCAAACCATCGTTGTAACGCAGGCAGTGGCGAGGTTTTTAAGGCTATGAGAGACAACACGACGCTCAGCGCGAGGAGCGACTGGCTCGCTGTGGTGAGAGGCAAGAGCCCGCTACTGAGCCACAGCACAACAAGCCCCATGGCGATAAAAAAGCCTGCGCCGACCTCAAGAAAGGGATTTGTGACCCAATTCAACCGGCAATGAACGAGGCGATAGAAGCCGCATCCGGTCACCGTGAGACAAGCAAAGGCCAATAAACTGATTGTCATGCATGCGCCGGCCAAGAGGCTGAAGTGCTGATTATATTGGCAACCGCATGGTCAGGTGAAATCGACTAGATGAGAAAGAAGTCGCTAATGCGTTAAAGAGGTGATCATCTATCACGGATGACCATCCCGATATCTGTGAATTCGCTGTTGATGGCGCAACTGAGCTTGCTCGGCTTAGTGATCTGTCTGAGTATGTGATGTGTCGAGCCGCTTCACGGATTGAAGAGCCCAGTTCGCTGGGGAGTGCTAGACGAAAAATCATAGAATACTCAGTGAACGAATCGTTGCAGTCTTGGGGTTGGAGCGGCTATGACAAGACGGGTCTTGGCGGTCGATGGGGGCGGCATTCGCGGCATTATTCCTGCGATGGTAGTTGCTCATATCGAGCGAAAAATGAAGAAGTCAGCCGGTCAGCTGTTTGATTTGATGGTGGGCACCTCAACCGGCGGGATTCTGACTCTGGGGCTCTCGCGGCCCGGTCCAGGGCGGCCGGCTCAGTTTTCGGCAAAGCGGGTGGTTAAACTTTACGAAGATCATGGAGAGCACATTTTTGCGCACTCGCTCTGGCGCAAGCTGCGCTCTGCGGGGGGGATTCTCGAGGAGGCATACTCGCACCAGAATCTTGAGGCGGTGCTCAAGCAGTACTTTGCGGAGGCGACTCTAGGGGATTGCACAGTCCCGACAATGGTCACTACTTATGACATTCAAAATCGCGAGAGTGTTTTTCTGAAGAGCTGGTTACCCGAGCATGGCGCGGTCCTGTGTCGCGATGCCGCGCGAGCGACTTCTGCTGCACCCACGTACTTTGAACCGAAGCCCTTGAATATCGATGCAGCACAACACGTGTTGATTGATGGTGGCGTGTTCATGAACACCCCCTCTGTGTCTGCCCTTGCCGAGGCCAAAAGGCTCTTTCCGGGTGAGCAGATTAAAGTGCTTTCCATCGGTACCGGGGAGCTGACTCGAGCCATCCCTTATCATCAGGCGAAGACTTGGGGCAGCGCGCTGTGGGTGATGTCGCTGCTGGATTGCATATTCGACGGTGCCGCGAAGGCGGCTGATTATCAGATGCGACTGTTTCTTGGCACGAATTACCTGCGCTTACAAACTCCGCTGCACTATGCCAGCGACGACATAGACGATGCTTCCAAAGGCAACATCCGTAATCTCAAACAAACTGCTCGAGAGCTAATCAAGCAAGAGGAAGGGTCGGTTTATCACTTTTTCAACGATGGCGGCTGACTCCCCCAGGCCAGAGATGTGGGCGGGGTAAGGCTATGTTAGCGCCGAGAGAGTTAGGTTTTATTGGGCTCGGGCAGTGCTGCCTGTTGTTGAAGCCGCTAATGCCGGGCTTTCCGACGACTGGATTGCTGATAAAAATCTAATCTGAACCTTAAGGCAAAAAGTCAGCTGAATGCGCTGGAAAATACTACAGAACGAGTAAAACAAATTTGCCACTATTGAGGGCTACTGCTGCGGTAGGTCCACTATCAGGCGATTAACCCTCTGGCAGCCCCCCAGATTTTTGGCCAGGCTTTGAGTGCGCCGGCAAGCTGTTGCGCCCGACCTCGCAGTGCAGCCTCCCCACCACTGGCAGTTATCGACGCAGATAGTGGGTCAGCATTCGGTGTTTGAATGCGCTGCACAAGCTGATCCCGCGTTTGCTCGAGAAAACCTCTCCACTGTGGGTAACCTGGTTCCGATTCCAGCTGAGCCAGACAATCGATATGTTCGAAACACCGCCTCAACAGCGAGCTTGCTTTGCTGACGGCTTCTTGATTAGCCAGCTCAGCAAGAGCGTGGTTATCCATGGTGCTTAACCGCATGATCTGTTCGCTAACGGCCACCAGATTGGTTTCCGGCGTCTGACCCCATTGATCCGCCGGTTCTCGACCTATCCAGTCGCCCACCGTCGCCATGCCTGCTTTGACATCCAGCGGCGAAAGGGCGCCCCTTGAGGCGCGATCTTCAAGCGGCGCGTGGCGAATTGCCCAGCCCTCGTTCCACACCGCTGAGGTGGGGTACATGCGCTGTAGCAGCAGGCCAAAGAAGATGTCCTCACCGCGGCCCGCAGGCGGGTAAGGCGGCAGCAAGGTGTGGTTCGCCAGCCCGGTCAGCTGGGACAACGTGCCATATTGCGACACGGTGGGACCCCGATAGCCAAACCAGCTCGAGCGGGCGGCCAGCGTTTGCTCAAGGTCCGAATCCAGAGCGAGCAGGCGTTGTACGCTGGGTTGCTGCAGAAAGTAGGCCCATTCGCCGCTGCCTGTACCAGGATCGCCCCAGCTACCACATTGGGTCATCAAAACTGGCGATTGCGCAGTGAATCGGGCCAGCAATTCGCCATCCCAGCCGGCCAAGGCCTGAGGGCCTGGCAGTGAGGAGGCCAATACGTCGCCTAACGGCTTCCCTAGATGATTTAGCATTAAACTGACAGGGGAGTCGGGCAGTGCGAGGGCGTGTTGATTGAGTGCGTCTTCATTCGCATAAAAGACCGCCTGACGATCGTTTGCGCTACCCACCGTCATTTGCGTGGCGGCCAGCGGCGGAGTGATCGCCTCGGGAATGACGTCGTCGTCAAAAACCAAAGCGCGTTTACCCGCACTCAGCAGCAGGGTCAGATTGCGGGCTAAACCAAATGTGGGTGCCTGCCCCCAGCGCGCCCGCTCGAGTAAAAAACCGATTTCTTCAGCGCAGTCAGGGAGTTGCTCCTTCAGGGTGGTGATCAGTGCCTCTCGGGCGCTTATGTCAAAGTGGGACAGCGGCAAACCGGTTCGATCTTGTGCTTGCGTGAGTAGTTGCTCGTTTTCTGTAGCGCAAGCCGGGTCTCGAGAGTCGTCGATCACGCAGATGCCCTCGACCTGCGGTGGCAAGGCTTGAGCGTGCAGACCACTGAGCAGTCTCGCAAGCGCTTTGGGGCGGTCGCAGGTCAATATAAAAATGCGACAGCCCGTATCTTGAGGCCACACTTTCTGCTCTACCAGCCTTTGCCAAGCCTGTTCAGAGGACTCCATCAATCCCGCGTCACACACTGCTTGCAACGTATTGATCACGTCGGCTCGGTCTTCGCTCATCTCCGGCGAGCCCCGCATGATCTGGGCAGCATGGCCTTCAAGCGATCTGAACGGCTGGCATTGCGACAGTGCCTGAGCGAGTTGTGGCTGCAGGATCATCCGTTTGTCATTTAGCTTGTTATAGACAACCGAGGTGCCTGCGGGCCCCTGAAAGAATCTGCTGCTATTAAAGCTCCAAGTGGCCTTATTTTCTGGAGCCGGCGTTGGGCCCGAGCCAATGGAATAGCTGATATTAATCTCTGACATGGTTAAAACGGGTTAAAAAGTGAAGGCGGCCAGTGTACCGTGCTCCTTTGCCAAATAGTGCGGGAGTTATTAGGGAATGACGTGTGTTGCAAGAGTTTTCGGCCGGGCGGGACTCGCGTTGGCGCTACTCACTCTCATCGGCTGCGCGCCTCCATCCGGTGTGGTTGTCGATGATACGCCCACTGACGAAGATGACGCTGAGTCAACTGCCGTGGATCGATCCGCTGTCGGAGCAGATTGCGTGGTATCGGATAACTTACTAGCAGATTTGGCATTTGAGGAAATTGATAAGGGTGGTTGGGCTTATAGTCAGCATTCTGGCGATCGATCTTTTAGGGTCTCGAGCGAGCAGGGCGAGCTGGCTATTACCCGCACAGGCGTTGAGCCATGGATGCTATTGAAACAAAAGGTTGCATTGCCACAGACCAATCCTGAGCTGATCGGCACATGGGTGTTCAGCGCCGAACTCAAAGGCCAGGTAGAGACGGATCCGGTGCTACACGGCTTTGAGCATGTCGCGGGTTTGCTTTTGCAACCTGCAACAAGCCCCATGAGTGCGAAGATGGCTGACCATGCCCCCAACCAGGGCGTATGGAATTGGCAGCGTATCGAGGTGACGGCCCCCGTGTTGCCTGGATCGAAAGTCGTGCAAGCGGGGTTCGTCCATCAAGCCGGCGGCTCGCTGTGGGCACGCAATCCCAGTCTTGTACTGATGGAGTGTTCAGAGTCTAACTAGCGATGTGGCTACTTCTGGCCCGCTAGGGCCAGTTCCTGAGCCGCTTTGATGGCGGCGAGCAAGCTGCCGCCCGAGGCTTTACCGGTGCCTGCCAGCGCCAAAGCCGTACCGTGATCCACTGATGTGCGAATAATCGGTAAACCGAGCGAGATATTCACCGCCCCCTCAAACCCATCGGCTTTCAGCACCGGCAGACCCTGATCGTGGTACATGGCCAGATAGGCGTCGGTGTCACTGCGCATGGCAGGAATAAAAGCGCTGTCCGCCGGCACGGGCCCTTTAATCTGCAAACCCTGATCGCGTAGTGCGCTGCACACGGGTTCGATCACATCACGTTCTTCGGTCCCTAGGTGCCCGCCCTCCCCCGCGTGGGGGTTTAAGCCCAAAACCGTGATGCGCGGTTTGGCAATGCCAAACTTGGACCTCAGGTCGTGATTCAACACAGTTAGCGCCGTACTCAAGTGCTCCGACGTAATCGCAGCAGGCACGCGACTGAGCGGAAGATGAGTGGTCGCGAGCGCGACCCGCAATGACCCGCTCGCCAGTAGCATCACCACGTGATCGGCGCCCGTGGCGTCCCTCAGGTATTCAGTATGCCCCGAGAAGGGGATACCTGCATCGTTGATCACGCCTTTGTGTAGTGGTGCTGTGACCATGGCGGCGCATTCGCGGGCTTTACACAGTGATACCGCTTGGTCGAGGAGTGCGAGCACATGCCGCGCATTATCTGGATGGGGTGTGCCGGGTGTGACGGCGGCGGGAGCCAGAATATCGATCAGCGGCAGGGTACCGGGTACGTGGGGCATGACTGCGTCAGTGCTCGAGTAGGCGGCAAGGGCAACATTTAGCCCTAATTGTTTGGCGCGCTCCGCTAGAACTGCCTCACTGCCAATGGCAACCAGCTGGGCGTCATGAGGCTGTGTCGCGGCCGATAAAAGAATATCAGGGCCGATCCCGGCAGGCTCTCCGGCGGTGATGGCAAGCCGCGGTATGACCTGCTCGGCACTCACTTGATATCGACGAAGGCTTCTTCGCGTATTTTACGCAGCCAGGCGTCAAGCTCTTCCTGGTATTTTTGTTCCCGGATGTAGTTGGCCACCTGGTTGCGCTGGATCTCGCCTGAGAAGTCTTTATCTCGACGACCGGTCACTTCAAGAATGTGCCAGCCAAACTCACTGCGGAAGGGTTCCGTGACAACGCCTTCCTCAGCTGCGGCCGTCGCGGCCTCGAATTCGGGCACCATTTGCCCCGGGTTGGTCCATCCGAGCTCGCCCCCTTCAGCGGCGGAGCCAATGTCGTCGGAGTATTGCCGGGCCAACGCGCCAAAATCCTCTCCACCCTTGACGCGCTCCATCAACTGTCCCGCCAAGGCTTCTGCGGCAGCTTCATCAAGCACTTCAGTGGGTTTGATCAGGATATGCCTGACATCCGTTTGCTTGACCAAGCGCTCACCACCGACCTCGTCGGCAAGGTAAACGAGGTGAAAGCCTGACGAAGAGCGAACCTTGGTCACGTCGCCAATCGTCATGGTGGGCACCACCTCAGCAAACATGCTGGGAATATCCCCCAGCTTTCGCCAGCCCAAATCTCCGCCGGTAAAGGCGTAGGGTTCGACGCCGCTTACTGCGGTCTCAAAATCGGTGCCGCCTTGAATGTTGGCCAGCGTTGCGTCAATAAAAGTTTCTTTTGCCTCCACGCTGGCGGCGTCTTCTCCGCGCCGAGTCGCCAGCAGTGCCTGAATGACCCGATATTCGGGTTGGGTCATGGCTTCGCCTTCTTCGGTAGCAAGAAAGTTATCGATCTCCTGCTCCGAGATGTTGATGTTGCGCATCACGTTGCCCTGCTGCACCCGCTGAATGGCGAGATCCTTCCGCAGACTCTCCCGCGTGGCCCCATAGTTCTGCCCGGATTGTTCTACCGCAACACGGAACTGCTCCAGCGTCAGTCCATTCTGGCGGGCGAGCCGCGTCATGGCTTCATCCAGCTGGGCATCGGGGATGCGCACTCCGTAGCGATTGGCCAATTGCATTTGAATACTGTCGAGAATCAAACGGTCGAGGGTCTCGCGTACCAGTGTCTCGTCGTCTGGCATTTCCACGCCACGAGATTCCATGGTTGATCGCACCCCTGCCACGCGCTCCTGTAATTCGGAGGCGAGGATGATGTCGTCATCGACAATCGCCACGACTTGGTCCAGCACTTGAACCTGTGCCCATGCGGCAGGCACCAGCAAAGCGCAGAAAAGACTGATCAGGCTCGCGCGGCTGCGCGAGAGAATAGAAAACGGCGTGTTGTTCATTGATCCATCATTGAGTCATGGCAGGAGAGCGATTGTGGGATAAATCCGGACCATTTACACCCCCGCGAGTTCGGTCGCGGTTATGGCACCCGCCGATCCGTAAACCCGCGGATCATATCCGAGAGCAGGTTGTCCACACGCCCGCCGAAGCCGCCCATGCCCTTCAACACAACTTGCAGTTGAACGGCATTCTCACGGTTTAGGTTCGGATCATTGAAGTCGGGTATCTCGCCGAGCTCGGTATCGATGTAGCGCATATAGAGCAGCCTGACT
>JADHQG010000073.1 GCA_016778045.1 Luminiphilus sp. | reverse complement strand
GACAGATCCGAAAGCACAAACCATCGTGCGTCATCTGCAGCAGATGGCATCTGATCTAGGTATTCAGCTAGTAGCCGAGGGCGTTGAGACTCAGCTTGAGGAAGCTACACTGCTCGAGCTGGGTGTTTTCTTGCATCAGGGTTTTCTCAGAGGCGCACCAATGACTCTAGAGGAGTTATTATCACATGACTTTTCTAGAGAAAACGTAGGAGACCACTAATGCGCGGCAAGTTCGACAGCATCACTGGCACTATCGGTGACACACCCATTGTAAAAATCAATCAGCTCGCTCCTGATCACGTGACTATGTGGGTAAAAGTTGAGGCTTTTAACCCATTGGGTTCAGTGAAAGACCGGCTGGCCTTGGGCATCATTGAAGCGGCAGAAGCCTCGGGAGAGCTCAAACCGGGCCAAACGGTGATTGAGGCCACCTCGGGCAATACCGGTATTGGTCTTGCCATGGTCTGTGCCGCCAAGGGCTATCCGTTCGTGTCGGTGATGGTCGAGACTTTCTCGGTGGAGCGCCGCAAGCTGATGCGCTTTCTCGGCGCCAAAGTCATTCTCACGCCCAAGGAAGAGAAAGGCATGGGCATGGTCAACAAGTGCCGCGAATTGGCCGAAGCCAACGGTTGGTTCATGGCGCGCCAATTCGAAAATCCTGCAAACGCCGACGTGCATGAGCGGACTACGGCACGCGAAATTATGGACGCCTTCGACGGAGAGCGACTCGACTACTTTGTATCGGGCTACGGCACCGGAGGCACGCTCACCGGCGTGGCACGGGTGCTCCGCGCCGAGCGGCCGGATACCAAAATCGTCACCACTGAACCCGACGGTGCGGCCCTCCTCACTGACGGGCGCGCTCAGGAGCGACGCGAAGACGGCTCTGCCAGCGGCAGTCACCCCGCCTGGGCCCCGCATATGATTCAGGGCTGGACGCCAGACTTCATCCCACTGGTCGCGCAAGAATCGATCGACAAAGGCTACATCGACGAGGTGATTCCCGTGTCTGCTGATACCTCTTTTGCTACCGCACAAGCACTGGCGCAAAAAGAGGGTATCTTCTGTGGTATCTCCTGCGGCGCGACGTTTGCCGCGGCTCTCGACGTCGCGCAGCGGGCCGAACCAGGGTCTGTGATCCTGTGCACACTGCCCGATACAGGAGAGCGATATCTGTCCACGCCGCTGTTTGGCGATATCGAGGCAGAGATGACAGAAGAAGAATGGGCGCTTGCTCGCTCCACCCCCAGTGCGGTGCTGGCTGCCTAGCCGGCGATCCGCTTGCGTTTATCTCTACAGCGACATCACACCGCCTGGTGAGTGGCTAACTCACCAGGCCTCCCACATACCGGGGGTGTCCGATACGGTCTGTTCGCTCAGCCTGTCGGGGCCCTTTTCAGGGCGTGATCCGTCTTCCCAACAACTCGTATGCATGACATACCCGATCATTTCAGGATGAATTCATGCTTATCTTTATTTATCAAACCAAACGCTTTTTGGCTTTTTGCACGATGTTCGCAGGTGCGTTCATTGTCTTGAATGCCGAGGCCATTGAGGAACCGGCCTACTCGGTGGAGCGGGCCTGGGAAGCTGAGCAGATCGAGATTCGGGCCTACGCACCCCGCATCATGGCAGTCACCGCCATGGACAATGGCAATGACGACGGCTTTCGCGTGCTTGCCGGCTACATTTTTGGCGGTAATGCTGAGGAGCAGAAAATTGCCATGACGGCGCCGGTGCAACAAACCATGAACGGCAGCGAGGAGATGGCATTTATGATGCCCGCGGAATACGCGCTGACAGATTTGCCCGATCCGGACGATGAGCGTGTGGCATTTCGTGAAGCACCGGCTTACACCGCGGCTGTCATCCGCTTCAGCGGCTGGGCGACGTCAGAAAAAGCGGATGCCAACTGGCAGAAGCTGAGGTCATTCTTAATTGCAGAAGGGATCGACATTGCGGGGGATCCCACCTTGAATCAATACAATCCACCATGGACGCTGCCGTTCATGAGACGAAACGAAATCATCGTACCCGTGACGCTGTCCATGACCGCAGCCAACTGACCGGCTGAGCGTTTTTTGTAAAGCGCGTACCGAAGCCCCCGCGGTCGTGGCTATACTGCGATGATGACGAAAGAGCAGAAGACCCATGGCGGAAGAAAAAATCCTCGAAATCGATCTGGCGCACCCTGAGCATATCGAGTGCCCTTACAAAATGTATGCCTCGATGCATGCACAAGGAGGTGTCGGCCGAGACCCTGCGATTGGCACGATTGTCGCCGGCTACGACACGCTCGCAGCATTGGCTAAAAATACCTCCATGTACTCCTCAGCTATCACTGAGGATGATCGCGGCCCGAGGCACATGGGCATCAACAGCGAACCGGTCCAGGATGACGTCGAAGAGATCCTCTCCAACGCGCACCCTATTGTGAACGCGCTGTTCACAGCAGACCCGCCCGAGCACACACGGCATCGTAAATTGATCAGCAAAGCACTGAGTCCTCGCAGCGTTCGCGCCCTAGAGCCACAGATACGCGAGATCACCACCGAGCTGATCGATGCGTTTATCGACCGGGGATCTGTCGATCTGATCCCCGAATTCGCGGTGCCACTGCCCGTGACGGTGATCGCGGACATTCTCGGTGTGGACCGCGCCGATATCTGGACCTTCAAGCACTGGGGCGACCTGATGATATCGGGCAACATCGATCTGCTGAGCCACGAACGACGGCGCGAAGTGGCCCACGCCGTGGTCGAACTACATGATTACTTTGTGCCCAGAATTGAAGATCGACGCCGCGAGCCAACAGACGACTTGCTCAGCATCATGGTGAATACCGAGGTCGATGGCGAGCCGCCACTGACCAACGAAGAGCTGCTACCCATCATCGACCAGATCCTCCTCGCGGGGCATGAAACCACGACAAACCTCATTGGCAACGCGATGTTGGTGCTGCTCAACGACGATGCGTTGATGAATCGGCTTCGAGATAATCCCGACGATATCCCAGCGATGGTGGAAGAAGCGCTGCGCTGGGACCCGCCTATTCAATGCACCTATCGCCGGGCCACCCGGGATGATCATATCGAGGGCGTCGACGTGAAGGCCGGCGAGATGGTGATCCCGATGTGGGCCGGCGCCAACTGGGACCCAGAGGTTTTCCCCAACCCTGAGCAGTTCGATATTGATCGACCCACCACCAAGCCACACATGGGCTTTGGCTTTGGTCCCCACTTCTGTGCCGGCGCGGAACTGGCTCGATTGGAGGCAAAGATTGCTTTCGAAGAGTTGCTGGGTCGCCTGGGTGATATCTCGTTAGATGAAGGCCAGAGCGACTTGTCACACCTGCCCAGTTTTGCCTCGCACGGATACCAAAAAGTCGCTTTACGCTTCAGCAAAATTGTTTGACGGATCGAGATTAAAAGCCGCGACGCTCTCGGCCTACTTTAGGTCTCGCACCTTCTTAAAAGGTTGCTGAAGTTAAAAAGTGGTTGAGCCACCGTCGGACAGCTTAGCTGGTCGCGATAATCTGCGCGCGATGCGCTACTTTTTCGGCGTTGTCGGTTATCTCGCCAATCGCCCCGAGTAACTGATACAAGAATATCGCATCAACGGGCGGGAGATCACCCTCGTGCTCGCGCACCCTCGCTCGCAAAGCGGCCTGCATGTCATCGCTCCGCCGCTCCCCCGCCTCGACCTGAGAGACAAAATCAAGAATCGCGTTGGTCTGTCGGGTACCAAAAGCGGAGCGCGACAGATCACGCGTCGCACTGATGATTTTGACCACGCTACGGCTGACGTTGACGACCACATCAACAAACTCATTAAGGTCTTCGGTCAGCGGAGCCGGGAAGGCTAGATGCCTACCCAGTGAGATGCCTGAGACTTCCTTGACGCCGTTTGCCATTTTGTCCTGAACGCGCACTAATTCAAGCAAGTCGGCACGAGAGACTGACATCCACAGGCCGCGCGGGAGATTGCTACGCAGATCTTGCTTCAGTTCATCAGCGAGCCCCTCAAAACGGCAGATCTCTTCTCTGACCTCTGCCGCGCGGGCCCATCGACCGGACTGAGCCTCCTGAAAATACAGCGGTAAGCGCTCGACACAATCCACACAGACACCGGCGTGCCGCTCGAGCAGTGCGAGAGGCGAATTGCTGATGACTTCCGAGATTGCGGGTTTAACCGCCATAACTTGTAACCCCCTATCAATACTCTAACGCGTTGCGCCCGACTAACCAAATATCGACTGCAAAATGTAGAAAAAGAGAATGGCCAGACCCGCACCCGCAGGTAAGGTGACCACCCAAGACGAGACAATCGCCCAAATGGTGGGCAGATGCAGTGCCTCGACGCCCCGCGCAAGCCCCACTCCCAACACCGCGCCCACCAGGGTGTGAGTGGTCGATATAGGCAACCCTGTCGCGGAGGCCAAGACGACCGTTGATGCCGCAGCCAACTCCGCTGCAAAACCTCGGCTGGGAGTCAGCTCGGTAATCTTGCGCCCGATGGTTTGAATCACGCGCCAGCCATAGGTGGACAACCCGAACACAATACCCACCGCACCCACGGCTAATACCCACCAGGGCATGACGCTGGTAACGCCAATAACGCCACCGGACTGCACCGTGCTGACAACAGCTGCCAGCGGGCCGACCGCATTTGCGACGTCGTTAGAACCGTGGGCAAAGGCCATCGCGCAGGCGGTAAAGATCATCAGGATGCCGAACACCCGCTCTACGTTCTCAATGGAGTTCTCGTCTTCACCGCTTGGTCGGATGCGACCCAGTAATACGCCGCCAATCACCGCCACTAGCAGACCAATACCAGCCGAAAGTACCAATGCATTGGCAAAGTTCGAGCCAAAGCCTAATTCCACGTCGAGACCGGCATGCTTCAAACCCTTGGTCAACGTCACCATGGAAATCATGAATCCCACAAGCCACATGTAGACGGGCACATACCGCCGTGCTCGAACGAAGGGGTCTTCCTGATCAAGAATGAGGGACCTGACAGAGACAAATAATGCAAAGGCAATACTGCCGGCTAGCAAAGGTGACACCACCCAACTGGCTGCGATGGTGCCTACCTGACCCCAATCCACGGCGTCGACCGAAATTCCCACCGCAGCAAAGCCCACGATGGCACCCACGATAGAATGAGTGGTGGAGACAGGCCAGCCTTTCAAGCTTGCGATGTACAACCACGTACCGGCCGCCAGCAAGGCTGACAGCATGCCGTATACCAGTAGCTCCGGCGTATCAGTCATCAAAGCGGGGTCGACGATGCCTTTACGAATCGTAGACGTCACCTCGCCCCCGGCCAGATACGCTCCCGTAAATTCAAAAATAGCGGCGACCAAAATGGCCTGCTTCAGTGTCAGCGCGCGCGCGCCCACCGACGTGCCCATGGCGTTGGCAACATCGTTAGCGCCAATGCCCCAAGCCATAAATAGGCCAAAGGCACATGCCAGCACCAACAAAATCGTCCCGTAGGACCCAATGACATCCATCGGCCGCCCCCAGAAAATGGTTTACGTAATACTTCAGTATAGGCCGCCCAACATGACAGAGATATGAAAGCTGGCCAGTCTTGCCTGGGCAATAAGCCACTTTTCTTTTATTGGACTGGACATAATACGACTTCTAATCCAGCCTTCGCCGCCTCTCATTGCTCAACGGTGGTCGCCATGTGGCGCATTATGTTCTGGGCCCTTGGGCTCAATGTGATCATCGGTCTCACTTTGGCGATCCGACTTGTAGGGCAGGCGGGTGCGATCGGTGCGGGCTACGCCGCCAAGCAAATCTGTTCAGGGGTTTTTGTGGCGCGACTGCCAGAACGATTTATCCTCGATACAGACGTGCTGCCCAGACTCGCCACCGTCGGACCCCTCGCCCGATTACTCGACTACGAACTCGACGCCAGTAACAAACAAGTTGTGGCAAAAATGCTGGGCCAGACGGTAACCGCACAGCACCGACCTCGCTACGGCTGCACGCTGGGCGAGGCGGATCATGCACCGCTGTTCCCTTTTGTCGCCCTCGTCGATAACGCCTTGGAGGGCCCCGATGACACCGATTTGGCGCCAGCGCCGATCACGACGCCCGCGTTGACTTCCGGGGTGGGCAATGAACAGACACTGCAATCTGCTTTGGATACTGCCTTTACCGAACCGCCTGAGGGCGGCCGAAACACCCTTGCCGTCATCGTTATGCATCGCGGGCAAATAGTCGCTGAGCGTTACGGAGCTCCGGTTACAGCGATGACGCCGATGCAGGGTTGGTCCATGAATAAGAGCCTGATGGCGACCTTTATCGGGCGACAGGTCGATAAAGGCGACTTGGAGCTGAGTGCACCCGTCTTGGATGCGCTACGAGATGCGGGCGCTGACGGTAAGACCCTCGATAAGGTAGACCCAAGCCTCACATTGCGGCACTTGTTATCGATGACCACGGGCTTTGATTTCTCTGAGCGTTACTTCCCAGGTGATGATGTGACCGACATGCTCTACCGCCAGCCCGGCATGTGGCGATCAGCACCGGATACCGGCCACGCTCTACCCCCGGGGGAGCAGTGGGCTTACTCCAGTGGCGACATCAATACCGCTTCCCTCATGTGGCAGCAGTCGCTAAAGGGCGAGCTCTACCCTGACTGGATAGAAGCCCACTTCAGCCAACCTCTTTCGCTAGACGAGATCGTGTTGGAACCCGACGCCAGCGGCGTGCAAGTCGGCTCCAGCTACGCCTATCTCACCGCGCGCGGATGGGCGCGGATCGGTCAGCTATGGCTCGATGCCTGGCATGGCCGAAGTGAGGTGATTAGCCAAGCTTGGCAGCGACGCGCGGTCACGCCCGGCACTGCGAAGGGCGGCGAGATCTACGGTCTCGGGTTTTGGCTCAATACGGGCCACCGGGCATTTCCCAGCGCGCCGGAGAACACTTTTCACGCCGGCGGCAATTCAGGTCAGTTCGTTGTGGTGATTCCAGATAAAGAACTGGTCATCGTGCGGCTCGGTTTAACGCTGAATGAATCGCGAGCCGACATGAATGCGTTGCTGGACGATGTGCTCGCGACCCTGTGACTGGCTGCGTTGGCGTTGGCCGCACTGTGGTCGCCAGAGATAACCAGCTGAGAGAGGGCTCAACCGGCTGCAATCGGCAGAGCCCACGGCTCAACGTGTGTGACCGAGCCGCGGTGCGGCACCCTCTTCCTTAATCGACCTTCTGCATCAGCGGCATCAGACGGTACTCATCAAACTTTACCCGATCAGAGGGGATGTAGTGCCGTACAGTGAAGTTAAAGACCCCAGTCTCGTTGCTGATAGGTAGATTGTTCACAGCATCAGCGCCGCAACCCATGCTCACGGTGTAGGTGCCATCCTCGTTGGCAGTGGCGATGTCCGAGCTCATATGGGCAACGTCATCAAACATAAAGCCATTTTCGTCATAAACGGTGAAAGACCAAAAAGCGCCGTTATCGGGGTCCTCAAAGGTCGCCGAATAGCACCCCTCTGCAGGAAAGTTGGGTGAGGTTTCATACAGATTATCGCGGAGCTGTGCGCCACCCCACCCAAGAGCCGCGCCTACCGTATATTTTTCAAAGTCGTAGAGGCCCCGCGAATCATCCGTAGGCGCCGTAAACATGCCGTACACAACTTTAGTGCCGTGTGTCGCTACTAGCGCTGGTAGCTTTTGACGTAGCGACAGCTCAACCGTGTCGAAGCTCTCACGGTTCACGGGCTCTGCAGAGAAGGGCTGGGCGCTTGCCGCGTTAATCACCATGCCGTCCTGAATCGCGTTCGCCTCCGCCTCGCTCAAAGTGCTGTCCAGTCGAACGATCAGATACATGTGTGAGCCATAGTGCGTTGCCAGCTCAAAAGTGCCACTCCCGTAGGACATGGGCTGAATTCTATGATCCATCGTGACCGGCTGAATCGACACGTACTTCCCCTCGGGGACCGGCGGAATGGTGATCAACGCACCCGCTGAGACATCCACCACGGCAAAGCTGTAGTAGGTGTCACGGTTCATCCGTACGACAGGCTGATCGTCAGTGGGAGTGAGCTTCCGATTGTGCGCGAAGTCCTTCACTGCGGCCCTACCCTGCGCAGCGAGTAGCTGGCGCGAGGTCTCGAGCGTGGGGTAATTTTCC
>JADHQG010000072.1 GCA_016778045.1 Luminiphilus sp. | reverse complement strand
GGGGTCACCCAATCAAAGAGCTCGTCGCCGATACAGTGATAGCCGTATCCCTGCCGCTGGGACCAGTCGGCGACAGACGTCATGCACCGACTCACCCAGTCAGGCCTCGTGTCCGCGGCAGATTGCAAAATCGTGATCGAGGTCATGGGCCGCTCAGCGACTCACACAATGCCTTGATTATTCTGTAGACCTAACACCTCCGGCTGGTTGGCTCGCACTCCCTGCACCCGCCCTTGCGCCTTTAGCCAGCGCGCCACCACATCCCATATAGGCTCACCTTCCACCTGCTGAACGGACGCCCAACCGGCCACCTTGTAGGTCTTACGCGCATCAATGGGTTTACCGTCGAGGGTCAGCTCGCTAATCCGCGACCCGGCTTGCGCCAGCGGCGCGATCGCGTATTGCAAACCACCCGATCGCACCATGTCTCCGCCCTGTTGGTAGTAAGGGTCGGGGTGGAACAAATTGTCTGCGACATCCTCCAGAACCCGCTTGAGGAACGCACCGCTCATTTCAGTCAAGGTCACCGCGGGATAAGTGATTGCCACCTGCGCCATCAGATCCTCCATCGTGATCGCAGTGCCCGGTAGCAAGGTGGTGCCCCAACGAAAGCCCGGTGACAGGGCGATGGGGGCGTCGAGCTCGTCCATCAATGCCTCACAAATGAGCTGATCAACACCGCCATTAAAATTCCCGCGCCGGTAGAGGAGATCATCGGTCATGGCCAAAGGCTCGGCGAGCCGCTCGGCAAAGGGCGCCCGAATGCTGGCGATTAAATCGTTCATCGCCGGGTCTGGGGGTAACAATTCCGCGAATACAGGCAGCAGCCGATACGACCAGTCACGAATGCGCCCGTCGCGCACATCAAAGTCCAGCACGCCCAGAAACTTGCCGTTGGAACCTGCGTTGGTGACCAGCGTCATACCGCCCGCGTTTTTAATCTCCAGCGCACGGGGAATCGCGTCGTGGGTGTGGCCACCCAGAATGGCGTCGATGCCCGTCACCCGTGACGCCAACTTGATATCGGTATCGGCGCCATTATGAGAGAGTAAAACCACCACCTGAGCCCCGGCGGCGCGCACTTCATCCACCTTTTCTTGAAGCTCGCGCTCCTGAATACCGAAGGTCCATCCGGCGGTGAAATGGGCGGGGTTGGCGATGGGCGTGTAAGGAAAGGCCTGACCAATGATCGCCACCGGCACCCCGTTAATCTCTCTGAGGGTATGGCTCGCAAAGACCGGATCGCCAAAGTCCATGTCTTTGACGTTGTGCGCCACGAAGTCGATGTGCCCGTCGAGGTCCTGTTCAACGATTTCCAGGACCCGATCCGTGCCCAAGGTGAACTCCCAGTGGCCGGTCATGACGTCGACACCCAAAAGTTTGCTGGCATCGACCATGTCCTGGCCTTGCGTCCACAGCGCCGTCGCGGAACCCTGCCAGAGATCCCCACCATCGAGGAGCAGTGCGCCCGGTCGATCTGCCCGCAGCCGCTTGACCAAAGTAGCAATATGGGCAAAGCCCCCGGCGCGTCCGAACTGCTCCGCGGCGGCGACGTAATCAAGGTGGCTCAGCGCATGCGCCGCCTGCGAGCCCGGAGCAATATCAAAGTGATTCAGGAGCGCCTGACCCACCAGATGCGGCGGGCGGTTGCGCGCGTCATGCACCCCGATATTGACCGAGGGTTCGCGGTAATGGACCGGGAGCAGCTGCGCATGCACGTCGGTTATGTGCATGAGGTGCACGTTGCCGAACCGCGGCAGATGATAAGGGTCGGCACTGTGAGGCTGCGCACGCAGCAATGAGGGCAAAGACAGCCCCGCGGCCGCGCCAAGACCCAATAGCTTGTGAAACTCCCTTCGATCCATTGGGGTTAAGGAATCACTCTGCGGCTTGGTTGACCGGTGACGCCGGGTCGAGCAAATAAGCCATCACGTCCTTCAACTGTTGCTCAGTGAGAATGCCTTGTGCGCCAAAACGCGGCATGTGGGAGCAGAGGTTGTAAGCGTGGGTATCCCATAACTTGGTCCAGGTGTACTGCAGCATCGCTTGAGATTGGCCTCGCGCGCCATATCCGGTCAACGACGGGCCCAGCGTGCCGTAGGCGACTTCACCGGGCGCGAGTTGATGACAAGCGTAGCAATTGCCGCCATTGGGTTGGGTGGGGTCATCACTCGACTGCAGGCCCCTTCCATTGGTCGCCACCTCGGCGCCCCGCTGCCAATCACCGAGGTACTGTCCATCAGCTGGCAGCACCACCGCATTCAGCCGCTCTTCGCGCAAAGCCGCCAGCATGTCGTTGTCGAGAGGCATACCACGGGGCGCACTGCAGGCGGTTTGCACTGCATCGCGCTCCAACCGTTCCATAGTGGCCTGATTCTTGGCAACGAAGGAGTTGTGTAATACGGCTTCTATCTCGTCAGCAGCCACTGTCCACGCCATCAGGCTCGCATTGAGGATGATCGTGATGCCTGCGGTCAGCGCCTTCATCGCTTCAGCCCCGGGGCAGTCATGGTGCCGCCCGCGGCATTCACCGCCATGTAGGTTTGTAACGCGATGCTGGCCTCGGAGCCCATTTGCAGCTCAGGCCATCGCTGCTGGCGGAAGCAGTCCCGCAACCGCCATCCCATGGTTCGCACCAACCCCTGCGAAATTCGGTAAGCGGGCCAACTCCCCCAAGCCTCGGCGGCGCCCGTGTGAGAGGTCAGATCAGGCAGTGCCTGCAACCGAATGCGCATACCGGATTGCTCGTGACAGGTGGCACAGGAAAAATCATGGGGCCCTGCGCGATAGTAGAAAATCTCCTCGCCGAGGCTATACATCGCTCGCTCAGCCGCGTGGGTCTGCTCGGGTGCAATCGTGGCGCCTTCCGACTCTGCCGCCAACCAGGTCACGAGGGCTTCCATCTCTGTACCGAAATCCCCTCTCAGTGAGTAGGGCTTTGCGGTCACCGCTTCGAGATCCCGGCCTTGAATCGTGGTCATGCAATGGACCAGGCGTGATTCCAGATCCATCACCGCGTCGGCATCGGCAAAGTAGCGCGGGAAGCGCACATAGGCACCCGCGGTGACCCCCGGCCCCAGACCCAGATCACAGGCTTCCAGCGTGGCGGACTCGGGACCTTGGGGCATAAACCACAGCTCTTCGCCCTCGTCGATAACGAACACCGCCGGATTGTCATCACCCATCAGATCCCGGTACTGATCGAACACACCGTCATCCGCCGCCAGCGGAACTGAGCACAGCCATGCCGCAAACAACGTTAACCCGAGATGATGTCTTTTCACAGCCGCCCCCTCACATCCACATTCAGCGGATAGTGGTCTCGCCCTCGCCGGTGCCACCCTGATTATCGGTCCAGACGACACGGACGGTATCGCCCGCTTCCCCGCCCGCAAAACGCACCCCGAGAAACGGATTGGCAGACACCGCCGCGCCCCAGTGACCCTGCATCACAGGCTGATCACCATGGAACACCGACACCTCAGTAATAAAATGTGCAGGGATAGGGTCCCCCGCCTGATCCTTGCGCATACCGGTCTCCATCGGATGGCGCATCAGGGCCTTCACCTCTGTCATGTCGCCCTTTTTTTGGGCGCGAATCTTGATTCGACCTGCCATGGTGCCCTCCTTAACCGCCGCATCCGCCGAGGGTGACCTTGGTCTCTCTCGACTGCATGTATAACTGTCCGTCTGCCTCTGCCACCGCATAGAGCGTGCAGGTTTGCGCCACCTTCACCCGAGTCTCGATATAGACCTCGGTACCGGGCGGGATGTCAAACGAGGCCGCCAGCGGGTTAGGGTTCATTTCAACCAGCACCGACACTTTGGAGACATTCGGCAGCGCCTGAGAATCAACTTCCACCCGGATGGGCACGACGGCACCGTTCTCGGCAATATCGGGCGTCGTAAATTGGATGCCCTCATGCACCTGCGGTGTGTCACCTAGAGCCGCCAGCGCGTCATCTAGCGCAGTGGCGCCAAAGGCTGCCTCCGGCCTCGCCACCGCCGCCCAAACGCGGCCCGGCAACGCCGCAGCGGCGCTCAGTATCACCGTCCAGCGCAACCAGCCTCGGCGCGAGATACCCTTTGCATGGATCGTTGTCATCGTCTCGGTCACTCCTTTTTATTCTTCGCCCGAGGTTAACCAGGCCAGAATCTGTTGTAGCGCGTCTTCCTCTAATGCAGGCATGGGTGGCATCGGCATACTCCCCCACACTCCCGCGCCGCCATTCACTATCTTGTCACGTAAGTAGGCCGCGCGCTCCTGCTCGGCGTACTTCGTCCGGATGGCATCAAAGCCAGGCCCCACCAGCTGACCCGCCATCTGGTGGCAACCCGAACAGCCTCCGGCGTTGAGCGCAGCCTCGGGCGCGACAACCGCCTCGACAACCGCGCTGGCCGCTGCCAGTTGCTCAGGTTCTGCTGCTGTCTCTCTACCTGTCCCTGTCTCGGTCCACAATCCGGGGTATGGCCCCCAATCCCTCACCTGTTCGGCAAGATTGCCGTGAGCATTCATGGCGTAGGCAGGCAGGGATGACGTCACGGTCACCGCTACGTCGCAGTCAGCAGTGCAGGACGAGCCGCTCACATCTGGCGCGCCAGTCACCGACCACAGACCATGATCGAGGCTCATACCGTTGCGGTTCGGCATGCGTGCTTGGGTCTCGACCATGTTGGTATCGGACAGCACAAAATCGTCGTCGACCACATAGCCGAGATTCAGCAAATAGGCGACCAGTGCGTAGACCTCATCCGGGCTCAAAGACTTGGGTGCGTTCCAGGGCATGGCCCGGTAGATGTAATCCCAGAGGGTCGACAGGGTCGGCACCTTCATCAATGTGGTGCGGGTGACGGCAGGGTCCGTCAGTGAGGCAACCCGCCCGGTGGCGATATCCTCCTCGGTGATGTTGCCCAGCACCAAAGGTGCAAAAATCTCGTTAGAGTCGCCGAAATCTCCGTGGCAGGAGGCGCACTGTGCCAGCCAGATCTCCTCGCCCGCCCACACATCGCCGCTGCCGGGCGGCAGACCAACAAAATCGGGGCGCACGTCGATATCCCAGGCCGCAAGCTCGCCCTCGGTCGCGACTCGACCCAAATCAGCCAGACCCTCGGGCAGTGGCGCTGCCCACGATGTCATGGTCATCGTGCACAGCCACAGGGCGGCCGCTCTAACCCAGCTGGACATTATGTACCTCGCCGTCAGCGTGCACTTGCCAGGTCTGGATGGCGTTGTTGTGATAAATCGATCGCGTGCCACGCACGGCTACCAACTGCGCTCGGCTGGGCTGGATATAGCCCGTGCTGTCGGTGACCCGGGATTGCAGCAGTGCCTCCTCCCCCTGCCAGACCCAATCACAGTGGAAGCGGGTGAGGGCCTTGGGCAAGATTGGCCCCTCGAGGCGCGCCGGGCGCCAATTGCGCCCACCATCGACCGACACCTCGACTTTCTCCACAGTGCCACGACCACTCCAGGCGAGTCCGGTGATGTCGTAATAGCCCTGCTTCAATAACTTTTGCCCGCCCGAGGGCGCCGTGATCACCGACTTCGCCTCCTGAATAGAGGTGTACTGCCGGTGCGTGCCGTCGGGCATCAGATCCACGTAGTGCGCCACCTCGTCTTTGGTCGCCCAGGGTTTATCGCCCACTTCCAGTCGTCGCAACCACTTCACCCACGACACACCCTGCACGCCGGGTACCACTAGGCGCAGTGGATAGCCGTTTTCCGGGCGCAACATTTCGCCGTTTTGGCCATACGCCACCAGCGCGTCGTCCAATGCGTTCTCGAGATTAATGGTGCGCGTCATGCTCGAACCATCGGCGCCCTCGGCCAGCAATACGGTAGCGCGTTTGCGATCAAACCCGGCTCGCTCTAGTAGCAAGGAGACCGGAACACCGGTGAATTCGGAGGCCGACAACATCCCGTGGCTATACTGCACGGTGGGCACCGCCACGTTGCCCCACTCCAGTCCAGTATTGGCGCCACACTCTAAAAAGTGGATGCGGGACACGCTGGGCATGCGAAGCAGCTCTTCCATGGTGAATACCAGCGGGGTGTCTACCAGCCCGTTGATCATCAGCCGATGTCGGCGCGGGTCAATGTCGACCCAGCCCTGATGATGGCGCTCGAAATGCAAGCCACTCGGGGTAATCATGCCGAACAGGTTTTGCAGAGGCGTAAACGACACGCTGGACTGGTCGGTTCGGGTGAGACCGGGGCTCTGGCGCCGGACAATGTTGGCCTCGTAAGGGGACGGCTGTCCGTAGGGGTTGGCGACTACCGGCTTGCCTAAGCTGCGGGTCCAGGTAGGCAAGTTCACGATGTCGGGGTCGTCATCCGCCATGAGTGCCGGCGCGGCAATAGACGCAGCCGCGGCTGCGAAAGCGCTTTGCAGTAGCGAGCGACGACCGGGGTTGATGCCCTCCCTGGAGATATCCTCGACCAGATCTTTGGACAAAAAGGATTCAGGCGCGGGCTGGAGCTGACCCTGTTCGGCGTCTGATGCCATCCTTCTCCTCCCCCGGAGTGCTGCTGTGTTTACCCGCGTTTCTCAGCGCGCGCGGAGTCTTTTACGTCGTTATTATTTTTTTATATATGCATATAACCTAATGTTAAACTGCATTTGTCGCGGTAGCAACCGCCGCGCTGGCATTTTGCCAAGCGGACCCCTAGGTCGTAAGGTGCGCTTGGTAAAACCGCATGGCTAGAGTGTAGCGTACCTGCGATCTCGGACGCGCGCCGAATGTGGCAACAACGCGCGATACCAGGGCTGAAGCAACACAGGCACTATTAAGTCATAAAAGGCACCAGCGTTAAACGCACGATCACTAAAAGCACCATTTGTGCAGGTGACGGATAAGAGTGGCAGATAAAACAGTGCCGCCAGAACAGGGCCGCCTAACTCAGCGCCCATGCAAAAAAGGAGAACCCCATGCCGCGATTGCTTATGCTGACTCTGCTCGCGTGTCTGACGCTGTTGCCCGCGATCCACAGCGCTGCTTCCGAGGCGCCGGGCGTAGTATTTCATTTAGATTCCGACACCAGCATGAACCGCATGCTCGCTCAGGTGGCACGGCATCATGCCTTCAACCCCGATATCGAGACGCGTGTCATCCTGATTGGGAACGGTGTCAAACCGGCTCTAGAGGGTGCTAAGGACGCCAATGGCGGGCAGTACAGCGCGCAAATGGAGCAGTTGATGGCGTCGGGCATCCGCATTTTTGCCTGCGAGGCAACACTCAATTACTACAACCTCACCGAGGACGACCTCGCCTTTGGCGTGGAAACCGTCCCCTCCGGGGTGGCCGCGCTGGGAAGGCTGCAGGCGCGCGAGGGATGGGGTTACATCAAGCTCTGATGAAAGCCACAGCCCTTCTGCTCGTCTTGGCGGGACTGGTTGCCAGCGCGACCACTATGCCCTTGCAAGCCTCTGCCGATACCGCAGCCCGCAGTGACTCGCCTGTACTGATCTACATTTACAGTCCCGAATGCGGTGCCTGCCGACAGTTTGATCGTGAGGTGGGTCCGATCTATAGCAAAACTGTCGAATCTCTAGCGCTGCCAATAGAGCGGGTGTTGATCGACGACTGGCAAGCAAAGCGTCATCAGCTGGTCGAGTGCGCCTCAGCAGCGGTTATCGGCACGCCCACTTTTTTGCAGATTCAGAACTGCCAGGAATTGGATCGCATCACGGGTTACTCAGATGCGGAGCTCTTCTGGCTGGGGCATCGCAGAATGATGAATCGCATCGAATCTGATCTGTGACCATCTCGCGGCGTTGCCAGTATCGCTCCGCGCTCATCGCGCTTGGCCGCCTCGCAATCTCCACACCCACATCGCACTTTTTGTCTTATCGACGCACTTAGACGAGCAGTAGCGGATAGCGCAGCAACCGCCTCTCGCTCAGGCAGGGGATTTGGTGCGCCGCACGCCCGGCGCGGGCGGCTCGGCGGCGGCGCCCGCAAAGCACTGCGCGTGGCGCATCCAGAGCTCGGCCGTGTCGCCCTCACACACCAATTGCGTATCGGCGATGTTACGGGTCTGCGTGACCACCTGAGCAAACTCATGTGCCAAACCGCTAATGAACTGGTCACTCTCAGGGTTCCCGTACGCCCATGACTCGCCAGACGGTGAGGTCAGCCGCAATGCAGGCTGATCCTCCGGTACTTCCATACCGCGCACGATGAAAGACCAGCCAAAGGTATTCACACCCAATACCACGATGTTGCGGATGCGATC
>JADHQG010000071.1 GCA_016778045.1 Luminiphilus sp. | reverse complement strand
AAGATCAGTGAAGCTGTGATGATGTGGTCGAGGCCGGCTAATGCCGGCCTTTTTTTTGCCTGCGAGCCTTTTAGGCGAAAGAGGCCTAAATCTCATTAAAATGAACAACTTGCCAACCCATAATGGGTCGGCGACAATACCCATTCACCTGAGAGGAGTGTGGCCATGACCCGTAGCGAGCTGATTGACTTGATGGCCGATGGTCAGAGCCAGTTAAGTGCCAAGGACGTTGAATTGGCGATCAAGCTCCTGATCGATCACATGGCTGAAACGCTTTCCTCGGGCCAACGTATCGAGATCAGGGGTTTTGGCAGCTTTTCTTTGCACTATCGAGAACCTCGGCAGGGCCGCAACCCGCGTACCGGAGACGCGGTTTCGTTGAGGGGCAAGCACGTGCCTCACTTCAAGCCCGGTAAGGAGCTGCGGGATCGCGTTAATCGGGCGGTCAAGTCCGGTTTCTGATCATGCAGTGGTTCAGGAAGGTGCTGACGCTGCTACTGGCGCTGGGCGCTGTCGCAGTGGGCGGACTGTTCTCACTGCAAAATACCCTTGAAGTGCCCCTTGATCTGATGGTGATTCAGCTGGCACCCCAACCGGTGGCGATTTGGATCCTGTTATCGCTGGCCATCGGAGTGGCGATGGGGCTGGCGACTGGGTCGATACTGGCGCTGCGCCGCGCCGCCACTATCCGTCAATTGCGTAAGCAGCGTGATCGTCTGCTGGCCGCATCGGCTGAGGAAAACGCCGGTGGTTCTTAATAACGCGCTGCTACTGACCCTGTTGGTTCTGGCGGTTGCGGCAGGGTGGACGCTGGGTCGCGGTGGACTCAGGATGGACGGTGCCGAACGGGCGCAACTGCCTTCCCAGTACTATCGCGGATTCAATTTTCTGTTGGACGGTGAAGAGGAGGATGCGGTCGACGCGTTCACCGAGGCACTGGCCATCAACGAGGAGACGCTGGATACCCACATTGCGCTGGGTAGCGTACTACGCAAGCGAGGTGAGGTTGACCGGGCGATCCGGATCCATCAGAACCTGCTGAAGCGACCACAGTTGACGGCAGTCCAGTTACATCAATCTCATCTGGAGCTCGCCCGGGACTTTATTGCCGCCGGCCTTTACGATCGGGCAGAACAGCTGTTGCTCGATTTGGCAGCCCAATCCTCCGACTTTAGCGCCACAGCACAACGACACTTACTTGAGGTGTATGAAGCCCAGCGAGACTGGCGTGCCGCCGTCACCATTGCTGAACAGCTGGTCACGCTGGAGGAAGCTGGCGAGCCGTCGGCGGCGGGGCACGGACAACCGGCGCAACTGTTACGAGGTCATTATCTGTGCGAGCAAGCGGAGACCGCGCTGGCTGATGGCGATGCGCAGGGTGCACAGCGCCTTTATGAAGCGGCGCTACGCGACCAACCTCAGGATTTGAGGGCGAGAATGGGGTTGGCAAAAGGCAAGCTCACCGAGGGCGATGCGGCTGCAGCGATGGAGCACTTCAATGCGGTGATGGACAGCGGCAGAACCTGTACCCCGGAATTGCTTGAGCTACTGAGTGACATTTGTGACGCGCAGGGTGATCAGGATCTTTATCTGACTTCGCTGAGACGATACTACGAGCAACACGATTCATCGTTGTTGGCGCTCGCGCTGGCAAACGAGCTTGGGCAGCGCGATGGCGACGAGTCTGCCGAAGCGTTTCTGCGCCAGACGCTTGAGGGGCGGCCGTCGGTATCTGTCGCCGCGGCGTTGATCTTGAAAGCCTTGCAGTCCGACACATCGCTACCGGAGAGACGTGTGCTCGATCAATTGATCAGTAACCAGGTCGGTTACCAGTGCGATCACTGCGGCTTCAGTGGTCAGGCACGGCACTGGCGTTGCCCCGGTTGCCGGCATTGGGATTCGATTCACTACCAAGGCGACACTCAGGGCAAGGCATATGGCTGATCGCGACGCCAATCTGATTGTGGCGCTGGATTTCCCGACCTCTGATGCAGCGCTTGAGTTAGCGCGACAGTTGAACCCTGAGGACGTGCGCCTCAAGGTGGGAAAACAACTCTTCACTGCGGCCGGCCCTGATGTGGTGCGGGTGCTTCAGGACTTGGGGTTCGATATCTTTCTCGACTTGAAGTTCCACGATATCCCCAACACCGTGGCTGAAGCGGTCAGAGCGGCCGCTGCTTTGGGTGTTTGGATGGTCAACGTGCACGCCTCGGGTGGCTCGCGAATGATGCAGGCAGCCCGCGAGGCGGCGTCCGCGGCAGCGCGACCCCCTCTGCTGATTGGTGTGACCGTGTTAACGAGCATGGCACGTGAAGACCTTGCGGAATTACATTGGGACGCTGAACCCATCGATCGTGTCTGCGAGCTGGCCTCGCTGGCAGCGTCAGCCGGGCTCGATGGTGTGGTGTGCTCCGCCGCTGAAGCCAGCGTCCTCTCACGACAACATTCGCCGGACTTTTCGCTGGTGACACCGGGTATCCGGCAACAGGGGGATGCGGCTGGTGATCAGCGCCGCATCGTGACGCCTCTCGATGCAGTGGCAGCAGGTGCTACCCATCTGGTAGTGGGGCGCTCGATCACCGCGTCTCAGAATCCTGCTGCAACGGTGGCACAGATCAGAGCCTCCTTGGCAACGGGTTAGGGCAAAACCCAGTGCTCAAAAATGACCGTTACAGGTACTGGGCGACTGCTGATCTGTCTGTTTTTCACGGCCCGTCGCAGAGTCTGTCTGAGTCCCGATCGATGGACTACCACGACAATGTGACGGAGAAACGACTATGACAGTGATACATACCCCTTCCAATCAGTCGGCTAACGCCGCTCCTAATACTCGTTTTCGCAGCGGCGTAACGACTTTCTTGTTTGCCGCTTTGTTTGTTTTGCTGGGTTTAAATCCACTCAACAGCTGGGCGGACGAGCCGATTAATATCAATCTAGCCAGCGCCGAAGTGTTGGCTGAAACCCTCGACGGAGTCGGGCTTGCCAAGGCTTATCGCATTATTGAGTACAGGGAAGCACACGGACCCTTCGAGCACGTCGAAGAGCTAGCGGCGGTGCAAGGAATCGGCATGGCAACTGTAGAGAAAAACCGCGGTGTTATTCGCCTGCAGTAATAAGATGATCAGCCGGTTGCCATGTTTTTGTTAACAGGCGCAACCGGCTACATCGGCCGGGCCATAAAGACCGTGCTGGAGCAGCAGCGGCTGCCGGTTCGGTTAGTGATGCGCTCAGGGTCTGACGTTCGCAGTGGTGATGATATGCACTACGATATGAGTCAGTCCCATGCCCCGCCACACGGCCTTTTTGACAGCGTCTCTTGTGTGATTCATTGCGCCGGGCTTGCTCATCGGCAGGCTTCAGTAGCGGCATATCGTGCCATCAATATTGAAGCGGCTGGCCGCCTCGCCGAAGCCGCCGCAGAATCCGGTGTGTCACACTTTATTTACCTGAGCTCGCTCAATGTTGTCCCCGCGGGCACCCTATCGGCCGATGAGCCAGCCGACAGTTTGCCGCAACCCTCAGAACCTTATGCTGCCTCGAAGTGGCAGACCGAAAAGTCGCTCCAGCAAATTTGTGCGGCGCGGCAGATGGCGTTGACAATCGTCAGGCCGGGCCTAGTTTATGATGCCGAGCTCACAGCCAATTTGGCGACGCTGGAGCGACTGACACGCTGGTGTCCTGTCTCATTACCAGCGGTCGGCGCCCGCTCGATGGTGAGCCGTCAAGATCTGGTGACGTTGCTGGTGGCCTGTGCGCTCAACCAGTGTGGTGCGCCGGTGGGCCAATCGGTTCTCGTTGCCACCGACGGCGAGTGCTACGACGCGGCCAGAGTGACACGCGGGCTGTCGGGGAGGGGGCGGACCATCAGCTTGCCACGCTTTGCCTCGCGGCTGGGAGGTCATCTCCTTGACTGGGTGCGCGGCGATCCGCGGGGTAGCGCATGGCGCGGGATTTCCGAGGCACATTGGTGTGGCGTCCCACCAACGGTTGCGGGCTGGGAACCCAAGATGAAGCTTGAGTCCCGCCATCCCCGTCATGGAAGGAGCGCGGGTTCTTCATGCTGAATTTTCTGGTCTTACTGAGCTCCAGTTTGATTGGGTTAATGCTTTACCTACGCTTGGCACCAGCCATGAAATTGATTGATGCGCCGACTGCCCGAGGTTTGCATGAAACCCCCACCATCGTGGGCGGCGGAATCGTTCCCATCGCGATCATGGCCGCATCTTTGGCCCTATCTGGTGCCTTACCATTCGCCACGATCATTGCGGCGATGATGGCAGGGCTGGCCGTGGTGGGCCTGCTAGATGATCGCTGGTCGATCCCGACGTTTATCAGACTGGTCTGTTACCTCGGTGCCGGGTTGGCGCTACCCACGATGGTGGTGCCGCCAGAGACGGTGCCGCTAGCTGTTTTGCTCTTGGCGGGGGTGGGTGTTGCCTGGTGCATCAATCTGGTGAATTTCATGGACGGGGCCGACGGTCTGGTTGTGTTGCAAACTCTGAGTGTTGCTGTTGGCTTGGGCCTTATTGCGACCTTTTCGCCAGAAATGGGCGGAAGCAGTGGGGCGCTCAGCCCAAGATTACTCAGTGGGCTGTGTGCAGCGCTCTTCGCGTGCTTTGCACCACTGCTTTTCTTCAATTGGCCGCCAGCGCGACTGTTTATGGGTGACGCGGGCGCCGTTCCGCTGGGGTTTTATCTGGCACTGCTTGGGTTGGTCGCGCTGTGTATTGATCACTCTTTGGGATGGGTTTGGCTGGTCCTCATGATGCCCTTTTTGATCGACAGTGGATGCACGCTGTGCATCCGGCTCCTTAAAGGGCACGCGCCGCATATCGGCCATCGAGATCACGCTTATCAGCGCTTGACCCTCCGTGCGGGTAGCCCATTACCCATAATACTGGGCTTGCTTGCCATGCAGGTGGCCTGGCAGTTTCCGCTGGCGGTGACGATTGTCACGGCTCAGGTATTCCCTCCGCTTCTGGTACTTTTATCAGCCATTCCTGCTCTGATCGTGGTGGTTTACGCCCGCCTCAGAGCGTAGACTGTCTCCTTTCTTTTTAACCAGCTGACAATCCTTCGGGTTCAGGCTGTGTGGTCAAGGTGAGTATGGTCAAGAAGATGGCGTCACGGGTGCGCAAAGTCGGTGCCCAGTCGGTCTCCGCAGTCATCTGGATGTTTGCTCGCCGGTCTTTGTTGCCAACGTTTCGACTGTCCGGTTGGCTGTTGCTTGATCTCATTGTGATGATTGGCGCGCTTTACGGCGCAGCCTTCATTGGTGGCGGTGAGGGCGATTTGCTCTTTGGGGGTCTGACGCCCGCGACGGTGGTCTCGCTGCTGGTGGGCACGGCCCTGATTTTCACACTCCAAGGTCTTTACCGTTCGGTCATCCGGTATATGGGACAACAGGCCGTCTGGGACTTGGTCAAAGCTGTCAGCTTCTCAACGCTGGCGCTGGGCGCAGCAATTTTTGTAACTGAGACTGAGATGCCCGCGACGGCAACCCTTGTCTTCTGGTTGCTGATGTTCGTGGGGACGGGCGGTTTGCGCCTGATCACTCGGGCCTGGCATCAACTCAACACCCATGCCGATGCCCGCCGCGTCATCATCTACGGTGCCGGCGAATCGGGGCGTCAGCTCCTGAATGCGCTGAACCACGGCACCGATTACCGTGTCGTCGCATTTATCGACGATAACCCCCGCCTGCATGAGACGGTGATCAACGGCCGGCCTGTGTTGGGTGCGGGAGAGCTCACGAGTCTGGTTGAGGAGCATGCCGTCCGTCAGGTACTACTTGCGATCCCGTCAGCCTCTCAGGAGCGTCGCCGCGCCATCATTAATTCCTTGGTGGGTTTACCGGTTCGTGTCCGAACCATTCCCAAGATCAGTGAGCTGATCTCGGGGAATGCGATTGTGAATCAGATTCAGGATGTGGATCTCGATGATCTGCTCGGGCGCGAGCCCGTTCCTCCGCATCCTGAACTGATTGATCGATGTATCACGGATAAGGTCGTGATGGTGACGGGCGCGGGCGGCAGTATTGGTTCAGAACTCTGCCGACAGATTTTATCGTCGTCGCCTAGAGAATTGATCCTTTTGGATATCTCCGAGTTCGCCCTCTACAGCATTGATAGAGAGATCAAGAGCCTGTGTCAGCGGCAGGGACTGCGTTTCCCTGTTGTGACGTTACTGGGCAGTGTCCGCGATGAACAGCGCCTCGAGTCTATTTTCCGCACCTTCTCCGTTGATACGGTTTACCACGCGGCGGCATACAAGCATGTGCCGATGGTTGAATACAATGTGGCGGAGGGTGTCGCCAATAACGTTCACGGTACTTGGAGCGCGGCTTGGGCCGCACATCGTTCTGGTGTCGATACCTTCGTGCTTGTGTCAACTGATAAGGCGGTTCGGCCAACCAACGTCATGGGGGCCTCCAAGCGGTTTGCCGAATTAATTCTTCAGGGCCTGTCCCAGATCGAAACCCAAACCCGGTTCTGTATCGTGCGGTTTGGCAATGTGCTGGGCTCTTCAGGCTCGGTCGTCCCGCTGTTCCGCGAGCAGATCAGCAGTGGCGGGCCGGTGACGGTGACCCACCCGGAAGTGTCTCGTTACTTTATGAGCATCCGTGAGGCAGCTCAGTTAGTGCTGCAAGCAGGCGCACTGGGTACCGGTGGCGACGTTTTTGTGTTGGATATGGGCGAGCCGGTGCGCATTGTCGAGCTGGCCGAGCGTATGGTGCGGCTGAGCGGCTACGATATTGAACGCGACAACTTCTTTGGCGAGCACATCGACCTTGAATACATTGGACTGAGGCCCGGAGAAAAGCTCCATGAGGAGTTATTGCTCGGCACCTCTGTCACAGGTACGGGCCACCCCATGATTATGCGGGCTGAGGAAGAGTCCTTTGACTTCGATTTCATCGAAGATGCTGCACATCGACTTTTGCGGGCCTGTGCCGAAATGGATCTGAATGACGTCACGGCGATCTTGACCGAGCACGTCATGGGCTTTTCAGGACACGAACCGCGACATGACTATGTCTGGGTCAAGCAGGGTCGAGTGGGCAAGCGGGTCCGCAAAGCGTTGGAAGCGGAGAACGTCACGCCTATCCGGCCGGAGTTGGTCGGTCCGAGACAGAGCACTGGCAGAGCCGCCGACTGATCTTCTGTTAGCGGCCTGAGTTTGCTCGGGCCGCAGCCAGAAGACTCCAAACCCTCGCATCAGGCTAATAAGGTTCAGAGGACCTCACGGTCTTTCATCGTACTATCCAATCCGCAAATTCCCTGTATCAGCGCTGCTCGTTGCTCCAGCGATGACGCTCTTGTAGTGTCCGATTTCATTCTACTGACAGATCGCTCCGGGGCACCCTATGTCTATGATCGTCAATCGACGCGATGTCGATTTCTATCTCGATGAAATGTTTGATCTGGCTTCGCTACTCGCCAGTGATCGCTACAGCGAGCATGATCGCGAGAGCATTACGGCCATACTCGATTTGTGCCAGAGCATGGCGGAGGAGGAGTTCCTGCCCTGCGCGGCGGAGCTCGATGAGAACGAACCGGCCTTCAAATACGGACAAGCCATCACGCCTGACTCACTCAAGGCTTGTTTGAAAACCTTTGTTGAGGCCGGTCTGCCAACGGCGACCTTTGATCATGACCTGGGAGGTATGCAATTGCCCGTCATGGTCGCCAACTTCATGCAGGGTATTTTTCAGGCGGCCAATGCGCCGGCTGTTGGCTACGTGTTCCTGACGTCCTCCAATGCTCACATGTTGCAGGCCTGCGGCAGCGAGGCGCTGCGGGATCGATACCTTCCTCCCCTTGTGGAGGGGCGCTGGTTTGGCACCATGTGCCTGTCTGAACCCCATGCAGGGTCGTCACTGTCAGATATCCGCTGTATGGCAGAGCCGGTTGGTGATGGGAGTTACAAGCTGACTGGGACCAAGATGTGGATCTCTGGGGGTGAGCAGGATATTTCCGAGAACATTGTGCATATGGTACTGGCTCGAACCCCGGATGCGCCTCCAGGGGTAAGGGGCATCTCGCTGTTTCTCGTGCCCAAAATTCGCGTCGAGGAAGATGGCTCGCTGGGTGAGCGCAACAACATTGCACTCGCAGGCCTCAATCACAAGATGGGACAGCGGGGCACCACCAACACGCTACTCAACTTCGGCGAGGGCGGTGACTGCCTCGGCTACCTTGTGGGAGAGGAAAACGAAGGCCTCAAAAACATGTTCCACATGATGAACGAGGCGCGGATCGGCGTCGGCATGCTCGCCACGATGTCGGGTTTGGGTGGTTACCTTTACTCGCTCGATTACGCCCGCAACCGGCCGCAGGGCCGACAC
>JADHQG010000070.1 GCA_016778045.1 Luminiphilus sp. | reverse complement strand
ACTCAATCGTATGGCAGGACATGATGCTCGCAGAGGCGCAGCAGAATGGCTGGGAGTCGCAGGGTTTCGAGGATTACTATTTGGCTGATCAGGAATCGCGGGTGCGTTATTTTCACGAGGTGCTCAATGATTACCTGGCAGGTCGCAGGGGGGTCTAATCACCACTGAGCTTGATGCCATCGCCAAATAGGTGGTTGTTAGTCACCCGGTGTGGGCCACGATGGTCGGTGAGCTCGATGAACGCTAGAAAATTGTGAGGAGGAGGGGCGGCAATGAAACGAGCAGTATGGTTGGCCGCGCTGATGTGGTGCTGGATGGGGGCGATGTCTGTGCAGGCGAATGATCACGACGTTGCCGAGATGTTGGCCAAGCACGAGATTGAATATCTCCAGAGACTCTATGCCCGTGCCACGGACCAAATCGGCACCAATGTGCCGGAGAACATCGAAGCCGGCCGAGCGGTGTACCACAGGATCTTCACCCAGGATGCCACGATTCGCGCCAGTGACCCCAGCGGCGCGGAGTTCCGAGTGGTCGGCCCCGATGAGTGGGTCAAAGTGGTGGACGGCGCGCTCTCGGTATTCGATACCACGCAACACCTGCTGGGTACCCAGATTGTGGAGCTCGACAGCCTGCCCGACGCAGATGGCAAAGGTGGTGAGGGCAAGATGAGCAGCTTCCTGCAGGCGTGGCACCAAGATGATGATCGCGTGATCGACATCTATTTGGGCACGTACTACAGCAAGGTCCGCTATACCTCGGACATCGGCTGGCAGATTTATGACATGCGCCTCGAGAAGGTAGCCGGCGAGGTCATTGATAAGCGGCCGTAAGCCCACTGGACAGCAGATATTCGATTAGCTGGAGAAACAATGAACGCAGCAAACCCCGTGATCCTTGAACGTGCTTTGAGCCGGCCGCCGAAAGAGGCCGAGCCGCAGTTACGTGGTGACTCTGTAGGCAGCGATCGCTATACCTGTGGAGACTACTTGCAGCGCGAGTATCAAAAGGTGTGGCACACCGTCTGGAATATTGGCGGCGTGGCTTACCAAATGCCGGAGCCCGGCGATTACCTGACTACCGAGCTGGGGATCGACTCTATTATCATGGTGCGGCAGGAAGACGGTTCGGTTAAGGCTTTTTTTAACTCCTGCCCGCATCGTGGCACCCGCATCACCGACGCGGAGGATGGGCACGTGCAGGAGTTTTCGTGCCCGTATCACGGCTGGAGGTTTGACCGCGCAGGGGTCGTGACCTCAGTGCCTGATGAAGAGGATTTTGCGGAGAGCCCCTGCGGCAAGGCGCGCCTCAAAGAGATGCGCTGCGAGGAGCGATTCGGGTTGATCTGGTACAACTTCGACCCCCTTGCGCCGACCTTGGATGCCAGTTTGGGCAAGACGATCTGTCGTGAGCTCGAGTCACACCGAATCGAAGACATGCTCCGGGTGCTGGACATGACCGCCGAGACCCGCAGTAATTGGAAGATCATCACCGATAACTTTAACGAGGCTTATCACGTTAAGGTGCTTCACCCCGAGCTGATCCCCTATGTTGCGGCAGACTACGAAGACTGCCAGTTCGACTGCTTCCCTCATGGCCATAACCGAGGCTGGTTCCCTTCCTTTATGCCTTCCGTTCAATACGGTAGCGACATCATCGGTGAGCCGTTAAAAAGTATGGCCGCCGCCTGGGACGTGAACAGCGACGATTACGTAGGTCGCGATACCTGGCAGCAGCTGCGGGTCGATATTCAGACCGCCAAGCGCGAGCGCGGCGAGGCGCAGGGCTATGTGCACTACAGCTATCGCGCGGACTACCAGCTCACCGACTATGTAATCTACAACCTGTTTCCCAATAACGTGATTACGGTGGGTCCGGATGGGGTGCAGTTGTTACGCCCGCGCCCGCACCCGACGGATCCCGCGCAGTGTCTCTTCGACCACTGGTGGTTGGTGAATCGTGTCGAAGGACAAGACATGACACCGTCGCCCGCGGGTGGGCCAGATCTGCCGGTTGCCGACGCGCCGCACGAGCATATTCAGTATGGCGAAAAAACGCTGGGTACCACGGCCGATCAAGACTTGAGTATCGCTGAGATGCAGCAGAAGGGTCTGGCGTCAGCGGGATATCAGGGTTACTGGATGCCGAATCAAGAGCGGCGCGTGCAGGCCTTTCACGAGCACCTGAACGATTTGATGTCCGACTGACCATGGCGCCGCGATCTCGGTTCTTCGTCGTCGTTGGTTTGCCCAGTTGAGTCACGGTAGATGATAAATCGTCAAGCCGGTGACGCCACCGATTGGGGCCCTGATTCGGATGTATGGGAGGCGTGGTCTCGCACCGTGATACAGAACCGCCTCGCGCAACACGCGCGGGGGATTGACCGGGCGGATGAGGCCCTACTGCGGGAGGCCTATCACGACGATGGCACCGTTGATTACGGTTCACTTCAGGGTTCGGGTGCGGAGTTTGCAGCAGCGATTGCGGCGATGCACGACGGTGCGCCCATGTCCTCGCACCGTACCAGCAATATGTGGATTGCGATTGAAGGCCACAGTGCCATGAGCGAGAGCTACGTCATGGCCTGGGTGACCCTGCCTACCGACGGTGATCCCCAGCCGCACCTGGTAGGGGGCCGGTACCTCGATCGGCACAGCTACAAGCACGATAACTGGCGCATGCAACACCGGCACTACGTGCTGGACTGGATTACCCAGTTTCCCTCGCCTGAGCCGGCGGCCGCGAGACCCGCGTTTGCGCCCCAGACTTTCGGCCCTCAGGGGGCGCACTTCCCGTGGGATGCGGGCAGTGCCCTGATGGCAGCACACGCAAGCTCAAACACACCGATGAAGGAGAGGGCTCCGATGAACGAAACCCAAGCGCTTGAGGAAGTGGTCGCAAAACAGGCGATATCCGAGCTGGGCTGCCGTTACGCCCGCGGCGTTGACCGGGGCGACCCCGAGATCATCCGCTCCGCATTCCACGATGACGCAGCGATCGTATCTGGTGCCTTCAATGGCCCGGCTGTGGAGTTCGCTACCGCGATCGGCGAGCTGCTCGATCAGACATCAATCCGCGTCGCGCACACCGTGACGAATCACTGGATCGACATTGATGGCGACAATGCCGTGGGAGAGAGTTACGTGGTGGCTTTTCAGGGCACCAAGGGTGACTCACCTCGGGATGTGATGACCGGCGGGCGCTATATTGATCGTTATGAGCGCCGCAGCGGTGAGTGGAAAATCAGCCATAGGACCTTTGTGATGGACTGGACGACCTCTGCCGATTCCAAAGATCTGATGGGGCTGGGCATGTTTGAGGACATGGTGAAGGGTGAGCGGGGCAAGGGCGACCCGGTTTACGCGTTCTGGCAGACGGCGGGCTGATCCTCCGATCTTTTTGCGGCAGTGCATATGATGAGCTTTGAACACGAACAGAAAGGGCGAACCCTATCGGCCGGCTTTAGGTCGGCGATCGGGCTTGCGATGCTATTGACCTTGAGCTCGGCGATGTCTGCTTATGCTAACGTGGAGGCGCCCAATTCGGCCGCCTATCAGGAAGTCACAGTGCCGCTGGACCCTGAAACCAAGGCAGTGGGTGGTGCACTCTATGCTCAACACTGCGCGGCTTGCCACGACGGCAATATGGTGCGCGCCCCGCAGCGTTACGTGCTGGAAAACGTATCGCCCAGCACATTACTCGCGGCCATGGTTGACGGCCCAATGCGCGAAGTGGCAGCTGACTTGTCGCTTGAGCAGAAAACCGCGGTAGCTGAGTACATCGCCGAGCGCAAAATCACCGAGACGAACACCGCTGAGGCGGGCATTGCCTGTGAGGGTGCCGCCAATGAGTTTGATTTGTCTCAAACGCCGGTGTTTCAGCATTGGGGACTGGAGGCTGGGGCCAGCCATTACATGTCGCCCTCGGTGGCGCGCGTCACCGGGAAGAATATTGCTTCATTAGAGTTGGACTGGGCCTTTGCCTACCCGGATGCGACGCGGGCGCGCTCGCAACCCGCATTCGGTGCGGACGCCCTGTTCGTGGGCAGTCAGAGTGGGCTGGTGTATGCCTTCGACATGGAGACTGGCTGCACCCGCTGGCAATTTCAGGCATCGAGTGAGGTGCGCAACGGACTGACGCTCGAGCCCTGGGACGCCGCTGAAAAATCCGTTGATCCACTCCTCTTTTTTGGCGATCTGACGGGCAATCAATACGCGGTGTCGGCACTCACCGGTGAGTTGCGATGGAAAAAGCGTATTGAAGATCACAGTGCCGCCACGCTGACGGCCGCTGCTGAATTATCTGAGGGCGTACTTTATGTACCGGTCTCGTCGTTAGAGGAGGGCGCGGCGATCGCCGCCGGTTACCCCTGTTGTTCCTTTAGAGGATCGATCGTGGCGCTCGATGCCAAGTCTGGCGAAGAACTGTGGCGTCGGCATTTCATTCCCCCGGCGGAACAGCGCGGCGTCAACGCCGCGGGCACGCCTCAGTATGGCCCCAGTGGTGTACCGATCTGGGCTGGCATGGCAATGGATGCGGAGCACCTTTACATCGCCACCGGCGATGATTACTCGGGTGAAGGGTCTGAGACCAGCGACGCCATCATCGCGCTGGATAAAGCCACTGGGCGCACGGTCTGGGTGCGTCAGGCGCGCTTTGGTGATGTCTGGAATGGGTCCTGCGAGAACGTCGATCCTGTAAATTGCCCCGAGGATAACGGCCCCGACTATGACTACGGCGCCGGGCCGGTAATCAGTGAAGATTCGCAGGGCAGGCGGATCATTCTCGCAGGAGACAAAGGCGGGGTTGTTGCAGCGATGCTGGCTGAGACCGGCGAGTCGCTCTGGAAGACCAAGATTGGCCGGGGTGGTGTGGTGGCCGGCGTCAATTTTGGTCTTGCGGCGTATGATGGCAAGGTCTTCGTGCCAATCAGTGATGCGCCAGATGGTCGTGATTACGACGAGCCGGCGCGCCCCGGAGTCTATGCGCTGAATGTGGATAACGGTGAGTATGTTTGGCAAGCGCCGGCGAGCGAGGACGTGTGTCTTGGCAGGCCGGGCTGCTATCCCGGCTATTCGGCGGCGATTTCGGTAACAAGCGATTACGTGCTGGCAGGCTCGAATGAAGGGTGGTTGAGGGCGTTTGATATCGACAGCGGAGCGGTGCTGTGGGAGTTTGATACCACTCAACCGTTCACTGCGGTCGATGGTCGCATGGCTCAGGGCGGCTCGATCGGTGGCGGCCAGGCACCGCTCATTGTTGGTGATCGCCTGATATTGAACTCAGGCTACGCCTTTGCCGGCAAGATGCCCGGCAACGCGCTACTGGTCCTCAAGTTGCCAGCCAGCGACGCGAAGGTTGCGGCTGTATCCGATGCTCAAGCCCCCTTGGAGAGCGCCGCGAAATAATCTCGGCTCGCGGCGGCCACTTTCGGGGCCAGCACGATAGAGCTGATCATGGTGGGGATGGCCATCAGCCCATAGCTCGCTGAGATCAGGTTGAACACCACATCAATACTCACCGTCGCGCCGAATATGACCGCGAGGACAAAGAACCAGCGAAAGTAGGGTTGCCACTGCGCACCGACTAAAAATCCAAAACATTTGGCACCGTAGTACCAGCCGGTAAACATGGTGGTGGTGCTCAGAATGAGTGCGACAAACCCGAGTAACGCGAGGCCCAGTCCGCCCATTTCGTTCTGAAAGGCATCAGCGGTCAGGGTGATGCCCGAGAGTTCACCGGGCTGCTGCCAATTACCGGATAGTAAAATAACGATCGCGGTGCAGGTGCAGACGATCAAGGTATCAAACACCGGACCCAGCGTGGCGAGCATGCCCTCGCGAATCGGCTCATGGGTTTTCGCCGCGCCATGGGCCATCACTTCGGTGCCTACTCCCGCCTCATTCGAGAACGCCCCGCGACTAATGCCGATGAGCATGACGCCCAGAAATCCGCCACCGACGGCAGTCGGTGTCAGGGCTTCGCTAACAATGCTCAACAATATGCTGGGTACGGCATCTAGATGATTGATGACGACCCAACCCGTCATGAGCAGGTAAACGATCACCATGGTGGGTAGCAGCGCGATCGCCACATTCGCCACCCGTGGCAGGCCGCCGAAGATCACGCTGCCAACGACGCCGGCCAGCGACACGCCGATTAATAGCGGAGCCCAGGCCGGGGCGTTGCCACCGAACGCAGTATCCTGAATGAGTGCGGTGAGTTGATTGGCCTGAAACATCGGCAGTGTGCCGATCAGACCAGCCAAAGCGAACAACACGGCCAGCGGGTAACAAGGTTTGGGAAGTGCCTCGCGAATCACATACATCGGGCCGCCTTGCAGATTGCCCAGTGAGTCTTTGCCCCGGTACATGACACCGAGCGAGCAGGTAAAGAACTTCGTCGCGATGCCGACAATCGCCGAGACCCACATCCAGAACACTGCCCCCGGGCCGCCGGCGACAATGGCGAGCGCCACGCCCGCGATATTGCCCAGCCCCATGGTGTTAGAAAGCGCCGCGGCCAAGGCCTGTTTGTGCGAGATCTCACCTGCAGCATCAGGGGTGTCATAGCGCCCAAGTAGAACAGCAATGCCGTGGCCCATGTGTCGATAGGGAGTGGCGCGCGAGATGAAAAAGAAGAACAAACCGCCGCCAAGAAGCAATATGACGAGCGGAGTGCCCCACACGGTATCGGCGAATTGTTGAGCAAATGTTTCAAGACTATTCATGGTGGGGATTCACAGCTCTCGGGTTCGGCTCAGATGACGTCCGGCGGCTCGCATTGCACCATAGCTCTGCGTGTAGCGACAGGTATACGAGCGATGGGTCTTGGGTCATGTTAGCTTTGTATCTCGCACAACAATAACGAGTAATCAGGATGTCCGCAGAGCCAACCCAGCAGCAAAACATGCGTCGTGTGGCGCTGACCTCGCTCGCTGGGACCAGCATTGAGTGGTACGACTTCTTTCTCTATGGCACGGCGGCTGCCGTGATCTTCCCCAAGGCGTTTTTCCCTCAGGATTTGCCGCCCATGGTGCTGCTCATCATTTCTTTCAGCACCTTTGCGGTGGGCTTCATTGCCCGACCTCTGGGTGGGGTGGTGTTCGGCCACTTTGGGGATCAGGTGGGCCGCAAGCGCACGTTGGTGATTGCGCTCATGATGATGGGCGTGGCCACAACGCTCATTGGGCTCTTGCCCACCTATGAGTCGATAGGCATTGCCGCGCCGCTGATGCTGGTTGCGTTGCGCTTTGTACAAGGGCTTGCCGTGGGCGGGCAGTGGGGCGGTGCCATGCTGTTGGTGACTGAAAGTGCACCGAGTGACAAGCGCGGTTGGTATGGCGCCTATGCGCAGTCGGGTGCTGCGGTGGGAGTCATCCTGGCGAATCTCGCGTTTTTGGCCGTGAGCACCTCCATGAGCGATGAGGCATTTGTTCAGTGGGGCTGGCGGCTGCCCTTTATTGCCAGCATTGTCCTCATCGGTATCTCGCTTTATGTGCAGTTGCGCATGGAGGACACCGAGGCGTTCAAGGCACTCAAGGCCTCGCAGGCGGAAGCGGGCGAGCAGGCAGCAGTGCCAAAATCGCCCGTACTGGAGGCCATCCGCCGCTATCCCCGGCGCATCATGCTCGCTGCCGGTGCATTTCTCTCCGTTCAGGTCACCTTTTATATTTTGATCGCGTTCGTCATCGCCTATGGGTTGAATTCGCCGTCGGTTGAACTGACTCGGGACGAAATGCTGACGTCGGTATTGATCGCTGCCGCGGCGATGGTCCCCGCGCTGTTTTACTTTTCTGGCATGTCAGATCGGGTGGGACGGAAGCAGATTTATCGCTGGGGTGCCATTTTGACGGGCGTCTGGGGTTTTGCACTGTTCCCACTGATCGATACCGGTAGTCCTTTGATGATCACGCTGGCTGTGACGGTCGGCATGATCTTTCTGGGCATGCAGTATGGCCCGCAAGCCGCTTATTTCACTGAGCTTTTTTCGACAGAAGTACGCTACTCAGGTGCCTCGCTGGGGTATCAGATTGGGGCGATTTTGGGCGGTGCATTGGCGCCCACTATTGCTGTCTTATTGTGGACCGAGCTGGGTATCTTTTACGTGTCGCTCTACATTCTGTTGGCTGCTAGCCTCACCCTGTGGTCCTTGTCTCAGTTGGAGGAGACTGGAGGTCGGTCACTTTAGTCTCGGTTCGCAGGATGCAGAGAGGCGTGGCTGCAAGTTTCTCGTGCAGTCACCCCTGGCAGAGCCCACTAACCAAAGCCTGTCAATAAGGACAGCGCTGCTCTATTTTGAGGGGACTGGGAATCATATAAAGATCACAGGGAGCAACAATCAATGAGCTACGAATGTTTCGAACTAGAGGTTGCCAACGGCATCGCCCACATCCGGTTGAATCGTCCCGAGAAAGCGAACTCGATGATTCCGTCTTTCTGGACAGAGCTTCCAGCCGCAGTAAACACCTTATCAAGAGATGCCTCTGCGCGCGTGCTGGTTATCTCTGCAGAGGGCAAGCACTTCTCCTCGGGAATGGACATTTCGGTATTCACCGACGGCGGATTAGACAGCCCCGCGGGCACGAACCCCAGCATCGGAGCGGAGGCGTTCCGCCATCACTGCATGGCGCTCCAGAGTGCCTTCACTTGTCTGGAGGAAGCACGCATGCCCGTTTTAGTGGCTATTCAGGGGGCTGCGGTCGGTGGCGCCATGGATTTCATCACGGCGTGTGATTGCTGCTATGCCACCAAGGACGCCTTCTTCTCAATCCACGAGACCGCCATTGGAATGACCGCGGATGTCGGCACATACCCGCGCTTG